>JBKBWW010000066.1:0-20149 GCA_046314475.1 Hydrogenophaga sp.
GGCGGACGCCGCGCAAGCGCTCGGCTTTGAAATCATGATCGGCTGCATGGTCGCGACCTCGCTGGCGATGGCGCCGGCCATGCTGCTCGCGCAACAGGCCCGATTCGTCGATCTCGACGGTCCCCTGCTGCTGGCGCGCGACCGCCTGCGCGTGGCACTGGTCGGCCACCCGCGCGACACCACCACCCCCGACGTGCGGGCCTACGCCCTGAACAGCGCCTCGCGCGAGTTGCTGCGCTCGGTGCGCGCCTGGCCCGAGAGCGACGACCGCAGCCCGCAACCAAGCGCCATCACACCCGTAAACGCCATGCAGGTCTGGGGCGACGACGGCGGCGAACTCAGCTTCTCCGCCAGCGAACAGGGCAGCGACGCCCTCACCTGGATCGTGGACGTGCCCGCGCTGGAACAGCGCCTGAGCGACGCCGTGGGCTTCCAGGGCAGCATCGAGCGCGTGAACGAGACCCCGCCCGCGGCCCTCACCGTGGTCTGCGAAGGCAAGCGCAGCCAGACGCGTGATCAGCTGGGCCTGGCGTTTGACGTGCGCCCCTACGCGCACAAGGCGGTGGCGGCGAGGCTGACCGGTGAACTGCCCCACGGCGGCGTGGCGCGCCAATGGTTCGCCAACGGTGAGGTGATGGCCCTGCTGCCGCTGGGCGGTGCCCAGGGGAACTCCGTGGCGTTGGTGTGGTCAGTCCCTGCAGCACAGGCCGACGCCTGGCTGCAGTCCGACCCCTCCACCCTGGCCCAGGCGGTGCAGGCGCGCAGCGCCAACATCCTGGGCACCCTGCACATGGAAAGCCCCGCCCAGGCCTGGCCCCTCGAACTCTCACGCGCACAACGCTGGATTGCCCGCACCGCCACCGGCGGCGTGGCGCTGGCCGGCGATGCGGCCCACGCCATGCACCCGCTGGCGGGCCAGGGCCTCAACGTGGGCCTGGCCGACGGAGCCGAACTCGCCCGCGTTCTGCACGAGCGCGAGTACTGGCGCGACCTCGGTGACCTCAAACTGCTGCGCCGTTACGAGCGCGCGCGCGCCGCCGAGGTGGGCGCCATGGGCCGGGTCACCGACGGTTTGTTCGGCCTGTTTGCCCACGAAGACAGCCGCGTGCAGGCGCTGCGCAACTGGGGCCTGAGCAACTTCAACCGCAGCGGCCCGCTCAAGCGCTGGCTGGCGCGCCAGGCCATGGGCCAGCCGGCCTGAACCCTTTTTTTCCCGATCGCCACCGAGCGCCCCCACGATGAAATGTCTCAAGTCCCTGTTGCTGCTGGCGCTGACCGCCTTGTCCCTGGGCGCGCTGGCGCAGGAAGCCGCCATTCGCAAAAACCTCGCCGAGCGCCTGCCCAAGTTGCCCACCATCGACGAGGTCAGCAAGACGCCCATGCCCGGCGTCTTTGAAGTCCGCATCAATGGCAGCGACATCTTCTACACCGACGCTGAAGGCAACTACCTGATCCAGGGCACGCTGATCGACACGCGGGCACGCGTCAACCTGACCGAACAGCGGCTTGAGAAACTCACCGCGCTGGCCTTCAAAGACCTGCCGCTCAAAGACGCCTTCACCCTCGTGCGCGGCAACGGGAAACGCAAGATGGCGGTGTTTGAAGACCCGAACTGCGGCTACTGCAAAAAACTGCACCAGGAGTTCGCCGATCTCGACAACGTGACGTTGCACGTGTTCCTCATCCCCGTGCTCGGGCCGGACTCCGCGGAGAAAGCGCGCCGCATCTGGTGCGCCAAAGACAAGGCCAAAACCTACAGCGACTGGATGACCAACAACCAGCCGCCCGCCGCGGCCACCTGCGACACCGCCGCCATCGAGCGCAACAGCCGCCTGGCCAGCAAACACGGCATCAAGGGCACGCCCACCATGATCTTCACCAACGACACCCGCGTGCCGGGCTTCATCACGGCCGACCGCATCGAGACCATGCTCAACTGATGCGGCTGCCCATGCCTTTGCTTGAAGCCGACAGCGCACCCCGTGAGCAGCCCCTCATCCACAACCTGGGCTACGCCGGCCTGATCCCGCTGGTGGGCTTGGCGCTGCTGGTCTGGCTGGTCACGCCCGATCTGCAAGCCTGGGTGGCGCTGGCGCTGGCCGCCTATGCGGCCCTCATTGCCTCCTTTCTCGGCGGCATCCACTGGGGCATCGGCTGGAGCCGACTGGCTCACGCACCCGACAGCAACAACCATTTTGTCTGGGGGGTGGTGCCCTCGCTGCTGGCCTGGCCCGGTCTGGTGATGCCGCCCTATGCGGGCCTTGCGTGGCTGGGTCTGGTGCTGATCGTGTGTTATCTCGTCGATCGTCGGCTCTACGCCCAGGCCGGGTTGGATGTCTGGCTCAAATTGCGTTTTCGTCTCTCGGCCGTTGCGGCGCTGAGTTGTTTCATCGGTGCAGGAGCCCTCTGATGCCCAAACGTCCTGCCGCCTCCACCGGCGTGCGCTTCACCGTGTCGGTCCAGGACGCCAACGCGCACCTGTTTGCCGTCACGCTGCAGATCGAACAACCCGCGAAGAACCAGCGCGTGAGCCTGCCGGTGTGGATCCCGGGCAGCTACCTGGTGCGCGAGTTTTCCCAGCACCTGCAGAACCTGCAAGCCTGGCAAGACGGCCAACCTGTGGCCATCCGGCAGCTCGACAAGCACCAGTGGCAAGCCAGCGCGGTGGCGGGCCAACCGCTGGAACTGCAGTACGAGGTGTACGCGTTTGACGCCTCGGTGCGCACCGCCTTTCTCGACAGCACGCGTGGCTTCTTCAACGCCACCAGCCTGTGCCTACGGGTGGCCGGCCAGGAAGATCAACCCCAGTCGCTGGAAATCGTGGCGAGTGGCGCGACGCAGGGCTGGAACGTCGTCACCGGCCTGCCCGCGCACAGCGTCGACCCCGCGGGCTTCGGCCACTACCGCGCGGCCGACTACGACGAACTGGCCGATTGCCCGGTGGAAATGGGCCGGTTCTGGAACGGCCAGTTCACCGCCGGCGGCGTGGAACACCGCTTCGTCATCAGCGGCGCAGGGGCCTGGCTCGACGGTGAACGCCTGATCGACGACACGCGCCGCATCTGCGAAGCGCAAATCGCGTTCTGGCACGGCGACGGCGCACCGCCGTTCACCAGCTATGTGTTCATGCTGCACGCCAGTGGCGACGGCTACGGCGGGCTGGAGCACCGCAATTCCACCGCGCTCATCTGCCAGCGCGCCGACCTGCCGCGGCTGCGCCCGTCGTCCAGCGACAAACCCGCCGCGCTCAAGGCCACCGACGGCTACACCACGCTGCTGGGCCTGATCAGCCACGAGTACTTCCACACCTGGAACGTCAAACGCCTGCGTCCGGCCGAGTTCAAGCGCTACGACTACACGGCCGAGAACTACACCGAACTGCTGTGGTTCTTTGAAGGCTTCACCAGCTACTACGACGACCTGATCCTGCGCCGCGCCGGTCTCATCGACGACACGGCCTACCTGCAACTGGTGGCCAAGACCATCAACCAGGTGCAGCAGACACCCGGGCGCCATCTGCAGAGCGTGGCGCAGGCCAGTTTTGATGCGTGGGTGAAGTACTACCGCATGCACGAGAACACGCCGAACGCGACGGTGAGCTACTACACCAAAGGCTCACTCGTCGCCTTGTGCCTGGACCTCACCCTGCGAGCCGAGGGCCACACCACGCTGGACGCGGTGATGCGCGAACTCTGGACTCGCTGCCAGGGCGGCCCCATGCGCGAAACCGATCTGCTGCGCGCGCTCAAGCGCCTGGGCAAACGCAGCTTTGAAGGTGAAATCGCCGCCTGGGTGCACAGCATGGCCGACCTGCCCCTCATCGATCTGTTGCAAGGGCAAGGCGCCAAGCTCACGCACGACAAGGCGCCACTGGCCCAGCAGTTGGGCCTGCGCGTGGCCGAGTCGGGTGGCAGCGTGCAGATCAAGACCGTCTTGCGGGGTGGCGCAGCCGAGGCAGCCGGTATGGCCGCGGGCGACGAGTGGCTGGGTCTGGAACTGGCGGCGGTGCGCCGCGGGGGCGCGGCCGAGGCCTGGCGCATCCACAAGCTCGACGATGTGCAAATGCTGCGCGGCCAGCGCACACGCATCACCGCGCTGGTTTCGCGCGACAACCGCCTGCTCAAGTGCCCGCTGGACTGGCCGACCGAGAGTCAGGCCGTGAAACTGGGTGTGGCCGACGCAGCGCGTCTGGGCGCCTGGTTGTCCGACTGAACGCTGCCGGTGTCAGACCTTGGGCAGGCGGCCTGCCAGCTCGTCGTCGAACTGCTGCAGCACCGCAGCGCCCTTGAAACTCTTCAGTCCATCGCGGATGCGAGGCAGCGCCGCCTGCAGATCGGCGGGCGTCTTGCAGCCTTCGGCGCGGATGGCCAGCGTCTCGCCCATGGGACCCAACTGGTCGTTGATGAAGCGCACCACCTGGCGACGCGCCTCGCTGAACGGCAGCGTGCCCGCGGGCGCGGCCACCGGTGCCTGTGGCGCTGGAGACAGTTGCACCGGCTGAGACACCTCCGGTTCGAAAGCAGCGGGTGCAGGCACCGCCGCCGGGGCCGCAGCCACCACCTTCGGCAACCCATCGGCACCGACGATCTCGACCCAGCCCCCCGCCATCAAGTCGTTGAGCGAGCTCGTGGCCTGGTCCAGCGAACCCGCGAGTTTTTCGAACTCGGCCAGGTTGCGTTTGCCGTCCACCATGATCAGCAGCGAACGCAGGCGCGGCCCGAGGCCGGCGGGTCGGGAGGTGAGGGCTTCGCGCCCTGCAGCGGTCTTGCCAAACAATGTGTTTTTGTCCATGTCTTCCCCAACTGTGGGGGGTAATGTAGGACACCCGACCCCGACACGGCTAGGGGTTTTCATCCGCAAGGATGCGATTTGCCACACCAGCGGTGCCCGCCGGTGGGCATTCGCAACACTCACGCCGAACGAGAACGCAGGTCCACCACCCGTTTGGCCTTGCCCTGGCTGCGCTCCACGCCACCTTCGGGCTTGAGCTCCACCGCCACGCTGCTGCCCACATACACCTTGACCTCGTGCTGCAGCTGTTTGGCCGCGGCCCGCGCCTCGATGCTCTCGGGCGAGAGGCCCGAGCGCGTTTCCACCATCACCGTGAGGTTGTCCATCGGCCCGTCGCGCGTCAGCACGCACTGGTAGTGCGCGCTGAGCTCGGGGCGCTTCAAGATCAGCTCTTCGATCTGCGTGGGAAACACGTTGACGCCGCGCACGATCATCATGTCGTCGCTGCGGCCGGTGATCTTTTCCATGCGGCGCATGGTGCGCGCGGTGCCGGGCAGCAGGCGCGTGAGGTCGCGTGTGCGGTACCGAATGATCGGCAGCGCTTCCTTGGTCAGGCTGGTGAACACCAGCTCGCCCATCTCGCCGTCGGCCACCGGCTCGCCGGTTTCGGGGTCGATGATCTCGGGGTAAAAGTGGTCTTCCCAGATGGTCGGGCCGTCCTTGGTTTCCACGCACTCGTTGGCCACGCCCGGCCCCATCACCTCCGACAGGCCGTAGATGTCCACCGCGTCGATGCCCATGCGAGCCTCGATGGCCACGCGCATGTCGTTGGTCCAGGGCTCGGCGCCAAAGATGCCGATGCGCATGCTGCTCTGGCGTGGGTCGATGCCCTGTCGCTCGAACTCGTCGGCGAGCGCCAGCATGTAGCTCGGCGTGACCATGATGATGTCGGGCTTGAAGTCCTGGATCAGCTGCACCTGGCGCTCGGTCTGGCCGCCGCCAAAGGGCACCACGGTCAACCCCAGTTTTTCGGCGCCGTAGTGCGCCCCCAGACCGCCGGTGAACAGCCCGTAGCCGTAGCTCACGTGCACCAGATCGCCCGGGCGGGCACCGCTGGCGCGGATGCTGCGCGCCACCACCGTGGCCCAGGTGTCGATGTCCTTGATCGTGTAGCCCACCACCGTGGGCTTGCCGGTGGTGCCGCTGGACGCATGAATGCGCGCGCACTGTTCACGCGGCACGGCGAACATGCCGAAGGGGTAGCTGTCGCGCAGATCCTTCTTGGTGGTGAAGGGAAACTTCGCCAGGTCAGCGAGGTTGCGGCAGTCGTCGGGGTGCACGCCCGCCGCGTCGAACTTGGCACGGTAAACGGGCGAGTTGGCGTAGGCGTGGCGCAGCGTGGCTTGCAGGCACTTGAGTTGCAGGGCACGCAATTCGTCGACACTGGCCTTTTCAATCGGCTCCAGGGCAAAGGCTCTCATGGCTGTCCTTCTTCGGGAAACACCGTCCCGGGAATCTGCGCGCTCTTGCCGCGGAACATGGCCACCACTTCGCCGCGCTGGTTGATCACCCGCATGTCGTAGATGCCGTGGCGGCCCGAGAGCGTTTGCTCCACGCCCTCGCAGGTGAGCACGTCACCGGCGTGCGCGGGACGCAGGAACTCGATGCTGCAGCCCGCAGCCACCGCATTCTTGTTGTGGCTGTTGCAGGCAAACGCAAAGGTGGAATCGGCCAGCGTGAAGATGAAGCCGCCGTGGCAGATCTGGTGGCCATTGAGGTGCAGCGGCTGCACCGCCATGCGGATGCTGGCGCGGCCCGGCTCGCAGCTCAGCAACTCCATGCCCAGGGTGTCCTTGCTCGCGGTGTCGACCGCGAACATCGTCTGGCCGACTTTGGCGGCTCGTTCGTGCGGCGACATCATTCCCCCTTGAACTGCGCCGGGCGCTTTTCGCGGAAGGCCATCACGCCTTCGATGTAATCGTGCGTTTTGCCCAGCGCCGACTGCGTGTCGCGCTCCACATCGAGGTGCTCGCTCAAGCTGCGCGTGGACGCATCGCGCAAGAGCGCGCGCGTGGCCACCAGCGCCCGGGTCGGCATGGCGGCCAGTTTGCTGGCCAGGGCCAGCGAAGCGCCGACGCAGTCGTCGCTCACGTCCCAGATCATTCCCCACTCCTTCGCTTGCGCGGCCGGCAACTTGTCGCCGGTCATGGCCAGCGCCATCGCACGCGCCAGACCCAGGCGCTCCACCAGCAGCCAGCTGCCACCGGCGTCGGGCACGAGGCCGATCTTGCTGAAGGCCTGGATGAAGCTGGCCCCGGTGGCGGCGATCGCGATGTCGCAGCACATGGCCAGCGATGCGCCCGCACCCGCGGCCACGCCGTTGACCGCGGCGATGGTGGGCATGCGCAGGCCTTGCAAGCGCCGCGCAGTGGGGTTGAATGCCTGATCGATCACCGGGCCGGGGTCGGCGCGCTGCACCAGGTCGGGCCCGGGTTCAAAGTCGAACTCGGCCAGGTCGGCCCCGGCGCAGAAACCGCGGCCGGCGCCCGTGATCACGAGCGCACGCACCACCGGGTTGGCCTCGGCCCGATCGAGCGCGGCCCACAGGTCGCGGTGCATCTGGCGCGTGAAGCTGTTGAGCGCGTCGGGCCGGTTGAGCGTGACCAGGGCCACGGCCCCGCGCTCTTCATACAAGACGGCGGCATCTGTCATGGCGGTGGATCTCCTCGGCGTTTGGAATGGGCAGGCGGTGCAATTTACCATTAGCCAACCAATCGGTCGGTTAATGTTTTCCCTCGGTACCCCCCGCTATAGTGGACAGCTTTTCAGCACCACCCGACACCCGAGGAGACCCCCATGACCACCGCCACCGCGCCCGAATGCATCACCGTCCGAACCGAAGGCCGGGTCGGCATCGTCACGCTCAACCGCCCCAAGCAGCTCAACGCGCTGAACAACCAGTTGATGGATGAGCTCGGTGCCGCGCTCAAGGCCTTCGACGCCGATGAAGACATCGGCTGCATGATCCTGACCGGCAGCGAGAAGGCGTTTGCTGCGGGCGCCGACATCGGCGCCATGGCCGGCTACACCTTCGCCGATGTCTACAAGGGCGACTACATCACGCGGAACTGGGAAACCATCCGCAGCATCCGCAAGCCCGTGATCGGCGCCGTGAGCGGTTTTGCGCTGGGTGGCGGCTGCGAGCTGGCCATGATGTGCGACTTCATCATCGCCGCCGACAACGCGAAATTCGGCCAACCCGAGATCAAGCTCGGTGTGATCCCCGGCGCTGGCGGCACGCAGCGCCTGCCCCGTGCCATCGGCAAGTCCAAGGCCATGGACATGGTGCTCACCGCCCGCATGATGGACGCCACCGAGGCCGAACGCGCGGGCCTGGTGAGCCGTGTGGTGCCGCTGGACAAGCTGATGGACGAGGCCCTGGGCGCGGCACTCATCATTTGCGGCTTCTCGCTGCCCAGCGTGTTGGCGGCCAAGGAGTCGGTGAACCGCTCGTTCGAAGGCTCGTTGTCCGACGGCGTGATGTTCGAGCGCCGCATCTTCCACGCGCTGTTCGCCACCGCCGACCAGAAGGAAGGCATGGACGCTTTCGTGAACAAACGCAAGCCCGAGTTCAAGCACCAGTAATGGCGCAGCGCAGGGGTGGGGGATGCACAGGCTGTAACACGCCGACGCATGGGGCAAGCGTATAACCGCTTGCACGCAGCAGTAGCCCGAAAGGCAACAATTCGGGAGGCTGCGTGGGCAGGCCACCGGCCTGCTTCCTTCTCATAAATCAGGAGATCCCCATGACCACACGCCGACGCTTTTTGATGATGGTGCCCGTGAGCGGCGCCGTGCTCGCTGCCGCTTGCTCCAAAAAAGAAGAAACCGCCGCAGTTGCACCCGCGCCAGCACCCGCACCGGCTGAACCACCAGCTGCCGCGGCACCGGCACCGGCACCAGCTGCGCCGCCCGCCGCCCCGGTGGCCGCCGGCCCCATGGTGGAGGCCACCGACCCGACCGCCGTGGCGCTGGGTTATGTGGACGTGGCAGCCAACCACGACAAGGCGAAGTACCCCAACTTTGTGGCAGGCAGCAACTGCGGCAATTGCGCGCTGTACCAAGGTGCAGCAGGCACCGAGGCCGGCCCTTGCCCGCTGTTTGCGGGCAAACAAGTGGCCGCTGCCGGCTGGTGCTCTTCGTACGTCAAGAAGACGACCTGATCCAACGGTTTCGGGCCCGGCAACGCCCGGGACGCGCTTTGATTTGAGCTACAATCCCGCCTCGTTGGTGATATAGCTCAGTTGGTTAGAGCGCAGCATTCATAATGCTGATGTCGGTGGTTCAAGTCCACCTATCACCACCAACAATTCAAGAAGCGGGCTCTGGCAACAGAGCCCGCTTTTTTCATGGCGCACGCCGTTGCGGCCTTCACAGACGGATCACCATGGCCATCAAGTCCACCATCTTCAAGGCAAACCTGCAGATCGCCGACATCGATCACAGCTACTACGCCGACCACGCGCTCACCCTGGCCCGCCACCCGAGCGAGACCGACGAACGCATGATGGTGCGCCTGGTGGCCCTGGCCATCCACGCCCACGAGCTGCAGGACACCTGCCGCGGCGACGGCACGCTCGCCTTCGGCACCGGCCTGTCCGACCCGGACGACCCGGACGTCTCGCTCACCGACTTCACCGGCCGCAAGCGCCTGTGGATCGAGGTCGGCCAGCCCGAAGACAAACCCCTGGCCAAAGCCTGCAGCAAGGCCGACGCGGTGGTGCTCTACGCGTTCGGCAGCGCGGCCGACGTGTGGTGGCGCGGCATCAACACCAAGCTCACGCGCCTCGACCGCCTGCAGGTCTGGCGCCTGCCCACCGATGTGGCCCCCGCACTGGCCCAGATGGCCGAGCGCAGCATGCAGCTGCAGGCCACGGTGCAAGAGGGCGTGCTCACGCTCTCCAGCGATCGCGGCAGCGTGGCCGTGGAGCCGATCCGCTGGAAATGACGTGCAGGTAGCGATCGATGGGTCGATCAGCTGTCGCTGCGGCGGTGCTCGACCCAGATGAGTTCGTTCGTCTTCACACCCAGCCGCGCAGCCTGGGCCACGAGTTGTTCGCGCACCCCCGGGGGCAGTTGTTTGTCGCGCGCCAAGATCCACAGGTAGTCCGTGTTGGGGCCGATCACCATGGCCCAGCGGTAGCCCGGGTCGAGCGCGATCACGTGGTAGCCGCCATAGAACGGCCCGAAGAACGAGACCTTGAGCGAGCCGGTGTTGGTGTCGCCGGTGAACAGGGCCTTGCCCACCGCTTCCTTCCACTCGCCTTTCTCAGCGCTGAACCCGCGGTTGATCACCGCCACGCTGCCGTCGGCCTCCAGGCGGTAGGTGGCGTTCACGTCGCTCAGGCCACGCTCGAAGCTGTGGTCCAGCCGCGCAATCTCGAACCACTGGCCGGCGTAGCGCTTCACATCAAAGGGGCTCACCACGGTCACGCCGTCGGGCGGTGAGGTGCAGGCGTTGAGCAGCGGCAGGCCCGCGAGGCACAACAGCAGTAACACGCGATGCAACCAGCGGTGTGCAGGCAAGGAAGAGAGTGAGGACATACAGGGCTTCTCGCAGGTGCGTGGACAGATTTCATTGTGCGCCGTACAGTGAAACGCATTGGTCCCAGGGGCCAATCCCCCACCGCTCTTCACCTCGCGCGCTTTGCATGTCGATGTTCAACCAACTCCCCGGTTTCGTGCGCACGCCCGCTGGGCTGGAGCGCGTGATCCTGCGCCGGATGCCCAGGGCCTTTGTGCTGAGCGCCCTGGTGCCGGCCCTGGCCGCGCTGGCGGCGCGCTGGTTCAACTGGAGCGGCAGTGACGCCGCGGTGGCCGCCAGCATCCAGATGGTGGACTTCGTGGCCATCGGCTCGGTGCTGCTGCTCTGGACCCTGCTGCTCACCCTGGCCATCGGCGCCTTCATCGTCATGGTGATGAAAGGCCCGGCCTATGTGGCCGACGGGTATCCGCTGGTGGAGTCGGACCAGCCGCTGGACGGTCCGCGCCGGCTTTGAAGGGTCTTCAACGGCAGGGGGCGTGAGACAATCGCGGCCTTGCCCGCACCGGCCCTTCGCTCAGGCCAGCGCCCATTTCAACAGCCTCTGGACACACACCATGAACCGCTGCCCCTCCTCTGTCAGCACCAGCCTGCTCGCTGCACTGCTGATCGCCCTGCCCTTCACAGCCCAGGCCCAGTCGGGCACACGCGACTTCCCCGCCAAGGCCCTGCGCGGCACCCTGGTGGTGGTCCAGCCGCCGAACGTGACCATGGACGACCGCGCCACGCGGCTGTCGCCGGGCGCGCGCATCTACAACACCAACAATTCGTTGGTGATGTCGTCGTCGCTGCTGAACAAGGAAGTGGTGGTGAACTACACGGTGGACCTGCGCGACCAGATCCAGAACGTGTGGATCCTCACCGAGGCCGAGGCCAAGGAAAAACGCGCCGGCTTCGGCGTTGAGCGCAACTACGTGTTCGAGTCCATGCAGCCCAAGCCCGCCGCCAAGTCGAACTGACGCCTCCCCCGCAGGCTGCATCGGCCTGCGTTTGAAACCGACACCCCCAAGTGCGCCCAGCGCAGGCAGCGGCTTTTCGAGGCCGGTGCCTCAGGAGCTTTCCATGAGCAAAAAAGTTTTCATCAAGACCTTCGGCTGCCAGATGAACGAGTACGACTCGGACAAGATGGCCGACGTGATGCACGCCGCGCAAGGCTACGAGCCCACGCAGGATGTTGAAGAGGCCGACCTGATCCTCTTCAACACCTGCTCGGTGCGCGAGAAGGCGCAGGAAAAGGTGTTCAGCGACCTCGGGCGCGTGAAGCACCTGAAAGACAAGGGCGTGCTGATCGGCGTGGGCGGCTGCGTGGCCAGCCAGGAGGGTGCCGACATCATCAAGCGCGCGCCGTATGTGGACGTGGTGTTCGGCCCGCAGACGCTGCACCGCCTGCCCGAGCTGCTGAACCAGCGCGCGCGCCTGGCCGTGCCGCAGGTGGACATCAGCTTTCCCGAGATCGAGAAGTTCGACCACCTGCCGCCGGCCAAGGTGGACGGTGGCGCGGCTTACGTGAGCATCATGGAAGGCTGCTCCAAGTACTGCAGCTACTGCGTGGTGCCGTACACGCGTGGTGAAGAAGTGAGCCGCCCGTTTGACGACGTGCTGGTGGAGGTCGCGGGCCTGGCCGATCAGGGCGTGAAAGAAGTGACGCTGCTGGGCCAGAACGTGAACGCCTACCGCGGCGCCATGGGTGACAGCGGTGAGATCGCCGACTTCGCATTGCTGCTCGAATACGTGGCCGACATCCCGGGCATCGAGCGCCTGCGCTTCACCACCAGCCACCCCAACGAGTTCACGCCGCGCCTGATCGAGGCCTACGCCAAGATCCCCAAGCTCGTGAACCACCTGCACCTGCCGGTGCAACACGGCAGCGACCGCATCCTCATGGCCATGAAGCGCGGCTACACCGCCATGGAGTTCAAGAGCACGGTGCGCAAACTGCGCGCTATCCGACCCGAGCTGGTCATGAGCAGCGACTTCATCGTCGGTTTCCCCGGCGAGACCGACGAGGACTTCGACAAGATGATGAAGCTCATCACCGACGTGGGCTTCGACACCAGCTTCAGCTTCATCTTCAGCCCGCGTCCCGGCACCCCTGCGGCCAACCTGGCGGACGACACCCCGTACGCCGTGAAGCTCAAGCGCCTGCAGCACCTGCAGGCCACGATCGAAGAGAACGTGCGCCGCATCAGCGCCAGCCGCGAAGGCACGGTGCAGCGCATCCTGGTTGAAGGCGCGTCGCGCCGCTCCAGCACCGACGTGCCCGAGCTCATGGGCCGCACCGAGTGCAACCGCATCGTCAACTTCCCCGGCGGCCCGCTGGCCGACCGACTGGTGGGGAAGATGGTCGACGTGCGCATCACCGAAGCCCGGCCGCACTCCCTGCGCGCCGAGGTGTTGACGCACGAGTCCGCCCTGGACGCCTGAAGGCCACCGAAGCCTGTGAAGTCACCCCGCTTCTCGTTCCCGCAACTGCTGCTGGTCGCGTTCCTGCTGATCGGCTTGCTGCTGGGCGCAGCCGCCTTGCGCGCGCTGTTTTCGCTGGAAGCCTTGATGGCCCAGAGCCGCGACAGCGCAGCCCAGGCCATTGCACTGTCGACCGCGGCCCAGTCCTTGTCGGAACGCAGCCTGACCATGGAGCGCGCAGCGCGCCAGTCGCTGGTGTTGCGCGACAACCAGCTGCGCCAGCGCTTCACCGAAGCCGCCGGCAACGCGCGCGACATCTTGAAGCGCCTGGAAGACAACGAACTGCCGCCCGAGTTCTCGTTCAACTGGCTGGCCACGCTGTCCGACATCACCGCGCTGCTGGACGGCTCGCCGGAGACAGCGCTGGACCGGGAGCGCGAAGTGGCGCGGGCGTTCCGCGAGATCGACGGGCACAGCGCCTCCATCGCGCAGAAGGTGCAGTCCATCATCGGCACGCGCAACGAGACCCTGCAGGCGCGCTTCGAAACCAGCCGCCAGGAGCTCACACAACAGGTGCTGGGCTCCATCGTGGTGGCCGCCGTGATGGCACTGGCCTTTGGCGTTTGGCTGGCGCGCCCGTTCAAACGCATCGAGCGCGCCATCCAGGGGCTGGGTGAAAACCGGCTCGACGTGCCGATCGACATTCCTGGACCCAGCGACGTGCGCCGCGTGAGCCAGCAGCTGGACTGGCTGCGCCTGCGCCTCACCGAGCTCGATGCCGACAAGGCGCGTTTCCTGCGCCACATCTCGCACGAACTCAAAACGCCGCTGGCCTCGCTGCACGAAGGGGTGGCGGTGCTGGGCGACGGCGTGGCCGGCGCGCTCAACCCCAGCCAGGCCGAGGTGGTCAACATCCTGCAGCACAACACCCTGATGCTGCAGCATCAGATCGAAGCCTTGCTGCGTTTCAACGCCGCCGCCTTCGAGGCGCGCCAACTCAAGCGCGAGCAAACCGATCTCATGGGCGTGCTGGAAGACCAGATCGATGCCCAGCGGCTGCAGTGGCAGGCCCAGGGCCTCACCGTGCGGGCCGAGGGCGCGGCGGTGGTCTTGCCGATCGACCGCGAGAAGATTGCGTCTGCCGTGGGCAACCTGCTGTCCAACGCCATCCGTTTTTCGCCGCACGGCGGCGTGATCCGCCTGATGCTGCTGGACCTGCCGGGCCGCGCCAGCCTGGACATCATCGACCAGGGCCCCGGCGTGGCCGAGGCCGACCGCGACCGCATCTTCGAACCCTTCTACCGTGGTGAACGACAGCCCCAGGGCGCGGTGCGCGGCACCGGCATCGGTCTGTCCATCGTGCACGAGTACATTGTTGCCCACGGTGGCCGCATCGAACTGCTGCCCCAGCGCCAAGGCGCCCATTTCCGTATCGAACTCCCCCATGCGAACTAGCCTTTCCGCCGTCTCCATGGCGCTGTTGATCAGCGCCTGCGGCACCACGCCAACGCCACCGACCGAGGCGTCCGTGACCACCGTGATCACCACGCCCGCACAAGCACCCGCGCCCCAGATTCTGGTGGTCACGCCGGTGCAGGTGCCCACCGCCACACCACCCGAAGCCCTCGTCAACGCCCAGGCCTCCCCGTTGCCCGACGTGGTCACGGCCCTGCTCACCTACTCCGAGCGGCTGCGCCAGCTCAACCCGAACGACCTCGCCGCCGAAATCGCGGTGCAGGGCGACCCGGGCAATGTGCCGCTGCGGCAGATGCAGCTGGCTCTGGCCCTGATGCACAGCCCGCAGGCGGTGGACACGGCGCGCGCGCTGGGCCTGGTGCAGCGGGTGGTGGGCAGTGCAGCGCCCGAGGCCACGCCCCTCAAACCCCTGGCGCGTTTGTTGGCCCACCAGTTGATGGAGCAACGCCGGCTCGAAGACAGCCTGGAGCGCCAGAGCCAGCAACTGCGCGAACACCAGCGCCGCATCGACCAGCTCAACGAGCGGCTGGAGGCCATGCGCGCCATCGAACGCAGCCTGACCACCCGCCCGCCCGCGGCCCCCAACGGCAGCCGCACCGCGCCGCCCTGAACAAATCCATGGCTACCACCTCGCCACGCGCACGCCTGCTGGTCGTCGACGACGACGCTGACATGCTGCGCCTGCTGGCGATGCGCCTGGGCTCGGCGGGTTACCAGGTCACCTCGGTCGGCTCGGCCGAGGCCGCGCTCAGCCAGCTCGACATCGAGCGGCCCCAACTCGTGCTCTCCGACGTGCGCCTGCCGGGCAAGGACGGTCTGGCCCTGTTCGACGAGATCCGCAAGCGCCACCCCTCGCTCCCCGTGATCCTGCTGACCGCGCACGGCACCATTCCCGACGCGGTGGAAGCCACGGCGCGCGGCGTCTTCACCTACCTCACCAAACCCTACGACGCCAAGGAGCTGCTGGAGAAGATCGCCCAAGCCCTCGCGCTGGGTGCGCCGGCGAGCGACAGCGCGCGGGTGGACGAAACCTGGCGCAGCGAGATCGTGAGCCGCTCCAACCGCATGGCCGATTTGCTGGCCGAGGCGCGCATGGTCGCGCAGAGCGACGCGAGCGTGCTGCTGCGCGGCGATTCGGGCACGGGCAAGGAGATGCTGGCGCGCGCCATCCACAAGGCCAGCGCACGCGCGAGCAAACCCTTCATTGCAGTGAACTGCGGCGCCATTCCCGAGGCGCTGCTCGAATCCGAACTCTTCGGCCACATGAAGGGCGCCTTCACCGACGCGGTGGCCAATCACAAGGGCCTGTTCCAGGCGGCCGACGGGGGCACGCTGCTGCTCGACGAGATCGGTGACATGCCGCCGGCCCTGCAGGTCAAGCTGCTGCGCGTGCTGCAGGAGCGCGCGGTGCGCCCCTTGGGGTCGAGCCAGTCACTGCCGGTGGACGTGCGCATCATCTCGGCCACCCACCGCGACCTCGAAGAAGCCATGGCCACGGCGCAGTTCCGCGAAGACCTCTACTACCGCCTCAACGTGGTCACGCTGACCCTGCCCACGCTGGCCGAGCGGCGCGAAGACATCCCGCTGCTGGCCAACCATTTCCTGGCCAAGCTGGCCGCCAAGTACGGCAAACGCAGCTCGGGCTTTGCGCCCGAGGCGCTCAAGGCGCTGACCATGTCGGCCTGGCCGGGCAACGTGCGCCAGCTCTACAACGTGGTCGAGCAGGTCTGCGCGCTCTCCACCACGCCGCTGGTGTCACTGGCCCTGGTGCAGCGCGCGCTGCGCACGCCGTCGGTGGAGGTGCTGAGCTTTGCCGACGCCAAGCAGCGCTTCGAGCGCGAGTACCTGGTGGGCCTGCTCAAGATGACCGACGGCAACGTGGCCGACGCGGCGCGCCTGGCGCAACGCAACCGCACCGAGTTCTACCGGCTGCTGCAAAAACACGCGCTCACACCCGGTCTCTTCAAAAGCGACGCCACGCCAGGTTCTTCGGGTATTCCCGGAGACGCTGTCGCCGATGAGTGACAACCCCATTTCTTTGATTTCATTGGGATTTTTCACCTGCGTGATGCAAGTTGTCGCCGTTTGACGACAAAAATAGGCCTCTGAGACCCTCTTCAAGCCCTCTGGCGATCTGAAAAAAGAAGTTTCCGCCTCAAGTCTTTGATTTGGCTGGGTTTTTTCAACCTGGCACAGGGTTTGCCCTTAACAAGGCATGCCCCTCACGATTCGCCCCTTTTCAGCCGCCCGGTGCACCCGCACCCTGGTGCTGCTGGGCGCCCTCTTTTCCCTGCTTTGCGGGGCGTCAGCCCAGGCCGAGCGCTTTGACTGGGACAGCCTGACCCAACTGGCCCAGACCCGCGCCGCCGAGCCGCTGCGCGCAAACAGCGACAAGCTGCCCGCCGAGCTGGCCAGCATCACCTACGACCAGCTGCGCGACATCCGCTTCAAGACCGACCAATCGGTCTGGCGCCCGGAAGCCCTGCCGTTTGAAGCCCAGTTTTTCCACCTCGGCCTGTACCAGACCGAGCCGGTTCGCATCCACGAACTGATGCCCGATGGTCGCGTGAACCACCTGCCCTACCGGGGCGCCGATTTCGACTACGGCAAGAACACCTTCGACCCGACCCCGTGGGGAGACCTCGGCCACGCCGGTTTCCGTCTGCATTACCCGCTCAACGGCCAAGCCTACAAGGACGAGCTGGTGGTGTTCCAGGGCGCGAGCTATTTCCGCGCCCTGGGCGCCGGCCAGCAGTACGGCCTGTCGGCGCGCGGCCTGGCGATCGACACCGTGGGCGGCAGCGGCGAGGAATTCCCGCGCTTCACCGAGTTCTGGCTGCAGCGCCCGGTCGCTGGCGCCACCGACGTCACCGTGTTCGCCCTGCTCGAATCGAAACGCGCCACCGGGGCCTACCGATTCGTGATACGTCCCGGCCAGCAGACCACCACCACGGTCACCGCCCGCGTCTTTCTGCGTCCCGGCGCCGGCCCGGTGAACACGCTGGGCATCGCACCGCTCACCAGCATGTTCCTCACCGGCGAGAACCAGCCCTCGGCCAGCGACTTCCGTCCTGAAGTGCACGACTCCGACGGTTTGATGATGGTCAGCGGCGACGGCGAATGGCTGTGGCGCCCGCTGCAGCGCCCGAAGGCCGTGACGGTGAGCTCGTTCACCATGCAGAACCCGCGCGGCTTCGGGCTGATGCAGCGCGACCGCAGCTTCGCGAGCTATGAAGACGTGGAAGCGCGCTACGAGCGCCGCCCCAGCGCCTGGATCAAGCCGTTGAGCGACTGGGGCCCGGGCCGCGTGGAGCTGGTGCAGTTGCCCGCGCCCGACGAGACGCACGACAACATCGTGGCGTACTGGGTGCCCGCCGCCCTGCCCGCGCCGGGCCAGCCACTCGAAGTGGCCTACGAACTGGCGTGGCAAGGCGATGCGCAGCAGCGCCCGCCGTCGAGCTGGGTGACCCAGAGCCGCCGTGGCTATGGCTACACCAAGCTCAGCGCCGAAGAGCAGGGTCGCCAGCCGCAGTACGTCATCGACTTCACCGGCCCTGCGCTGGACGCCTTGCCGGCCGACGCCACGGTCAAGGCCGTGGTGAGCGCCAACGCCAACGGCCGCGTGCTCCAGACCCTGGCCTACCCCAATCCCGCCACGCGCACCTGGCGCGTGACCGTGCGCGTTGAGCGCATCGATGCCACGCAGCCGGTGGAGCTGCGCGCCTTTCTCCAGCACAACAACGACACCGTGAGTGAAACATGGACACATCTGCTGTTACCCGAATGAGCACTTCCACGAACCCCACCCCGACCCTGCGCAGCACGCTGCGCGAGGAACGCCACCCCAACGCCGTGACCGCGCCGCCGATCAACCGCGGCTCCATGGTGCCGCGTCCCTGGCGTGGTTTCTGGAACAGCATCGGCACCGCGCTCCTCAGCGTGGCCGGCCGTGCGCTGCCGCCCTACGACGCCACCGCATCCAGCAGCCCACGCCCTGCGCCCGAAGCCTGGGAGAGCGCCGCCAACCGCCGCCGTGCGGTGTTCGTGCTGCTCACGGTGCTGACCACCGGCCTGGCCGCCAGCCTGTTTGCCAGCGCCCAACCCGAGCACCACAACGTGTGGCTGCAATACGGCCAGCTCGCGCTGTTCGTGGTGCTGTCGGCCTGGGTCGTGACCGGTTTCGTGACGGCGCTGATGGGCTTCTGGGTCTCGCTGCGCGGTGATGCGCACACGCTGTCGGCCGCTGCGGTGCGCCACCACCCCATGAACCCCGATGCGCGCACGGCGATCATCATGCCGATCTGCAACGAAGACGTGGCCACCGTGTTCGCCGGCCTGCGCGCCACTTGCGAGTCGCTCGCGGCCACCGGCCACGCGCGCCAGTTCGACGTGTTTGTGCTCTCCGACAGCTACGACCCGGCCATCGCCGCGGCCGAAAAATCCGCCTGGGAAAACCTGCGCGCCGCGCTGGCCGCCCAGCCCGAGTTGCCGCAGATCGAGGTGTACTACCGCCTGCGCACGCGCCGCAGCCACCGCAAGGCCGGCAACGTGGCCGACTTCTGCCGCCGCTGGGGCAAGGACTACCGCTACATGGTCGTGCTCGATGCCGACAGCGTCATGAGCGGCAGCTGCATCGTTTCCATGGTGAAGCTGATGGAAGCCCACCCCAAGGCCGGCATCGTGCAGACCGCCACGCAAGCCATCGGCCACGCCACGCTGCACGCACGCGCACAGCAGTTCGGCTCGCGCGTCACCGGCCGCCTGTTCACCCTGGGCATGCAGTTCTGGCAGCTCGGCGAGAGCCACTACTGGGGACACAACGCCATCATCCGCGTTCAACCCTTCATGGAGCATTGCGCGCTCGCCCCCATCAAGGGCACCGGCGGCATGTCCGGCGGCATCATGTCGCACGACTTCGTGGAAGCCGCGCTGATGCGCCGTGCCGGCTACCAGGTGTGGCTGGTCTCCGACCTCACCGGCAGCTACGAGCAGCAGCCGCCCGATTTGCTGAGCGAACTGCAGCGCGACCGCCGCTGGTGCCAGGGCAACCTGCAGAACTCGCGCCTGATGGCCGAACCCGGCATCCACCGAGTGCACCGCACCATGTTCGCCATCGGCGCCATGTCCTACATTTCGGCGCCGCTGTGGCTGGCCTTCCTGACCATCGGCACCGCGCTGTGGGTGGCCGATTCCAGCGCCTTCTCGATCTGGCACGCCGTGCCGGAAGAGCTGCGCGGCCTGTGGGCCTGGACCCTGTCGATGCTGTTCCTGCCGCGCATCCTCGGCCTGGCGGCTGTGTTCATGAAGGGTGAGCAGAAGTCCTTCGGTGGTGCGCGTGGTCTGCTGGGCAGCGCGGCGGTGGAAACCGTGATGGCGCTGCTGCAAGCCCCCATCCGCATGCTGGCGCATTCGCTGTTCGTGTTGGTGGCCATCACCGGCCTGAAGCTGGAGTGGAAGTCGCCTCCGCGCGAAGCGGCCGGCGTGACCTGGCGCGACGCCGCTGCCCGTCTGGCACCGATGAGCTTCGTCATCGGTCTGCTGGGTGTGGTGGTCGCCGCGATCAACGCCGAAGCGCTGATCTGGCTGGCACCGGTGGCGTTGCCGCTGTTGCTGTCGGTGCCGCTGACGGTGGCCACCAGCCACGTCGACCTGGGCGCCTGGATGCGTTCCCGAAGAGTCTTGGTCGCCTGCGGTGCTGCGCCGTGCGTGGCGCCATGCGAGTCGGCTGGCTCTGAAGGCAGCCTGAGTCTCTTTTGATCAGCGAAAAGGCCCGGCAGGTTTGTACCTGTCGGGCCTTTTTTGTTTGTGGGTTTTTCTCCGGTGAGACCGGTCATCGACAACCATGGGGCACGGCTCCGCGAATGTCCCCCGGGGCCTGCGGCCCCACCACCATTAATTCGCTTCGCCGTGCCCCAAGGCCGCCGATGCCCACAATGG
>JBKBWW010000067.1:0-19855 GCA_046314475.1 Hydrogenophaga sp.
CGCCCTTGGGCAGGCTGCTGTTGAAGCCGAGCTTTCGAACGATCGCCGAAAACGAGCGCACCTCGGGCGAGGGGTGGTCGGCCTTGCGCCGCAAGATACCGGGCGTGCGGATGGGGGTGGGGCTTTCGATCGGAATGGCCTTGAGCGCGCGGCCCGGCGGCACCACGCTGCCCGAAACGATGGTGGCGATGTCGATGCGCTCGACCAGCGACAGCATGGGGTTGACCGTGTTCATCTCGGCCACCACCCGGGGTTCTGCACCGCTGGCCACAAAACACTCGTCGAGCAGCGTGCGCGTGGCGAACTCCCTGGGCAGCAACACCATGGGCTGGCGGTGCAGCTCCACCATGCGCACACGCCGGCGCCGGGCCAGCGGGTGGCCGGTGCCGACCACCAGCACCATTTCTTCGTTGTAGAGCGGCTCGAACACCAGCCCGCTCAGCGCGGCGGGGCGGTAGGAGATGCCGAGGTCGAGATCGCCCGAGCGCACCTGGCTCACGATGTTGTCGGCGCTCAGCTCCTGCACCGACATGTGCACCGTGGGATGGCGCTTCATGAAGATCGCCACGCATTCCGGAATGAACCCGAGGTTGAAAGAGTGCGTGGCCCCCACCCGCACGCGGCCCTGCAGTTCACTGCCCACTTCCTTGAGCGCACCCACGCCCTGATCCACCTCGTGGATGGCCCGGGTGGCGTAGGCCAGAAAGGTCTCGCCGGCCTCGGTGAGTGCCACGCGTTTGCCCACCCGGTCAAAGAGCGGGCTGCCCAGCTCGTCCTCGAGCTGGCGGATCTGGTGAGACAGGGTGGACTGCGTGACGTGCACCCGCTCGGCCGCCCGCGTGAAGCTCAACGACGAGGCCAGCGCCAAGAAGTACCTGAGATGCCTGAGCTCCATGCCGCGTCCTTTTCAACGATTCATGGCGTCGATCGTAGCAACCCCGATGGATCGCCTTCGTCGTCAGGCCTGTTCGGCGGTGGAGGGCCGTCGACTCAGGTCAGGGCCAGCGCCATCACCGGGAAAATCGCGATCAGCAGCAGCACGACCAGCATCACGCCCACGTAGGGCATGGAGCCGGCGAAGATGCTTTCCACCGACACCTTGGGGTCGTTCAACGTGGACTTGACCGTGAACACCGAGATGCCGAAGGGCGGGGTGAGCAGGCCGATTTCCACCGCGATGACGGTGATGATGCCGAAGTGGATCAGGTTGAAGTCGAGCGCCGCGGCAATGGGCACCGCGACCGGCGTCATGATCAACAGGATGGAGCTGGAGTCCAGGATCATGCCCAGCAGCAGCAAGATGACCACGTAGAGGAACAGGAAGCCGTAGGGGCCCAGGCCCGCGTCCTGCACCAGGTCGCTGATGGCCATGGGCACACCGGCCACCGACAGCATGCGGCTGTAGAAGCCCGCCGCCACCAGCAAGATGAGGATGCCGACCGACACCGCACCGGTTTCGGTGAGCACGCGCCACAGGTTGCCGCCGCCGAGCTTGCGCCGCAGGATGGCGATGACGAAGGCGCCGAAGGCACCCACACCACCGGCCTCGGTGGGCGTGAAGAAACCCGAGTACAGACCGCCCAGCACCAGCGCCACCAGCGCCGCAATGGGCACCAGCTTGCCCAGCATTTCGGTGGTGGTGAGCAGTCGCGCGGTGCTGCGCTCCACCGCCATCTCGGCCTGGCGCTTGAGGTCAAACACCAGGCCGGGTGTGAACTTGGCCATGAGCATGATCATCACGGCGAAGGCGGCCGCCATCACGAAGCCGGGGATGATGCCGGCGATGAACAGGGTGCCGATGGACTGTTCGGCCAGCACGCCGTAGATGATGAGCAGCAGGCTGGGCGGGATCATCATGCCCAGCACCGAGCTGCCGGC
Organism: Hydrogenophaga sp.; assembly: GCA_046314475.1. Taxonomy (GTDB): domain Bacteria; phylum Pseudomonadota; class Gammaproteobacteria; order Burkholderiales; family Burkholderiaceae_C; genus Hydrogenophaga. The sequence continues at coordinate 1,879 of JBKBWW010000067.1, forward strand.
CACGGTGCCGGCGGCGAAACTGGCGCGGTAGCCGTGGTTCACCATTTCAGGCACCGCCACGCGGGTGAACACAGCCGCCGAGGCGATGGACACGCCGGTCACGGCGGCAAACACGGTGTTGGCCGCCACGGTGGCCACACCCAGGCCGCCGCGCAGGCGGCGCAGCAGGGTTTCGGCCACGTCGAAGGTGTCCTTGCCGACGTTCGATATCGAGACCAGCAACCCCATCAATACAAAGAGCGGGATGGTGGCAAAGATGTAGTCGGCCACGCCGTTGTAGGCCGAGAGGTACATGAGCCGCATGGCCATGTCCACGTCTTCGCGGATCAGCCAGATGCCGGCAAAGCCCACTGCGGTGAGGGCCACCGCGATGTGAAGGCCAATCAACACGAGGAACACCAGGGCTCCGATCAGGAGCCCGCCCAGGGCCAGTTCGCTCATGCGTGTTCTCCGTTGAATGGGGGCTGGCGCAGCAGCGAAGGAATGCAGGCCAGGTAGGCCACGGCGGCGGCCACCGACCCGAGCACGATGAGGGCGCGGAACGGCCAGGTGACCACGGTGAAGACGCCCTGAACGCCGAAGTACTCGTGGATCTTCATGGCCTCGGTGAGCTCGGGCCAGGCGATCCAGGCGAGTGCAAAGAAGAGCAGTGAGCCGACGACGACGTTGAACACCTCCAGCGCCTTGAAGGCGGCGGGTGAGCGTTTGCCGATGATGCGCAGCAGAAAGTCGCTGCGGGTCATGCGGCCGGAGCAGACGGCCGCGGCCAGCTGCAGAAAAACGATGGAGGCCACCGAACGGGCGGCGAACTCGGCCACACCGGTGATGGGCGCGTCGAAGAAGTTGCGGCCGAGCACGTCGGCCACGATCAGCAACATCATGAGAAAGATCCACACCGTGCCCACGGCGGCCAGCACGTTGGCCACGCCTTGCAGTGGATTGGTGAGGCCGGCAACCGCAGGGGTCTCGCTGGCGAAGTCGGGTTCGTTGTGCACAGGTCACCTGTGAAGGCTGGAAGGAACACCACCCGGCAGCGCTGGGCGCCACCGGGTGGACAAGACGGCGCTGGGTCGATCAGCGGTTCTGCAGGTCCCAGTCGCGCAGGGGCTTCACGCCACGAGCGCGCAGTTCGTCAAAGTAAGCCTTGAGCACCTGCTTGCCCGCGTCACCCGTGCCTTGCAGCCAGGGCGCCACGATGTTGGGCAGGCCGTTGACCCACTTGGCCTTCTCGGCTTGCGGCAGCTCGGTGATCTGCAGGCCGGCGGCCTTCATGGTGTCCAGCGCGGCGTTGGCGGTTTTGGTGACGTGTTTGCCGTGGGCGACCGAGGTGGCCTTGCCGGCCTTGAGCATCGCGTCCTGCACTTCCTTGGGCAGGCCGTCGAACACCTTCTTGTTCACCGCCACGCTGCCGAAGTACATGGCGCCGATGTCCACGCGGGTCAGGTTCTTCGCCACTTCGTACACACGGGCCGGGCCAATGCCACTGGCGAACGACAGCGCGCCATCGGTCACGCCGGTCTGGATGTTGGTGTAGTAGGTGGTGAGTGCGCCGTCCACCGGCGTGGCGCCGGTTTCGCGCATCCAGTTGGCCGAGGTGCCGGGCGCGTTGATGCGCTTGTTCTTCAGGCTGGCCATGTCCTTCACCGGGAAGGTGGCGTAGATGTCGTAGCTGTCGGTGATCAGCGAGGACAGCGGCACCATGTTCTGCGCCGCCCAGCTGTCGCGCAGCGCGGGCACGGTGGCGTTGAGCTTGTCGAAGATCTCGATGAGTTGTTCGTGGTTGGTGGTGGCGAACGGGGTGAAGTAGGTCACGTTCTGGAGTGGCATGGCGGAGTTTTCCCACACCGTGCCGACCATGCCCACGTCCACGATGCCGTCGCGCACGGCGGCGCGCGTGTCGGTGAACTTGTAGAGCGTGCCGCCGTAGTTCTCGCGCCAGCGCACTTCGTACTTGGCGCCGCCTTCTTTCAGGATGCGGTCCACCTCGGGCTGGAACACCTCCTTCATCGCGAAGGCCCAGATGTTGGTGGTGGGGTGGCTGGAGCCGATGTTGACCGTGACGCGTTGCTGCGCCATGGCCGACCCGACGGTCAGTGTGGCGCCCATGGCGACCAAGCTGGCGAGTGCGATCTTCGTGAGTTGCATGTTGTCTCCTCGGTGGGTGTCGTGGCTGCAGGTTCAGCCGGGGTGGGCAGGGTGCCGGTGCCCCCGCACCGGCTTCATCAAAAAGGGTGGGTCAGCGGGCGGCAGTGCGCCTGCGCGTGCTCCCGGTGGTGTCGGCGAACAGGTCGCGGCTGGCATTGAGATAAGCGCGCACGCGGTCACGCACGAGTTGTTCGTCGTAGCCCTCGTGGGCGCTTTCGCTGTAGACGTCCTGCGCGTAGATCCAGCGACGCATGGTGATGTAGAAGAAGCCGCCGTGCAGGCCCATGAGCAACTCCATCTCGCGCTCGCTGGGCTTGGCGCGGCTGACCACACCGCGAAAGCGGCGCGTCTCGCGGATCAGGCGCGGGAACAGCCGCGCGCGCAGCATGGCAAAGAAACGGTCGGTGATGGTGTGGTCGGTCAGGCCCGAGAAAACGAGGATGCGCACGAACTCCTGCGAGAGCGTGATCGTCACGTATTCCCAATAGAAGGCGGTGAGCTTGTCTTCCACCGATGTGTCGGGGTTGTCGAGCAGCGCGTCCCACTCGGAGCGCCAGCGGCCTTCAAACACTTCGAGGTACACGCGGTCCACCAGCGCCTGCTTGGTGGGGAAGTAGTGGTAGAGCAGGGCATGGGTCACGCCGATGCTTTTGGCGAGGTCGCGCAGCTGGCCGTTGAAGCCGTGCACCGAGAAAAACTGGATGGCTCCGTCGAGGATCTGGCGCTCGCGCTCGACCACGCCCATGCGCCGACGCGCCGGGGCTTCCGGCTCCGTTTTTTCGGCAACTTTGGCCTTGTCAGGGTTTGTCTGGATGCGCACGCTATTTACCGATCGGTCAATGATTCGTACCATTGTTAACCGACTGGTAAACAAAAACACCCGTGAAAACCCGAGGATTCAAGGCATGGAATTGACTGGAGACATCCTGATCGGCGCACCGCGCGAGAAGGTCTGGGCCGGGCTCAACGATCCCGAGATCCTGACGCGATGCATCCCCGGCTGCGAAGCCATGGAAGCCACCAGCCCGACCGAACGAACCGCCCGCGTGGCCGTGAAGATCGGTCCGGTGCGCGCCCGCTTCGTGGGCCATGTGCGCATGGAAGACATCCGCGTCAATGAAGGCTGCGTGCTGCGCTTTCAAGGCTCGGGCGGTGCGGCCGGTATGGCCAAGGGCCACTCGAACGTGGAGCTCACCGACGAAGCCGGTGGCACGCGCCTGCGCTACACCGCGCAAGCCGCCATTGGCGGCAAGCTCGGCCAGGTGGGTGGCCGCATGATCGACGCCGCCTCCAAGCAGATGGCCGACCAGTTCTTCACCGCGTTCAACGAACAGATGGTGGGTGTGCCGGTGACGGAGCCCGTCGAGGCCGCGCCTGCAGAAGCGCCATCCACCGCCGCCGCGGCGCCCCAGCCCGCCTTTGTGCCGCGCACCGTTCACGCGCCCCAGCCCGTTGCCAGCGGCGAAGGCGTGCGCGTGTTGTGGTTCGTGCTCGGGTCCTTGTCCACCGGCTTCGGCGTGTGGATCGCTTCGATGTTGACTTCCTGAGGACCGCTCCATGAAAGCCGCCGCCTTCGACTACGTCAAACCCGCTTCCATCGACCAGGTGATCGCGTTGCTGCAGCAACACGGCGACGACGCCCGCCTGCTCGCCGGTGGCCAGACGCTCATGGCCACCCTGAACATGCGCCTGTCCGAGCCGCAGTTGGTGATCGACATCACCGGCATCGAAGCGCTGCGCGGCATCAGCGTGCAGGGCAAGGTGCTGCGCATCGGCGCGCTGGCCACACACACCGACATCGAGTTCAGCCCGCTGGTGGCGCGCCACGCGCCGCTGCTCAAGGCGGCCGCGCCGCACATCGCGCACCGCGCCATCCGCAACAGTGGCACCTTTGGCGGCTCCATCGCCTACGCCGACCCGGCGGCCGAGTGGCCCACCTGCCTGCTGGCGCTGGGCGGCACGGTGGTGGCGCGCGGGCCGAAGGGCGAACGCCGCATCGCCGCCGACGATTTTTTCACCGGCCTCTACAGCACCGCGCTGCAGCCCGACGAACTGCTGGCCGCCTGCGAGATCCCGCTGGCCGGCGCCGACCACTGGTTCGGCTTCAGCGAACTCGCGCGCCGCCACGGCGACTACGCCATCGTGGGCATGGCCGCCTCCGCCCGGCGCGACGGTGCGGCGCTGCACGACCTGCGCATCGTGCTGCTGGGTGTGGACGCCACACCGGTGCGCGCGCGCCAGACCGAAGCGCTGCTGGAAGGCCGCGCGCTCGACCTCGCCACCGTGACCCAGGCCGTGGCGAACCTGCGCAGCGAGATCGATCCGCTGCCCGACCTGACCAACACCCCCGACACCAAACGGCATCTGGCCGGCGTGCTGCTGCACCGCATGTTGCCCACCGTGGCCCCCGCAATGGCCGCCACCGCTTGAGCCCCCAAGGAACCCCCATGGCAGACCTGTACCCGATCAAAGTCACCGTCAACGGCAAGCCGCACCAGTGCAGCGTGCAACCGCGCACCCACCTGGTGGATTTTTTGCGTGAAGACCTCGGCCTCAAGGGCAGCCACCTCGGCTGCGAACACGGCGTGTGCGGCGCCTGCACCGTGGAGCTCAACGGCAACATTGTGCGCGGCTGCCTCACCCTGGCCGTGCAGGCCGACGGCGGCACGGTGCAGACCATCGAAGGTGTGAGTGCGTCCGGTGTCATCCGCGATCTGCAAGAGGCCTTTGTGCGGCGCAACGCGCTGCAGTGCGGCTTCTGCACCTCGGGCATGTTGATGGCGGCCAAGGAGCTGGTGGAGCAGATGCCCCACGCCAACCGCGCCGAAGTGCGCGAATGGATCTCGGGCAACTACTGCCGCTGCACCGGCTACCAGGCCATCGTGGACGCGATCTGCGACGTGCTGCAGGAACGCAAGGAGGCTGCATGAAGCGCGACACCGTCAACCTGGAGCCCGGTGTGGACCTCAGCCGGCCACTGACCCCGGTCAACGACGACCAGCGCTACATCGGTGCCTCGGTGCCGCGCGGCGGTATCGAGCGCCTGACCCAGGGCCTGGGCCAGTACCTGGACGACATCGAGCTGCCGCGCATGGCCCACGTGGTCTATTGGCGCAGCCCGGTGGCGCACATGCGCATCAACTCGGTGAACGCCGAGTTCGCGCGCGCCATGCCGGGCGTGCTGCTGGTGGCCGACGGACAAGACCTGGCCAAGATCTGCAAGCCCTGGGTGGCCACGCTGGGCCACCTGGCCGGCATGAAGTCCGCACCGCAATACGCGCTGGCCCTGGACCGAGCCTGCTGGCAAGGCGAGCCGGTGGTGGCCGTGGTGGCCGAGACCCGCGCCGAGGCGGAAGACGCCTTGGCCTACATCGAGGTGGACTGGGAAGAACTGCCCGCGGCCACCGACATGCTCACCGCGCTGGACCCGGCGACGCCGTTGATCCACCCCGAGCTGGGCGACAACCTGTGCTTCACCCGCACGCTCGACGTGGGTCAGGTCGACGAGACTTTCGCCAACGCCGACGTGGTGGCCGCGATCGATTTCGAGTTCGGACGCCACACCGGTGTGACGCTGGAGCCGCGCGCGCAGATTGCGCACTGGAGCCCGGCCGACCGGCGCCTCACGGTCTACCACTCGTGCCAGGCGCCGCACATGATGCAGGACCTCTACGGTCGCCAGTTCGATCTGCCGGCCAGCGCCATCCGCGTGGTCTGCAAGGACGTGGGCGGCTCCTTCGGCATCAAGGTGCACGCGTACCCGGACGACTTCGCCACCGTGGCGCTGTCCATCCTGCTGCGCCGCCCGGTGAAGTTCGTGGCCGACCGTCTGGAGAGCTTCACCAGCGACATCCACGCGCGGCACCACGCCATCAAGGCGCGCATCGCGGTCAACCGCAACGGTGAGATCCTCGGCTTCGACATGGAAGACCTCACCGGCATAGGCCCGTACTCCATGTTCCCGCGCACCAGTGCCATCGAAGGCAACCAGGTGGTCAACCTGGTGGGTGGCCCGTACAAGCACCAGCACTACCGCGCGAAGCTCAATGTGGTGTTCCAGAACAAGACGCCCACCTGCCAGTACCGCGGCGTGGGCCACCCCATCGCCTGCGCCGTGACCGAGGCGCTGGTGGACCTGGCCGCGCAGAAGATCGGCATGGACCCTTTGCTGATCCGTGAACTCAACGTGATCCCCGACGACGCCTACCCCACGGCCGGCATCTCGGGCATCAAGCTGGAGATCCTGTCGCATCAGGCCAGCCTGAAGAAGCTGCGCGAGCTGATGGACTACGACGCGTTGCGCGCCGAGCAGGCCGCGCTGCGCAAGCAGGGCATTCACCGCGGCATCGGCTTTGCCACCGTGATCGAGCTCACCAACCCCAGCGCCGCCTTCTACGGCGTGGGCGGCGCGCGCATCGCCTCGCAAGACGGTGCCACCGTGCGGCTGGACCCCGAAGGCCACATCACCGTGTTGATTGGCGTGGGCGAGCAGGGGCAGGGCACCGAAGGCATCTACCAGCAGATCGCGGCGGACGCGGTGGGCGTGGACATTGCCAAGGTGCGTGTGGTCACCGGCGACACCGACGCCACGCCGTACGGCGGCGGCACCTGGGCCTCACGCGGTGCGGGCATCGGCGGCGAAGCCGTGTTGCTCGCCGGCCAGGCGCTGCGAGAAAACATCGTGAAGGTGGCGGCCATCATCCTCAAGCGCGACGGCGCCACGCTCGCGGTGCGCCGAGACCGCATCGTGGACGCCATCACCGGCGAAGAGCTGCTGCCGCTGGCGGAGCTGGGCCGCATTGCGTACTTCCGCTCCGACACGCTCCCCGCCGAGTTCACGCCCGAGCTCATGGTCACGCGGCATTACGCGCAGCGCGACTTTCCGTTCATCTTCACCAACGGCGTGCAGGCTTCCTACGTGGAGGTGGACACCGACACCGGCTTCGTGAAGCTGCTCAAGCATTGGGCGGTGGAAGACTGCGGCCGTGTGCTCAACCCCATGCTGGTGGACGAGCAGATGCGCGGCGCCATCGTGCAGGGCATCGGCGGCGCGCTGCTGGAAGAGTGCCTTTATGACGACAGCGGTCTGATGATCAACGCCAGCATGGCCGACTACCTGGTGCCCATGTCGGCCGAGATGCCCGACATCGAGGTGGCCCACATCCAGACACCCACCGCCACCTCCAAGCTCGGCGCCAAGGGCGCGGGCGAGGCCGGCACGGCGGGTGCACCGGCGGCGGTCATGAACGCCATCAACGACGCGATGGCGCCGTTCGACGCGCATGTGTTCTCACAACCCATCACGCCGCAGAAGGTGTTGCGCGCGCTGGGCAAGGTGCGCTGATTCAGCCGGGGGCGGGTTCCCCGCCCACGCCTGCATCTGGAAAGCGTCGGCCAGAAAGTCGATCAACAGCCGCACCTTGGGCGAGACGAACTTGCGCGAGGGGTAGACCGCGTACACCCCGAGCTCCAGCGAATGGAACTCGGGCAACACCTCCACCAGCGTGCCGGCCTGCAGGTCGGGCCCGACCAGAAACGAGGGCTGGAGCACGATGCCCAGATGGCGCAGCGCGGCCATGCGGCAGGTGTCGCCGTTGTTGCTGCGCAGGCGCGGTGACACCTTCACCGCCACCGGGCCGTCGGGTCCGGTGAACACCCAGTTCTCGCCCATCGAAAACAGGCTGTAGGCCGCCACCGCGTGGTGCACCAGTTCCGACGGGTGCTGTGGCGTGCCGTGCAGGCGCAGGTAGGTGGGCGACGCGCACAGCACCAGGCGGGTGGTGGTGAGCTGGCGGCTGATGAGGGTGGAGTCGGGCAGGCGGGCGATGCGCACCGCGAGGTCAAAACCTTCGTCCACCAGATCGACCATGCGGTCGGCCAGGGTCACGTCCAGCGTGACCTTGGGGTGCATCGCCATGAACTCCACCCACAGCGGCGCCAGGTGCAAGAGGCCGAAGGTGAAAGGTGCGTTGATGCGCAGCAGGCCGCTGGCTTCGCCGCTGCGCGAGGTGATCTCGGCCTCGGCCTCGTCCACGGTGGACAGCACCTCCTTGCAGCGCGCGTGAAACACTTCGCCCTCGGCGGTGAGCGAGAGCTTGCGCGTGGTCCGGTGCAGCAGGCGCACACCCAGGCGCGCTTCGAGTTCGGCCACGTGGCGCGACACCGCGGCCTTGGACATGGGCAGCGCGTCGGACGCGCCCACGAAGCTGCCCGCGTCCACCACCGCGGCAAACACCCGCATTTCTTCGAATCGGTCCATCGTGTTATCTCATTTGAAGGAACAGTCAGTCTCATTGGAGCATGTTTATCTTTCTGGGTGAGACTTTTAAAGTTCACCCATCGATTCACTTTCAACCCCTTTTTGAGGAACCCACCATGAACACCACGACCACGTCCCCCCTGCAACGCCTGCTGTCCACCGGCGCCGGCTGGGCACCGTTGGCTCTGCGCATTCCCATCGGCATCGTCTTTGTGGCGCACGGCGCGCAGAAGCTGTTTGGCGCCTTCGGCGGCTACGGCCTGGAAGGCACGGGCCAGTTCATGGACTCGCTGGGCCTGAGCCCCGGTTACCTCATGGCCCTGCTGGCCGGTGCTGCCGAGTTCTTTGGTGGCCTGGCGCTGCTGCTGGGTCTGCTGGTGCGCCCGGCCGCCGCCGTGCTGGCCCTGACCATGGTGGTGGCGATTGCCACGGTGCACCTGGACAAGGGCCTCTTCATGGCCAACAACGGCTACGAGTTCGCGCTCGCCTTGCTCGCCGCTGCGGTCTCGCTGGTCATCAGCGGTGCCGGCAACGCCTCGGTGGACGCCACGCTGGCCCGCCGCGCCGCCTGAGCTTCATTCACCACACGGTGCACGGCGCCGCAGGAGATCCGCATGACCCGCTTGCCCACCGTTTTTGTGTCCCACGGCGCGCCCACCTTCGCGCTGGAGCCCGGCCTGGCCGGGCCGCAGCTCAGCGCGCTGGGCCGCACCTTGCCCCGGCCCAAGGCCGTGCTGGTGGTCTCGCCGCACTGGATGACGCACGGTGCGCGCGTGGGCCTGTCAGCGAAGCCCGCCACCATCCACGACTTCGGCGGTTTCCCGCAGCCGCTGTACGAGATCGGCTACCTGGCCCACGGTCACCCTGAACTGGCACAGCGCACGCTGGCCTTGTTGCAGCAAGCCGGCTGGAACGCGCTCGGTGACGAGCGCCGCGGCCTGGACCACGGCGCCTGGGTGCCGCTGCGCTACCTGTACCCCGACGCCGACGTGCCGGTGTTCCAGGTGTCGCTGCCCGCCACGCTGGACGCGGCCGGTGCCTGGGCGTTTGGCCAGGCGCTGGCGCCGCTGGCCGAGGAGGGTGTGCTCATCGTCGGCTCGGGCAGTCTCACGCACAACCTCTACGAGTTCCGTGCCGGGCACGGGCACGAAGAAGCCTATGCCACCGAGTTCGTGGCCTGGGTGCGCGAAGCCGTGCGGCAGGGCGACGGTGCGCGCCTGCAGCGCACGCTGGAGCTCGCCCCCCACGCACAGCGCGCCCACCCCACCACCGAACACTTCCTGCCGCTGCTGGTGGCCGCCGGTGCCGCGGGCGCTGCGGTGCCCGCTCGCGTGATCGACGGCGGCATCACGCACGGTGTGTTGTCGATGGACGCTTTTGTGTTTGGAACCGTACACTGAGCCAGATCGTTTCTGTCGATCGGCGCCTGCACCAGGAAGGACCCCGCCATGAGCCTGCCCGATGCTGTGCAACACGCCTTCGATCGCGCGAAGCGGGCCGCCCATGTACCGCTGGTGTGGCTGCACCTGGGCGCCGACACCCTGTGGCTGGTGCGCGAGGGCGGCGACAGCGGCGCGGCTTTTCTGTCGCTCGACCTGGGCACCGACAGCACGGCCCGGCTCTTCTTCCGCGCGGACCTGCCCAGACCACAGGAACTCGAACGCGCCATCGACCATGTTGAAGACGAACTGATGCGCGCGGTGGCCTGGTCCGGTGAGACCACGACCCTGGCCACGGAGCACCCGCTGGTGCGTGGGTTGGCCCACAACGCTCCAGTGCTCCAGCGCGATTCGGTGGAGGCTTCGTTCCAGCGGCTGGCTTCGGGTGCGCTGGGCGATCCGTCTGCGCTCAAGGGATTGCCCACGGGCCGGGAGGCGGCGGCCACGCTGCTCATCCTGCGAGAGCTCATGCACCACCTCGGATTCAACCAGGTGGTGGTGGCGCCACCGTCGCCTGACGCTGCACTTCCTTGAGCTTCATCGTCACGTAGTCGGCGCGGTCCATCTCGTGCAGTTGTTCGGCGTAACGCTCGGTGGCACCGAACCACAGCTCCAGACTTTGCTGCAATTGCGCAGCACCGGGCGCCGCGCCACGCGACTGCAGGTGCGACTGCAGCGCCAGGTAGTAGCGCAAGGTGTTGCGCTCGACCACACCGCGCACACCCTCCACACGCACCGGCCGGCCATCGGGTGACTGGCCCACCACGCTGAAGCCCGACTTGCCGCGCCCCAGCGTGGCCAGGTAGGTCTTCATGGCCCATCGCGCGGCCGTGCCATAACCGTACGAATACGTCATGCGCACCAGCGACTGCCCGCCGCTCTGGGGCACCGCCTCCACCACGATGCGGTAGTCCCGCGTGGACAGCGGGCCGGTGGGTGCGCTCAGTTCGACCAGCAAATGGTCACTGCGGTCGACAGTCGCCTTGAAGCCAAACCGCACCCAATACACATCCGACAGCGGCTGGTCGAACTTGCGGCCCACGCCCGACACCAGTTCGTCACCCGCCGCTGTGCGCATGGCGCGGCAGTACTTCACGTTGATGTGCAGGATCAACACATCGCACCAGCGGTCGGCCTTGCCCAGCTCCTGGCGCACGCGTTCAAAGGGTTGGTCGATCAGGGCATGCACCTCGCCCTGCATGCGCTCGGTCGATTCGCTGGAGCGCAGGTAGATCGATTGCCCGGCCAGCTGGCCTGTTCCCTTGTCGCGCAGCGCTGCGAACTGTGAGCGCAAGTTGTCGGGTGAGGCGTTTTGTGCCCAGGAAGCCGGGGCGATCAGGCTGGCGAACAGAGCCAGTCCGATGAGCCAGTGGCTGGGCTTCGTGTGGCTGAGGCGGGGCAATGGAGAAGCAGCGTTCATCGGCCATTGTGGGGCCTGGGGAAACGGTGGCGTTCCTGCGGGTGTTCAGGGCACCCCATTCAAGTGCGCGGCAGGGCACGAATACGGGCATGGCGCACCACAATGGAACAAACATTTCATTCTAGAAATTATTGATTTGTTCATTCCATTTTGATATCGTGAGGCAGCCGCAAAACGCGCACCGACCACCGTGGGTGCAGTGGCTTGGCGGCCCAGTCCACTTCTTCACAACCCGGAGTACCTCACCATGAAACTGAAATCACTGGCCGCAAGGCTTGCGTTCACCTTTGCCGCGGTCACTGCCGCCGCCACGCCCGCCTGGGCGGCCGACTGGGTGGTCGGTGCCAACATCGGCAACGTGCCGTGGGAGTTCCAGGACGCCTCGGGCAAGTTCGTCGGCTTCGAGATCGACCTCGTCAACGAAGTGGCCAAGCGCGCGGGCAAGACCGTGCAGATCGAGAACATCCCGTTCAACGGCCTGTTCCCCGCCGTGCAGTCCAACCGCATCCAGATCGCGATCTCGTCGATCACCATCACGCCCAAGCGCCTGGAGTCGCTGGCCTTCGCACAGCCCTACTACGACAGCGACCAGTCGCTCGCCGTGCTGAAAACCGCCTCGATCAACAAGCTGGAAGACCTGGGCGGCAAGACCGTGGGCGTGGACACCGCGTCCACCGGCGACATCTACGCCACCGAGAACACCGCCAAGCTCAAGATCGCCAAGATCAGCCGCTACGAAGGCCTGGCACCCGCCATGCTCGACCTGGCCGCCGGCCGCATCGACGGCTACATCAGCGACATCCCGGCTGTCGAGTACTACATCAAGGACAAGCCGCAATACCGCATTGCCTCGCGCATCCCCACCGCCGAGCGTTACTCGTTCATGTTCTCCAAGACCTTTGCCGATGCCGGCAAGATCAACGACATACTGACCACGCTGAAGAACGAAGGCTTCATCGCCGCCACCCACAAGAAGTGGTTCGGCACGACCCCGCCCGACACCTCGTCCACCGTCAAGGTGATGCCCGTTCCCAAGCTCTGACCCCATGGACCTGACCGACACCTTCTTCAACTGGCCTGTTTTCAAAGGGGCCTTCCCGCTGTTGCTGGAGGGCCTGGGCGTCACCGTGTTGCTGGGGCTGGTCAGCATCGTGGCGGGGCTGGTGTCGGGCTTGCTCATGGCGCTGTTGCGCCTGTACGGCCCAGCCCCGCTGCGCATGCTGGCGCGCATCTACATCGACGTGTTCCGCTCCATCCCGCTGCTGGTGCTGCTGGTCCTGGTGTATTACGCGCTCCCGTTTGTGGGCGTGCGTTTTTCTTCGTTCACCGCCGCGGCGCTCGCGCTGTCCATGGTCTCGTGCGCCTACACGGCCGAGATCTTTCGCGCCGGCATCGAGGCCATTCCCAAAGGCCAGTTCGAGGCGGCCGACGCCATCGGCCTCAGCTTCTTCAGCAGCATGCGCGACGTGATCCTGCCGCAGGCGTTTCGCATCGTCGTGCCGCCGCTCACGAGCAACTGCATCAACGTGCTCAAGGACACCGCGCTGGCCTCGGTGGTGGCCATGCCCGACCTGCTCAAGCAGGCCACGCAGGCCCAGGCGCTCGCCGCCAACCCCACGCCGCTCATTGGCGCGGCCGTGCTCTACCTCATCCTGCTGCTGCCGCTGGTGCGGCTGGTCGGCTACTTCGAAACCCGGCACCGCGCCAGCCTGCGCTGATGCCTCGCTCTTCTCAAAACACCCACCCATGGCCGCACTGATCCAGATCCGGGGCTTGCGCAAGTCCTACGGCAACTTCGAAGCCCTCAAGGGCATCGACCTCGACATCGAGCTCGGCGAAGTGGTCGTGGTCATCGGGCCCTCGGGCTCGGGCAAGTCCACCCTCATCCGCTGCCTCAATCTGTTGGAGGACTACCAGCACGGCGACGTGACCGTGGACGGTGAAAAAGTGGTGCGCGGCAAGGGTCTGGCCAAGGTGCGCGCCGAGGTCGGCATGGTGTTCCAGAGCTTCAACCTGTTTCCCCACCTCACGGCCCTGGCCAATGTGGCGCTGGGCCCGCTGCGCGTGCGCGGTCTGTTGAAGCGCGACGCCGAGGAGCGCGCCCGCGCATTGCTCGCCAAGGTGGGCCTGGCGGAACACGCGCACAAGTTTCCCGGCCAACTCTCGGGCGGCCAGCAGCAGCGCGTGGCGATTGCGCGCGCGCTCGCCATGGAGCCCAAGGTGCTGCTGTTCGACGAACCCACCTCTGCGCTTGACCCCGAAATGGTGGGCGAAGTACTTGACGTGATGCAGGACCTGGCGCGCACCGGCGTGACCATGGTCGTGGTTACGCACGAGATGGGGTTTGCCCGCCGCGTGGCCGACCGCGTGATCTTCATGGAGGCCGGCGCCGTGGTGGAGCAGGCCGCGCCCGATGTGTTTTTTGACGCGCCGCGCGAACCGCGCACGCAGGCCTTTTTGCAGGCCATCCTTTCACACTGACTCCGTTCTCAACATGTCCTTGACTCCTTTGAACCTCGACCTGATCCGCGCCGAATTCCCCGCGCTGCAAGACGGCTGCGTCTACTTGGACAACGCTGGTGGCTCCCAGGTGCTCCAGCGCGTGGCCGACCGCGTGAGCGACTATTTGCTCACCAGCAGCGTGCAGCTGGGCGCCAGCTACGCCCAGAGCCAGGCGGCCGGCGAGCGTGTGCTGGCCGCGCGCCGCGCGGTGGCCCAGCTCATCAACGCCCCGGCGGACGACGAGGTGGTGATGGGCAGCGCCACCACCTCGCTCATGTTCCTGTTCACCCAGGCGCTGTTGCCCGGCGTGCAAGCGGGCGACGAGATCATCATCACCAACACGGACCACGAGGCCAACATCGGCTGCTGGATGCGCCTGCGCAGCGCCGGCGCGGTGGTGAAGGTGTGGGAAGTGAACCACCAGACGCTGGAGCTCGATCTGGCCGACCTCGACCGCTTGCTCTCACCCAAGACCACCTGGGTGGCCATGACCCACGCCTCCAACATCCTGGGCACGGTGAACCCGGTGGCCGAGGTGGCCAAACGTGTGCACGCGGTGGGCGGGCGCCTGTGTGTGGACGCGGTGGCCTACGCGCCGCACCGGCTGGTGGATGTGCAGGCCAGCGGGGCCGACGCCTATGTGTTCAGCTTCTACAAGGTGTTCGGCCCGCACTACGCGGTGATGTGGATCCAGCGCGAGCTGTTGATGGGCCTGCCGAGCTTGAACCACTACTTCATCGGCACGGACGTGGTGCCCTACAAGCTGCAACCCGGCAATGTGAACTACGAGCTGTCTTATGGCTGTATGGGCATCAACGACTACCTGGTGCACGTGGGCGACACGCTGGGTGCGACGGGCAGCGACCGGCAGAAGATGCAGGCCGCGTTCGACGCGTTCGAAGTGCACGAGAACCTGCTGGCCGAGCGGCTGCTGGGCTACCTGCGCGGCAAAAAGTCGGTGCGCGTGATTGGCCACACGGGTGCCACAGACGGCACCCGCGTGCCCACCATTGCTTTCATGGCGGGCGAGCAACCGTCGGAGTCCATCGTGCGCCATGTGGACCAGCACGGCATCGGCATCCGCTTCGGCGACTTCTACGCCAAGCGCCTCATCGAAACCCTCGGCTTGCACGCGCAGGGCGGTGTGGTGCGCGTGTCCATCGCCCACTACAACACCGTGGGCGAAATCGACCGGCTGATCACCCATCTGGACGAGGTGATCGGATGAGCCCGCGCCCCTACGCCTGCGTCGACCCGGCCTGCACGGAGGCCGCCCACGGCCACGCCCAGCCGCCCAGTGTGGCGGCAGTGGCCACCTCGGCCAAAGCCACGCTCGCCCACGGCAGCCCGGTGCTGATCCGCGGTGGGCGCGTGATCACCGCCACCGACGACTACGTGGCCGACGTGCTGCTGCGCAACGGCGTTATCGACACCATCGGCCAGCACATAGCGGTGGGGCCCGACGTGGCCGTGATCGACGCCACCGGCCTCTATGTGTTGCCCGGCGGCGTGGACACGCATGTGCACATGGAGAACGTGATCGGCCCCACCATCACCTGCGACACCTTCGCCAGCGGCACCAAGGCCGCGGCCTTTGGCGGCACCACCACGGTGGTGGACTTTGCCCTGCAGAACGCCACCGACTCACCGCTGGGTGCGATCGAGCGCGCGCAGCGCAGCGCCGACCCGCAGGTCAACGTGGACTACAGCCTGCACGTGATCGTGACCCGGGTGGACGACCAGGTGCTGCACGACGTGCGCCACGCCATGCGCCACGAGGGCGTGACCAGCTTCAAGATGTTCATGGCCTACCCCGGCGTGATGATGGCGGATGACGCCGCCATCTTCCGCATGCTGCGCCAGGTGGGGGCTGAGGGCGGCATGGTGGCGCTGCACGCGGAGAACGGCACTGTGATCGACCTCCTGATCAAGGAGGCGCTGGAGGCCGGCCACACCTCGCCGCGCTACCACGCGCTCACCCGCCCGGCCATCCTGGAGGGCGAGGCCACGCACCGCGGCATCCGCCTGGCCGAGCTGGCCGAAGCCCCCATTTACTTCGTGCACGTGTCGAGCAACCAGGCGCTCAAACACATCGTCACCGCGCGCGCCGAAGGCATTCCGGTGTTTGCCGAAACCTGCCCGCACTACCTGCTGTTCGACGACACCGTCTACAACAACGACGACTTCGCCACGGCCAAGTACGTGATGACGCCGCCGCTGCGCACGCCCGACGATCAGAAGCACCTGTGGCGCGCGCTGCGCTACGACGACCTGCAGGTGATCGCCACCGACCACTGCCCCTTCTGCATGAAAGAAGGCCACCTGGGCTACCAGCTGCAGAAGATGCGAGGCAAGGACGATTTCTCGCTCATTCCCAACGGCGCGCCCGGCATCGAAACGCGGCTGGTGAGCCTGTTCGACATCGGCGTGATGCGCGGCAAGCTCTCGCTCAACCGCTTTGTGGAACTCACGTCCACCACACCGGCCAAACTCTTTGGTCTGTTTCCGAAGAAGGGCACCATCGCCGTGGGCAGCGACGCCGACGTGGTGCTGTTCAACCCGGCGGTGAGCCAGACCATCACCGCCAGCGGGCTGCACAGCAACGTGGATTACACGTTGCTTGAAGGCCGTACATTGCAGGGGCGCGTTGAGAAGGTGTTCCTGCGTGGCCAGCTGATCGTCGACGGTCAGCAGTGGCACGGCCGCGAAGGCATGGGACGCTTTGTGCCGCGCGGCGAGGTTCGTGCTTTCTGAGGGCGGGCCATCCGACACACCCAACACCCCCCACGGACATGGCGACCCAGGCGAGCCCAGCAGCCCCCAAACCCACCAACCTCGACGAACTGCGCGAACTGATCGCGCGCGAGAGCGAACGCCTCACCCCGCGCATGCGCGACGCCGCCCGCCACGCGCTGGAACACCCCAACGACGTGGCCTTGAGTCCGATTGCCGCCGTGGCTGCCGCTGCCGGCATGGCACCCTCGGCCTTTGTGCGCATGGCCAAGGCGCTCGGGTTCGACGGCTACTCCGACCTGCAGCGCCTGTTCATCGCGCCGCTGCAGGACGCGGTGAAGCCCACGTTTCGCGAACGCATTCGCCACTACGGGGGCGAACAGACGCTGGATAACCCGTCGGACCCCGCCGAGGTGCTGCACGCCTTCAGCCAGGCCAACATCGTCTCGCTCGAACACCTGGCCGCCGATGCCAGCGCGCTGCCCTTGAAGCAGGCCATCGCCCTGATCCAGAACGCGCGCATGGTCTACGTGGTGGGCCTGCGCCGCTCGTACGCCGTGGCGGCCTATCTCGCCTACGCGCTCAATCGCGTGGGCCAGCCGGCGGTGCAGCTCAATGGCCTGGGTGGCGCCATCGGCGAGCAGGCCTTTGGCGCCAATGCGCAAGACCTCTTGATCGCCATCAGCTTCCCGCCGTACGCAGGCGACACGCTGGCCGTGTGCGAGCAGGTGCGCCAGCAGGGCGCCAAACGCCTGGCCATCACCAACGCGTTCCTGAGCCCCATCGCCAAAGACGCCGACCTGACGCTGGAGGTGAACGACGCCGAGCTGCTGGGCTTTCGCTCGCTCACCTCGGCCCTGTGCCTGGCGCAAACCCTGGCCATGGGCCTGGCCTTCAGCAAACGCACGCAGCGCGCCAAACGCGCCGGCGGCAAAGGCAAGCTGATCGCGCCCGATCTGCAAGGCATCGACTGCTGAGAAGCCCATGACCACAACGCTCACCATCGAACCTCTCACCGCCGAGGCCTTCCGCCCGTTTGGCGACGTGATCGAGGCCAGCGACGCCGCGCGCCACTTCACCATCAACCAGGGCTTCGCCGAGCGTTACCACGACCTCGCCCACATCGACACCGCAGGCGAGGGCGGCCACACCGTGGTGAGCATCTTCAAAGCCTTGCCACGGACCTTCCCCCTGGCCATCACCGTGATGGAGCGCCACCCCCTGGGCAGCCAGGCGTTTGTGGCGCTGTCACCCCTGCCGTTTCTGGTGGTGGTGGCGGTGCCGGGGGTGACGCCGGGGCCGGGCGACATACGCTGTTTTCTGGCGGCGGCGGGGCAGGGCGTGAACTACGCCCGAGGCACCTGGCACCACCCGCTGATCGCGCTGGATGGGCCGGGGGATTTTCTGGTGATCGACCGGGGTGGGCCGGCGGCGCAGGGGAACTGCGATGAGGTGATGCTGGAGGTCGGGGCGCCCTGG
>JBKBWW010000068.1:0-19707 GCA_046314475.1 Hydrogenophaga sp.
GACCGAGGAACAGGTAGAGCCCGGTGTAGCCGCGCGGCGCGCTCACGATACTCAGGTACAGCGGCCCGATGCCGGTGTCCGCGCCCACAAACAGGCTGCCGGCCCCGCGCAGCTGCCGCAGCGTGATGTCGCTGCGTTCTGTCCAGGCGTTGCCGGCTTCGAGCGAGCCGCCCACAAACAGGGCGCGCGCCACCCCCACGTTGGAGGCCAGGCGCTGGTAGTAGGTGAGCCGGCCAAACAGCAGGTAGTTGCCCGCCACCTGCGCCGTGCGGTAGCCCGAGAGGTTCTGGAAACCACCGAGCGAATACTCGTCGATGGCGGCCAGCGGGATCTGGTTGGTGTAAGCCAGGCGGCCGCCCACGTTGAAGGTGTGTGCACCCCAGGTTTTCACCGCGGTGAAGGTGCTGTCCAGCCGGGTGAAGTCGGTGGTCTCGCCACCATCCACATCGCGTCGGCCCCAGGAGATCTCGGCTTGCCCACGGTAGCCGCGCGAGGGGAAGTTGGCAAAGTCCAGCTGGTCGGCAATGAGGGCCGCGCGCACGCCGCGCTCGGTCCAGCGCACGGTGCTCACACCGGCGGGGATCGCCGCCGACAGCAGCTCGGGCGTGGCACGGCGTGCACTGGCCACCACGCCCAGCCGCGCCTCGCCGATGGTGCCGCGCAGGCCGATCGGCCAGCCCACGTCGGCACCCACTTTCAGCCCTTGCCGCTGCACCAGCGCCAGCGCATCGCCCTGGTCGCTGAACAGCTCCACCTTGTTGATGCTGCCGTCCACATACGCCGCCACGAAGCGTTCGCTGTTCACGCCCAGCGGCTGGTAAATCTCGGAATACAGGCCCACCGTCTCGCCCAGCTGCACGCGGTTGCGCCACTCGGCCCCGCTCTCGCTCAGCCAGTGGCGGTTGTGGCTGATGCGCAGGTTGAACGCGCCTTCGCCCTGAAAGTCGGTGCGCAAATCGAGGCCCACGCGCAGGTAGTTCGGACCCCACGCGTTTTCGCGCAGGTTGATCGTGAGGTCTTCCGTGCCGTTGTCTTCGCGCCGGGTCAGCGTGTAGTCGATGCGCTCGTAGTCGCCGCTGACCGAGAGCTTGCGCAGATCGGCTTCGATCTTGGGCACATCCACGCGCTGGCCGGGCTCGGCCTCCAGTGCCCGGGCCAGCAGCGCCGCGCGTTCCTCGCTCACGCCCTCGAAACGGATGGCACCGATGCGGCCCACGCGGTCGGCGTTGGCCACGGCCTGCACGCTGCGCGACTGCACCCACCGCGCGTAGCGCGGCGCGTCCACCGAGAACAGCGCCAGTGCGTCGCGCACCGTGCCGGCGTAGTCGTTGCCCAGCTTCACCAGCTCTTTGGCCTTGTCGAAGTCGCTCGACGTGAGCTTGCCCAGCGGCGGCGTGAGCAGCAGGTCCTTGGGCGTGAGCGTGGCAATGCTGGCCTGCACGTTTTGCTCGGTCAGGATGTTGACCATCTGGGTCGTCACCCCCAGCACCGTGCCCAGCGTGTCGCGCCCGGCCAGCGGCGTGCCAATGTTCACCGCGATGATCACCTCGGCCCCCATGGCACGCGCCACGTCCACCGGCAGGTTGTTCACCAGCCCGCCATCGCCCAGGATGCGGTCGTTGATGGCCAGCGGCGAGAAGACGCCGGGCACCGACATGCTCGCGCGCAGCGCCGCAGCCAGGTCGCCCCGGTCCATCACCACCGCCAGGCCGGTCTCCATGTCGGTGGCCACGGCGCGAAACGGCGTGGGCAACTGGTCGAACGATTCGAGGTGCCGGGTGGACAGCGTGTAGCGGCGCAGCAGCACCTCCAGCGAACGGCTCGACACCGCGCCCGTGGGCAGCAGAAATTCGCCATTGCGAAACCCCAACTGCAGCACTGGCGAGAGCTCGAAGTCTTCTTCCTTGCGGCGTTGCGATAGCAATTGGCGTGGCTCGCGGCTGTTGAACAGGCCGCCCCAGTCCACCGCCAGGATCTCGCGCTCCAGCTCGTCGGCCTTCATGCCGCTGGCATACAGCCCGCCGATGATCGCGCCCATGGAGGTGCCCACGATCATGTCCACCGGCACCTGCGCGGCCTCCAGCGCCTTGAGCACACCCACATGCGCAAAGCCGCGCGCGCCGCCGCCCGAGAGCACCAGGGCCACGCGCGGGCGCTCGCTGGCGTTGGTGCCCTGTGCCATCGAGGGCAGTGGCCCGATCAGGGCAGCCACGGTGGCGAAGAGGAGGGGGATGAAACGGGAGCGCATGGAACACCTGTGAGCAGAGTCGGCGCGCAGGCGCCGGGATGCGGCCAAGTGTAGGCGGGCACCCACCGGAAACCGGCGCCGGCACACGCTGTCACGCAGCCGTCATGCCTTGGGAGCGCGACCCAGAAAAGCACGCCCGTTCGTGGTAATTTGCGGCTTCATTCCCCGTCCCACTTTGCCCACCGAGAGACACCCCATGAGCGACATCCTCGTCCACACCGAAGCCGGCGTCTGCACCCTCACCTTCAACCGCCCGGACAAGAAGAACTCCATCACCGCCGCCATGTACGGCGCCATGGCCGACGCACTGCAGGCCGCGCAAGACGACGCTCAAGTGCGCTGCGTCGTGTTCCAGGGCAACGAAGCCATCTTCAGCGCTGGCAACGACATCGCCGACTTCCTCAACAACCCACCCGCCACCACCGACTCGCCGGTGTTCCGTTTCCTGCGCGGCATCGCGCAGTTTCCCAAGCCACTGATCGCCGCCGTGTGTGGCCCGGCCGTGGGCGTGGGCACCACCCTGCTGTTCCACTGCGACCTGGTGTACGCCGGCGACAACGCCGCCTTCTCCATGCCCTTCGTCAATCTCGGCCTGTGCCCCGAAGCCGCGAGCAGCCTGCTGGTGCCGCAGATGCTGGGCTACCACCGCGCGGCCGAAGCGCTCTTGCTGGGCGAACCCTTCATGGCCGAGGCCGCACTCGAAGTGGGCTTGGTCAACCGCGTGCTGCCGCCGCTGGAAGTGGCCGGCTATGCCCAGACCGTGGCCCGCAAGATGGCCGCCAAGCCCATCACGGCGCTGATCGAGACCAAACGCCTGATGAAGAAGGGCCAGCTCAAGCAGGTGATGGACGTGATGGCCGAAGAGGGCGTGAGCTTCGGCCGCATGCTCGGCGAGCCGGCCGCCAAGGAGGCGTTTGGTGCGTTCATGGAACGCCGCAAGCCGGATTTTTCGAAGGTGTGATGGGCGAGCCATGACCGACCCCACCGAACAAGCCAAGGCCCACTTCTTCGAAGGCAACGCGCTCTTTGAAGCGGGCCGCCTCGAAGACGCCGCCGCCCAGTACCAGGCCGCGCTGGCACTGGTGCCGGGGCGACCCTCGTTGTTGGCCAACCTGGGTGTGACGCAGTGCCGCCTGGGCCGCTGGCTGGAAGCGGTGAGCACGCTCACGCAGGCCACCCAAGCCGATCCCACGCACCGCGACGCCTGGGTGGCGCTCGGACTTTCACACGAAGCGCTGTCGCATTGGAGCGAGGCCGCGGTGGCCCTGCAACACGGCATTCGGCTCGGCGCGAACACCGGGCAGTTGTGGTTGTCGCTGGCCATGTGCCGCATGCGCCTGCAGTTGCCCGACGAGGCGCTGCACGCGCTGGACCAGGCCATTGCTGCCGAGCCCTCCTTGGCCGAAGCCTGGAGCCAGCGCGGCAGCCTCATGCGCGATACCGGGCGCTTTGCCGAGGCCGCGCGCAGCTACGAGCAGGCGATCGCCCACGGCGGCGACGAAACGCTCCACCGCTTCTACCTCGCGTCCGTGCAGGGCGGTGCGGCGCCAGCCCATCCACCCGCGGTCTATGTGGAAGCCCTGTTCGACGAATACGCCGACGAGTTCCAGACACACCTGGTCGAGCAGCTCAACTACCAGGCGCACAACACCCTGCTGGCACCGCTGCGCGCCAGCGGCCATCGCTTTGAGCGCGTGCTCGATCTGGGCTGCGGAACCGGCCTGTGTGGCCGCCTCATCCAGGCGCAGGCGGGCGCGGTGGATGGGGTGGACCTGTCGTCGGCCATGGTGGCGCAGGCGCAGGCCAGCGGCGCTTACCGACGCGTGGTCCATGGTGATCTGCTGGCGTTCTTGCGCGAAAGCACCGAGCCCGTCGATCTGGTGATGGCGGCCGATGTGTTCATCTACGTGGGCGCGCTCGACGCGGTGTTCGAAGCCGTGCGCGAACGCCTGCAACCCGGCGCGTGTTTCGCGTTCTCGGTCGAACTCGCCACCGACGGCAGCGAACTCAAACTGCTGCCCAGCCTGCGCTACGCGCACTCACCGGCCTACATCGACCGGTTGGCCGCGCTCAACGGCTTTCGCGTGCGCCAGAGCTGGCAAGCCCCGCTGCGCGAAGATCAGCAAAAGCCGGTGATGGGGCTGTATGTGCTGCTGGAGCCGGTGGCCAGCGCCTGAGGTTCAAACCACCTTCGCCGGGCTGTACCTGAACGTCGCCCGGATCACGCCGTGGTCGCCGGTGCCCAGGGCTTTGTGGTCTTCAAAGTTCAGGTGGTCGTTGTTGATCACCAGGCCGTCGAACATCCAGATCCGCTTCTTGCTGTTGTCGTAGAACTCCTGGCTGACCAGGATGTGGTCGAGCGATTCGCGGATGTCCTGGTGCACGTGGGTGTAGTACACGTCGCGGGTGTCGCGGTATTCCTGCAGGGTCTGCGCCGTGTAGAGCGATGTGTCACCGCCGCCTTTGCTCTCGCCCACCAGGTACTTTGGCTGCTCGGTCAGGATGTTGGCGGTGTTGCTGTGCTGGCCGTCGTTGATGTCGCCGAGCACGATCACCGGTGTGTCGTTGCCCTTCATCTGCTCGGAGAGTAGAAACCGCAGCGCCGTGGCCTCGGCGGTGCGCCGGATGGTGGAGATGGCCGATCCCAGGCCGGTGGCGTGTTTGCCATAAAGCGCCGCGTCGGCCTTGAACCACTTTTCGTTGAAGACCTGGGTCGGGCCTTTGGACTTGAAGTGGCACACGTACACGTGCACCTCGGGGCCGGGGCTGCGCGGCTGGATGGTGAAGTGCAGCACCGGCCGCGAATAACCCTGGATGTTGACGCTGATGCTGGGCGTCTGTGGGTCGTCGCCGGTGGAGCGAAGCACGAAGCCGGGTGGAAACTTGGTGATCCACTCGGGCTGGCCGGTGAGCAAACCTTTGCGCACCAGAGCACCACAGTCGATGCGTTTGCCGCTGGAGTTGGGTGGTGCCAGCAGGTCGTAGCTGTCTGCCACGCCAGCCGACAGCAGTGCGCGCTGCACCGACACCGGGTTCCACATCTCCTGCAAACCGAACACGTCGGCGTCCAGCGACTGGAGCTGGTGCGCGGTCCAGCCGATCTTGCGGTCGTACTCGGCCTGGGTCCAACCCGTCGTGTCGGTGTACATCGGCAGGCCGGGCTCGTTCAGGTTGTAGAGGTTGAACGAGCCGATGCTGAGCTGCTTCAGGTTCATGGTGGCGCCTCCTGCCGGTTGAAGGCACCACTGTGCACCTGCCGTGTGACAACGCCAACCCCAGATGAGGGAAGGCGCCAGACGGTTCAGGCGTTGCGCCGTGCCACCCAGTAGGCCGCGCCCTCGGCGCCGTAGCGCTCGGCGTGCGGCACGTGCGCGTCCAGCTCGAAGGTGTCGCCTGCCAGCAGGTGGCGCGTGTGCTCGTCCACCGTGAGCCACATCTCGCCGCGCGACACCAGCGCGCTGGCGGCAAACGGGTGGGTGTGGGTGTCGAGCACGGTGAGCGGTGCCCATTCGCGCTCCAGCACTTCGTCGAAGCCCTCGGCGAGGCGTTGCTGGCGGAAGGCGTCGAAGGTCGTGGTGTTCATGGACCGCGATTCTCCGCGGGCAAAGACGTTGGTCAAGCCCATGGGCGACGCCACCGCCTCAGACCAGCCGCGCCAGCTTCACCGCCACGGCCGAGCCGCTGCCCACCAGCGCGCACCAGGCGCGCAGCAGGGTGCCCGGCGGGCGGGTCTGGAGCGACAACGCTTCGTCGCGGTGCGCCACCTCGTCGGCCTGGCACTCGACCAGCAGCGCGCGCAGCGCATCCACACCCGGGCGGCCCTCCAGGCGGTCGATCTGCTGCTGGTAGTGGTGGTCGACGAAGGTCTCCACCGACGCGATGGTGGCGTGCACCGCGCGCGGCCCCACCAGCGTCGGCAAGGCCCCGGTGAGAAACCCCGCCACGCGCCAGGCTGGCAGCAGCCAGCTGCGCCGGGCCCAGGGCAACACCTCGCACACGCGCTTCAGGTGGTCTTGTTCGGTGGCGCCGTGCCGCAGTG
The DNA here is from genome assembly GCA_046314475.1 of Hydrogenophaga sp. Classification (GTDB taxonomy): domain Bacteria; phylum Pseudomonadota; class Gammaproteobacteria; order Burkholderiales; family Burkholderiaceae_C; genus Hydrogenophaga. The sequence continues at coordinate 6,288 of JBKBWW010000068.1, forward strand.
CAAAGGCCTTCAGCTTGGCGTCGCGCGTCACCAGGGCAATGCCGCGGTAGATCCAGACCGCGCCGGTTTCGCCTGCGTGGTCCGATCGCAGCTCGGCCAGCATGTCGTCGGGCACGGCGGGGGCATCGAGCCCGCGTGCCACGCGCTGCATGGCCGGGCGCACACGCAGGAAACCCACGTAGGCGCGCTCCATCAGCCAGGCCGCGCCAGGCAAACGGCCCAGGAAAGCCAGCCAGCGCCAGCCCGGCAGGCGCGCCCACAGGGCCAAAAACGCCTCGGCGCCACTGAGCAAGCTGCCGTCTTCGCGTTGCACATGAAAGCGGGCCATCAAGGTGCTGCGCTCGTCGGGGAGCGCTGTGCCGGGCGCGCTCACGTCGACCCAGCGCACCGGCTCGCGCGCGGCAAGGCCCTGGTAGACGGCGATCTCGCGGCGGCACAGCGGGCAGTCGCCGTCGTACAGCACGGTCATGCAGCTCTGGGCGGGGTTGGTATCAGTCATGGGTTTCATCGTATCGGCGTCGGCTTGGCGCTGCAGCGCCGTGCGCCAAGACCCCAACGAAGGTGTCAAAGAAACCCTGTGCTGTGTAGGATGCTCAGCCTGCTGCCAACCCTGCCTGGAGACCCCCATGTCCTACATGTTGCTGATCATCGAACCCACCACGCAGCGCGCCACGCGCACCGAAGCCGAAGGCCGCGAGGTCTACGGCCGCATGCAGCGTTTTGGCGAAAGTTTGCAGGCGCAAGGCAAGCTCAAGGCGTCCGAGTCGTTGGCCTCGCAGACCAGCGCAGTGCGGGTCTCCACCGCCACAGGGCAAGCCAAGGTGACCGATGGCCCGTTTGCCGAGGCCAAGGAAATGGTGGGTGGTTTCTTTCTGCTCGACTGCGCCAGCCTGGACGAAGCGGTGGCCATCGCCCAGCAATGCCCGGCGGCCGAGTGGGCCACGGTCGAGGTGCGGGCGCTGGCGCCTTGCTACGAATGAGCGTGTCGAAAACGTCCCCGCTGTTTCGTCGTACCGGTTGAGACCCCACACCCGACCCATCACCAGGAGAAGCCCATGCGATTCATGATCATCGTCAAGTCTTGTGACGAGTTCGAAGCCGAGACCAGCCCTGCGCCCGACGAAGCGCTCATGGCCGAGATGGTGCGGTTCCACGAGGAGATGGCGCAGGCCGGCGTGTTGCTCGACGGCTCGGGCCTGCACCCCAGCCGCAAAGGCTGGCGTGTGCACCACAGCGCTGACGGCGGCAAACACATCGTCGACGGCCCGTTTGCCGAGGCCAAGGAACTCATCGCCGGCTACACCCTGATCCAGGTGCGCTCGCGCGAAGAGGCGCTGGAGTGGAGCCGGCGTTTCCCCAACCCGGCCGGCCGGGGCAAAGAAGCGGTGATCGAACTGCGCCAGCTCTACGAGATGGAAGACTTCCCGCCCAGCCAGCCGCTGGAAGACTTCAAGAAGCTCGACGCCATGCAGAACCCCAAACGCTGAGGAGAACCCCCATGCTGCGCCAGATTTTCGTCAACCTGCCCGTCAAGGACTTGAACAAGTCCAAGGCCTTCTTCAAGGCCCTCGGCCTGAGCTTCAACCAGCAGTTCACCAACGAGCAGGGCGCGTGTCTGGAGATCGCGCCCAACATCCACGCCATGCTGCTGGTCGAGCCGTTTTTTCAAGGCTTCACCAAGCTGCCGATTGCCGATGCGAAGAAAACCACCGAGGTGCTGATCGCGCTCTCGTGCGACAGCCGTGCCGAGGTGGATGAGATCGTGGCCAAGGCGGTGGCCGCCGGCGCCACCACACCCAACGCGCCCATGGACCACGGCTTCATGGTCCAGCACGGCTTTGCCGATCTGGACGGGCATCAGTGGGAGGTGTTCTGGATGGACATGGCGGCCGCACCCGCGCAGATGTAGACGCTGCGCATGCATTCCGGCGTCCACCAAGCCATTGCCACCGTGTGGCGCCTGGAGTCCGCGCGCATCACCGCGCATGTGGCGCGCGTGGTGCGCGACTTGGGTGTGGCCGAAGAGCTGGCGCAGGACGCGCTGGTGGCCGCGCTGGAACACTGGCCGAAAGACGGTGTGCCCGACAACCCCGCCGCCTGGCTCATGACCACCGCCAAGCGCCGCGCGCTCGACCACCTGCGCCACCGCCAGATGGCCGAGGCGCGACACGAGGACATTGCGGCCGACATGGAGGCGCTGGGCGCCACCCACGTGCCCGATTTTGTGGACGCGCTCGACGAGGCCATGCAGGACGACATTGGTGACGACCTGCTGCGCCTGGTGTTCACCGCCTGCCACCCCGTGCTCTCGACCGACGCGCGCGTGGCGCTCACGCTCAAGCTGCTCGGCGGCCTCACCACGCATGAGATCGCCCGCGCTTTCCTGGTGCCTGAGACCACCATCGCGCAGCGCGTCGTGCGCGCGAAGAAGACGCTGAGCGAGGCCGGGATTCCCTACGAGGTGCCGCGCGGCGAGGCCTTGGCCGAACGTCTGGCTTCGGTGCTGGAGGTGGTGTACCTCGTGTTCAACGAGGGCTACACCGCCACCAGCGGCGGCGACTGGATGCGCCCGGCCCTGTGCGACGAAGCCCTTCGCCTGGGCCGCATGCTGGCCGGCATAACGCCGCAGCAGGCCGAGGTGCACGGCCTGCTGGCGCTGATGGAAATCCAGGCCTCGCGCGCCGCCGCCCGCACCGACGCGCAGGGCCGCCCGGTGCTGTTGGCCGTGCAGGACCGCAGCCGCTGGGACACCTTGCTCATCCGCCGGGGTCTGGCGGCGCTGGCGCGTGCGCAGTCGCTGGCGCCTACCGCGGGCACTTACCAACTGCAGGCCTCCATTGCCGCCTGCCATGCGCGTGCGCTGCGCGCGCATGACACCGACTGGGTGCGCATCGCCGCGCTCTACGGCGAACTGGCGCGGGTGGCGCCGTCACCGGTGGTGGAGCTCAACCGCGCGGTGGCCGTGGCCATGCACGCGGGCCCGGCCGCCGGTCTGCTGATCGTGGACGCCCTGGTGCAGCACAAGGCCTTGCAGGCTTACCACTGGCTGCCCAGCGTGCGCGGTGATCTGCTGGCCAGGTTGGGGCGTGACGCCGAGGCCAGAGCCGAGTTCGAGCGCGCGGCCGCCCTGGCTGGCAATGAGCGGGAGCGAACTTTCCTGCTGGAACGGGCACAGAGTCTGCGCTGATCTGTGGTCCTTTTGCTCGGGTACAAGCCCTCATGGCGTGGCGCCCACGCGCCCCCCACACTCGTCAGAAACAACGAGTGCTCATGGATCCCACACCCACCACGCGCACCGAGGTCGACACGCTCGTCATTGGCGCCGGCCCCGCTGGCCTGGCCACCGCCGCCTGCCTTGCCCAACACGGCGAGCGCTCGCTGGTGATCGATCAGGCGCGCGAGGTGGCGTCGAGCTGGCGCCACCACTACGAACGCCTGCACCTGCACACCGTCAAGACCCACTCTGCCTTGCCGGGCCTGCCCTTTCCCGACAGCGCGCCGCGTTACGTGCCGCGCCAGGGTGTGGTGGACTACCTCACGCGCTACGCCGATCGCCACGGCATCGAACCCGAGCTGGGCGAGACCGTGGTGGGCATCGAGCCTGCGCCTTCAGGTGCGGGCTGGCACACACGCACCGCCAGCGGGCGGCTGATCGCTTCGCGCCAGGTGGTGGTGGCCACCGGCGCCAACCGCCTCCCGCGCGCACCCGCCCTGCCGGGCCAGGGCCACTTTGGCGGGCGCGTGCTGCACAGCCGCGAATACCGCAACGCCAAACCGTTTGCCCACCAGCGTGTGCTGGTGGTGGGCATGGGAAACACAGGCGCCGAGATTGCGCTGGATCTGGTGGAGCATGGTGTGAGCGCCGCGCTGTCGGTGCGCTCGCCGCTCAACATCGTGCACCGCGATGTGCTGGGCCGGCCCACCCAGCTCTCCAGCATCCTGCTCAGCCGCTTGCCCACCGCGCTGGGCGACGCCGCCGCCACGCTGCTGCGCAACCTGAGCGTGGGTGACCTCGGTCGCTACGGCCTGCACACGGCAGACATGTCACCGCTGCGCCAGCTGCGCGAAGACGGCAAAACCCCGGTGATCGACGTGGGCACGGTGGCGCGCATCAAGCGCGGCGACATCCAGGTCTACCCCGGCATCCAGACCCTGCTGCACGGCGGTGTGCGCTTCACCGACGGCACCGAGCACCCGTTCGACACGGTGCTGCTGGCCACCGGTTACGACCCCGCCTTGAACGAGCTGTTTCCTGCCACGCCCCTGCCGCTGGACGCGCGCGGCATGCCGACCGACGTGGTGGGGCAGGGCGCGCTGGCCGGGGTGTATTTCGTCGGCTTTGACGTGCGCCAGCCCGGCGGTCTGCTGCGCGCCATTGCCGCGCAGGCGCAGCAGGTGGCGGATTGCATTGCCCGTGAATCCCGGGGCTGACCCCGACCTTGATCAACTTTCCCGTTGCAACCATGCCCAGCACCGACACCCTCGAACGTTTCATTGCCTTGGTGGAGAGCAACGCGCACGACCGGGCGATTGAAGACTTTTACGCGCCGCACGCCTCCATGCAGGAAAACCAGGCACCAGCGCGCGTGGGCCGCGACCTGTTGCTCGCTGGCGAACGCAAGGTGATGGCGCGCGCAAGCGCCATCGAATCGCGCTGCGTGCGCCCGGTGTTCGTCAACGGTGACCAGGTGGTGATCCGCTGGGTGTTCCGCTTTGTCTGGGAGGACGATTCGGTCACCGAAATGGAAGAACTCGCCCACCAGCAATGGGAGGATGAGCGCATCGTGAAGGAGCAGTTCTTCTACGACCCGGCACAACGCACACCCCAGCCACCCCCGGGCACGTCCATTTGAAAGCGCCTGGACCGAGCGCTTCTGTGTTGAACGTGCGCACGCTGCTTTTGCTTGCGCGCTGGTGGGTGTGTTGCGTCGACCGGTTGAATCCGCCGCAGCGTTGCTCGATGTCGCGTTCCTTGTTTAATCACGGTCAACGACGGAGACTCTGGCATGACGCCCCCTACCCCCCTGCCACGCCGCTTCACGATGATCCGAGGCTTTCATCTGGCCGACTTCATCACACTGGGCAATGCAGCCTGCGGCGTGTTGTCGGTGTTCCTGGCCATGATGTACATGGCCAGCGGCTCGATCACGCACTTTCTGCTGTCGGCCGCCATGACACCGCTGGCCTTCGTCTTCGACGTCTTCGACGGCAAGGTTGCGCGCTGGCGCCACCAGCATTCGCCGCTGGGCCGCGAGCTCGATTCGCTGGCCGACATCGTCTCCTTCGGCGTCGGCCCGGCAGCCCTGGGCTTCGCCGCGGGCCTGCAGAGTGGTTGGGACATCGTCATCCTGTGCTACCTCGTCTGCTGCGGCGTCAGCCGCTTGGCGCGTTTCAACGTCACGGCCGAACAACTGACCACCGACTCGGGCAAAGTGGCCTACTTTGAAGGCACGCCGATCCCCACCAGCGTGATCCTCACTGCGGTGCTGGCATGGGCCGCCTGGCAAGGCGCGTTGGGTGCGCAACTGTGGGGCGGAGTGTGGCAACTCGGGCCCTGGCAGCTGCATCCCATGAGTCTGCTGTTCGCACTGTCGGGCACGGCCATGATCAGCAAGACGCTGCGCATACCCAAGTTCTGAAGAATGCAGGCAGTGCAACGCTTGATGATGGGGGGACAGGCTTCAGGCCTGTCACGCGTCATTGCTGGTTGCCGAGATTGAGCATGACGACGCCGCCAACGATGCAGACCAAGCCCAGCGCCTTGAGGATGCCCAGTTGCTCGCCGAAGACCGCGATTCCGACCAGAGCCGTTGCTGCAGTACCGCTTGCGGCCCAGACTGCATACGTGATTCCCATGTCGAGGTGCCGCATGGCAACGGCCATGAGCCAGATGGCAAGCGCGTAACAAGCAGCCGCTGCGGCAGATGGGAAGAGTTTGGAGAAGCCATCGGAGTGCTTGAGCGCAACCGTTCCGACAACTTCTGCGATGACGCTGGTTGCAACGAGCAGCCAGGCCAACAGGCTTGGGTTCATGTGGCACCTCTGCCGTACTTGCTCGCTTGTCACTTGTACCGAGTGACACGAGCAGTGCGGTGGAGCGGTACCCACGAAGGGTGCGCAGTTTAGCAAGGCCGCAGACAACTCCAGTCCGCTGAAGCCACTACCCCTGCTTTGAGGGACCGCTTTGCGGATCATGTTAAAGGACTGCAAGCGGCCCTTGTCGGTCATACAAGGAACCAAAGCAAAGAGGACGCTGGCAAAATTGCGTCAGGCGGCACAACTCACCCACCATGGCACTCCCCACCCCGTTTCCGGCCGAAGGCGGTTGTGGCTGTCGCGCAGTGCGCTATCGCATGGAGTCAGCACCCCTGATTGTTCACTGCTGCCACTGCCGCTGGTGCCAGAGAGAGTCCGGCGCATCCTTTGCGCTCAACGCCATGATCGAGGCCGATTGCGTCACTTCCTTGGGCGTTAACCCAGAAGTCATCGATACCCCGTCGGAAAGTGGTTCCGGGCAGCGCGTGGCTCGGTGCCCGGTCTGCAAGGTGGCGGTTTGGAGCAACTACGCGGGCTCGGGCCCAACCGTCAAGTTCGTGCGCGTCGGCACACTCGACAACCCGAACCTGCTGCCGCCAGACGTCCACATATTCACCGCGTCCAAACAGCTCTGGGTCCTGTTGCCCGCGGGCACCCATGCCTTCCCGGCGTACTACGAACGGGAGCAGGTCTGGTCATCGGCCAGCCTTGAGCGTCGCAAGGCGCTGCTGCCTCTCATCGAGGCATACCAAGCGTCGAAGCGAAGCGCCGCCTGACCCCTCGCTCAACCAGGCCCGCTGCGGCAAGCGGCAGCTTCGGGTCGATGTCTGTGGTTCAACCTCGCAAGCGGTGAGCTGTCGGGGTACGGGGCTGGACGGCGGTGGATGACGTTCAGCGCTGACCGATCTTCACATCACCGAACAGCTGGCTCATGCCGCGCGGCTGGCTGCGCCAGTACTGCGGGGGCGCGTCCACCTGCGCGCCGAGCTGGGCGGCGGCGTGCCAGGGCCAGCGCGGATCAAACAGCATGGCGCGCGCCATCGCCACCAGGTCGGCCTGGCCGCTGGCGATGATGGCTTCGGCCTGCTCGGGCTCGGTCACCAGGCCCACGGCGATGGTGGGCAGGCCCACCTCGCGCTTCACCTGTTCGGCCAGGGGCACCTGGTAGTTCGGACCGAGCGGAATCTGCTGCAGCGGCGAGATGCCCGCGCTGGAGATGTGCATGAAATGGCAGCCGCGTTTTTTGAGCTCGTGGCCGAACACCACGCTCTGCCCGGCGTCCCAGCCGCCGTCCACCCAGTCGGTGCCCGAGAGGCGCATGCCCAGCGCCATGTTGGCTGGCAGCACGGCGGCCACGGCGTCGAACACCGCCAGCGGAAAGCGCATGCGGTTCTCCAGCGAGCCGCCGTATTCGTCGGTGCGTTGGTTGGAAACGGGCGAGAGGAACTGGTGCAGCAGGTAACCGTGGGCCGCGTGCAGCTCGATCGCGTCGATGCCGATGCGTTGCGCGCGCAGGGCTGCGTCCACAAACGCCTGTTTGATGCGGTCCAGGCCCGATGCGTCGAGCGCGTGCGGCGCTGTCTCGTGCGCGAGGTGCGGAATGGCCGAGGGCGCCAGCGTCTCCCAGCCGCCGTCTTCAGGTGCGATGAGTTGCCCACCTTCCCACGGCGTGCGGCTCGACGCCTTGCGCCCCGCGTGCGAGAGCTGGATCGCGATCGGCATGGCCGAGTGCTTGCGCACCTTGGTGAGCACCTCACCCAACGCTTGTTCGTTCGCCTCGTTCCACAGGCCCAGGTCGGTTGGCGAGATCCGGCCTTCGGGTGTGACGGCGGTGGCCTCCAGGATCAGCAGGCCCGCGCCCGAGAGCGCGAGGTGGCCGAGGTGGATCAGGTGCCAGTCGGTGGCGTTGCCGTGCTCGGCCGAGTACTGGCACATGGGGGCTATCACGATGCGGTTCTTCAACCGCAGCGGGCCAATGGCGAAAGGCGAAAACAGCTGGCTCATGGAGGTTCCTTGAAACGGAGGCACAAAGGGAATGTCGGACTCAGGCGCTGCCCACGGGGTCGAACACCAGGTGCTCGCGCACCCAGTCGGCGGCGTTGGCATAGACCTCGCCTTGCGAACCGATGGCCACATAGTCGGGGTGCCTCACTTCGAGCGGGCCTTCCAGCGTGGCCAGCAGCGCCACCGTGTCGGGCGGCACCTGCACCAGGCGGCTGCGCTGCACCTTGCGGTAGCGCCCGGGGCCGGCCGCCTCGTAGGTGCGCGCGAAGAGGTCTTTCTTGATCGGCCAGGCCGCGCCGTCGTCCTGCACCACCACCCAGTCCACCCCCGGGTCGGCCGTGAGCTCGCCCCAGGCCACCGAGAAGGTCTCAATGCCGCGGGGCTCGCGAATGGCCACCGTGAAGCGGCGCGAGGCCGTGTGCGGCGCGCCCCAGGCGGGCGGGATCTCGTTGGCGTGGCCGATGGGCGTGCGTTGTTCGGGCATGGGTCAACGGATTGGAAGTGGTGCGTTTGTCCAGCCGGCATGGTCGCAGAAACCGAGGCACACACGGCCCCCCTCAGGGTATGCACGGGGCATCCATGTCGAGCCGGAGACAGCTGCTCACATTTTCACAAAGCAAGTGCTTGTTGAAATTCATCGGCGCTGCTATGGTGGCCGCCATGAACCTGGACATTCCCGAATCTCCGACCGCCGAGGTGGGTGGCGAAGCGCCTCGCCGTTCGCGCGGGCGGCCGCGCAAGACGGCCGATGAGCGCGACGATGGCAACCGGCGGCGCGAACTGGTCAGTGGTGCTGCCAAGCTGTTCAGGGCGCAGGGTTTTGCGGGCACCAGCACGCGCGACATTGCCACCGCCGTGGGCATGCGCTCGGGATCGCCGTTCTACCATTTCGAGAGCAAGGAAGCCCTGCTGGCCGCGGTGATGCTCGAGGGCATGCAGGGCGCGCTGCAGCGACAGAACGCCGCGCTGGCCGGCTTGCCACCCGGCGCCGGTGTGCGCGAGCGCCTGCGGGTGCTGGTGCGCAACCACTTTGATGTGCTGCTCGGCCCCGACAGCGATTTCATTCCCGTGATGCTCTACGAATGGCGCTCGCTCGACGCAGCGCAGCGCAGCGAGGTCAACCGACTCAAAGACGGCTACGAAGCGGCGTGGGTGCCGGTGTTCGAGGCGCTGCACGCCACCCGTCAACTCGCAGGCGATCCGGTGCTGGCGCGGCTCATGATCTTTGGCGCACTCAACTGGTCGGTGCAGTGGTACGCACCGCCTTCGGGCCGCAGCGCCAAGGCCCGCGCGCGCGCCTCGCTCGACGACCTCACCACCTCGGCCTTGCAACTCTTTTTGAAGGAGCCCGCATGACTTCCCATTACCGCTCCGCCTTCGCCCCCGGCCTGTTGCACGGCCGCGTGATCGTGGTCACCGGCGGTGGCTCGGGCATCGGCCGTTGCACCGCGCACGAGCTTGCCAGCCTGGGCGCGCACGTGGTGCTGATCGGCCGCAAGCTGGAGAAACTGCAGGACACGGCCGGCGAGATCGTGGCCGACGGCGGGCGCGCGAGCTTCCACGCCTGCGACATCCGCGACGAGGCCGTGGTGCGCACCGTGGTCACCGCCATCGTCGGCGCGCACGGCCGCATCGACGGCCTGGTGAACAACGCGGGCGGCCAGTACATCACGCCGCTGGAGAACATCAGCGCCAAGGGCTGGCAGGCGGTGATCGACACCAACCTCACCGGCGGCTTCCTCATGGCGCGCGAGTGTTATGTGCAGAGCATGCAGGCGCATGGCGGCGCAATTGTCAACATCGTGGCCGACATGTGGGGCTCCATGCCCGGCATGGGCCACAGCGGCGCGGCACGCGCGGGCATGGTGAACTTCACCGAAACCGCCGCGCTGGAGTGGGCCAAGAGCGGCGTTCGCGTGAACGCGGTGGCACCGGGTTACATCGCCTCCAGCGGCATGGACCACTACCCCGCTGAGGCGGGGCCGATGCTGCGCGAGATGCGCGAAACGGTACCGGCCGGGCGCTTCGGCAACGAGGCGGAAACCTCGGCCGCCATCGTCTTCCTGCTCTCGCCCGCAGCGAGTTTCATCAGCGGCAGCGTGCTGCGTGTGGATGGCGCGCGGCCTCAGGTGCGCATGGGCTGGGGGCAGGTGGCGGCGCCTGTGGCCGTGCAGGACCGTGATGCGGTGAAGCCCTTCGATGGTTTCCACCGCTATGTGACGCCGAAGGTGTTCCAGGAATGAAAAAACATCCGTTCGCCCTGAGCTTGTCGAAGGGTTGTATTCCGATCGTCCTGAGCTTGTCGAAGGGCCTGAGCTTGTCGAAGGGTTGTATTCCGATCGTCCTGAGCCTGTCGAAGGGCCTGAGCCTGTCGAAGGGCTCACCAACACCTGTGCCAGGGCTTCGACAAGCTCAGCCCGAACGGAGATGGGCTCAGCGCGAACGGAGATGGGCTCAGCACGAACGGAGATGGGCTCAGCACGAACGGAGATCGGTGGATTCCCATGTTTGAATCGTCTTTCAATCCCCAGAGTCCGCAAGCGCAGCAACGGCGCGAGGCCATGCTCGCGCGCATCGGTCAACTGCGCGCCCTCGAAGACCGCGCCGCACAAACCTCGGCCAGATCCAAACCCGTGTTCGACAAACGCGGCCAGCTGCTGCCGCGCGAGCGCGTGGCCCTGCTGCTCGACCCGGGCGCGCCGTATTTGCCGCTGTGTTCGCTCGCGGGTTATCTGCAAGACACGAAAGACCCCGAGAAGTCGGTGCCTGGCGGCGGCATGGTGGCGGGCATCGGCTTCATTGCCGGTGTGCGCTGCATGGTGGTGGCGAGCGACTCGGGCATCGAGGCCGGCGCCATCCAGCCGCGCGGGCTGGAGAAGATCCTGCGCGTGCAGGCCATCGCGCTGCAGAACAAGCTGCCGTTTGTGCACTTGGTGGAAAGCGCCGGCGCCAACCTCATGAAGTACCAGGTGGAAGGCTTCGTGCACGGTGGCGCGCTGTTCCGCAACCTCGCGCGCCACTCGGCCGTCGGTCTGCCGGTGATCACAGTGCAGCACGGCTCGGGCACGGCGGGTGGGGCTTACATGCCGGGGCTGAGCGACGTGGTGATCATGGTGCGGGGGCGCTCGCGGGCGTTTCTGGCCGGGCCGCCGTTGTTGATGGCGGCGACGGGGGAGGTGGCCACCGAAGAGGAGCTGGGCGGGGCGGAGATGCACACGGGTGTGTCGGGTTTGGGGGAGTATCTGGCGGAGGATGACCGGGAGGCGTTGGGGATGGCGCGGCGCATCCTGGGGACCCTCACCCCGACCCTCTCCCGCAAGCGGGAGAGGGAGATGAAGACACCTCTCTCCGGCGGGCGTGCCTTGCTCCCTCTCCCGCACGCGGGAGAGGGCAGGGGTGTGGGTGCCCCCGTACCCAACCTCCCCCCCCGATGAACTCCTCTCCCTCATGCCCCCGCACCACCGCGAGCCGGTGGACATGCGCGAGGTCATCGCCCGCATCGTCGACGGCTCCGAGCTGCTCGAATTCAAGGCTCTCTACGGTGCCGCCACCCTCTGCGTGCAGGCCCGCATCCACGGCCACGCGGTGGGCATCATCAGCAACAACGGCCCGATCGACGTGGCCGGCGCCAACAAGGCCACGCACTTCATCCAGTGGATGTGCCAGCTCGGCCACCCCATCGTTTATTTGCAGAACACCACCGGCTACATGGTGGGCAAGGACAGCGAGCAGGGCGGGATGATCAAACACGGCAGCAAGATGATCCAGGCGGTGACCAGCGCCACCGTGCCGCAGATCACCATCCAGTGCGGCGCGTCGTTCGGCGCGGGCAACTACGGCATGTGCGGGCGCGGTTACGAGCCACGCTTTCTCTTCAGCTGGCCGCAGGCCAAGACCGCGGTGATGGGGGGCGAGCAGGCCGCGCGAACGATGCAGATCGTGGCCGAGGCCGGCATGGCGCGCAAAGGCATCACGCCCGACCCGGTGCAGATGCAGACCAAGTTCGACCAGATCGTGAACGTGTTCGAGAGCCAGGCCGACGCGTTCTACACCAGCGGCCTGGTGCTCGACGACGGCGTGATCGATCCGCGCGACACCCGCGCCGTGCTCGCCTTCTGCCTGGACACCTGCGCCGAGGCGGCGGCCCGCGAGCCCAGGCCCATGCAGTTCGGCGTGGCGCGCATGTAGAGATGTCCGTTCGGGCTGAGCCTGTCGAAGCCTTCGCCAACACCTTGGTGAGCCCTTCGACAAGCTCAGGGCGAACGGGAGATGAGCTTCAACAACAGGAGACAAGACATGCAGTTCACCCACGAGCACCGCGAGATCCAGAAGACGCTGAAGCGCTACATCGACGAGCACATCAACCCGCATGTGGACGAGTGGGAAGCGGCGGAGATGATGCCCGCGCACGAGATCTTCAAAGGCCTGGGCAAGCTCGGCCTGCTGGGCCTGACCAAGCCCGAGGCGTTTGGCGGCGCGGGCCTGGACTATTCCTACGGCATGGCCATGGCCGAAACGCTGGGCCACATCCACTGCGGTGGTGTGCCCATGGCCATCGGCGTGCAGACCGACATGGCCACGCCCGCGCTGGCGCGCTTCGGCAGCGAAGAACTCAAACGCGATTACCTCGCCCCCGCCATTGCCGGCGACACGGTGGGCTGCATCGGCGTGAGCGAACCCGGCGCGGGCAGCGATGTGTCGGCCATCAAGAGCGTGGCGCGCAAGGACGGCGACGACTACGTCATCAGCGGCCAGAAGATGTGGATCACCAACAGCCTGCAGGCCGACTGGATGTGCATGCTGGTCAACACCAGCGACGGCCCTGCGCACAAGAACAAGAGCCTGGTGATGGTGCGCATGCGTGAGAACGGCAAGCTGGTCAAAGGCATCGAGGTGGCGCAGAAGATCCGCAAGATCGGTATGAACAGCAGCGACACCGGACTCATCTACTTTGACGAGGTGCGCGTGCCGCAGAGCAACCGCATCGGCCAGGAGGGCGCAGGTTTTATTTACCAGATGCAGCAGTTTCAGGAAGAGCGCCTGTGGTGCGCAGCCAGCACGCTGGAGAGCCTCACCAACTGCATCGGCTGGACGGTGGAGTGGGCACAAGAACGCAAGCTCTTCGGCGCTTCATTGGCCGACCAGCAGTGGGTGCAGTTCAAGTTGGCCGAGCTGAAAACCGAGGTGGAGAGCCTGCGCGCGCTGACCTACCTGGCGTGTGAACGTTACATCGCCGGTGAAGACGTGACCGAGTGGGCGACCATGGCCAAGCTCAAGGCCGGGCGCCTGAACCGCACCGTGCCCGACACCTGCCTGCAGTTCTGGGGCGGCATGGGCTTCACGTGGGAGAACAAGGTCTCGCGCATGTACCGCGACGGTC
>JBKBWW010000069.1:0-5591 GCA_046314475.1 Hydrogenophaga sp.
CACCGCGCCTATTTCCGGCGGTGCCCCAGGTCATCCTTGCGCACCACCTTGCCGCCCGCGCCCGGTACATCGCGTTCGCGTTGCTGCGCATCGAGACCGGGTGTGGCCCGCATGTCGGTGTCCACCAGACCGCGTTCGAGGTCTTTCGACGCCTGCAGGATCACGGGATCGACCTCACCGTCGGTGATGTCGGCGTCTTCGTCGCGTTCGTGCGGGAGCTGCAGATGCTCGTCTTGGGGGTCCACCGGTTCGGAGCCGGGCGCACGTGGCGTGCGACTCACCAAGTTGGCCGGGCTGGGGGGACGTGCCACCGGCAGGGGCGACGGTTTGTTGTGCTCGCTCGGACCGGTGGGGGAGGGACTCGGTGGGATTTTCATGGTGCTCCAGTCGGGCAGTGTCGAAGTTGAGGACCTCGCTCACCGGCAACCGAGGTGCCCGCGCAGCCGCTGGGGCGGTGGGGGTCAGATCGCCGTGATGGCCGGCAGCAGGCGGTCGTATTCCTTTTTCACCACTTGATAGCACTCACAGGTTCGGTGCTCCAGATTCGGGCGGTCCAGCACCGAGATGTGGCCGCGTGCGTACCGGATCAGGCCGGCGGCCTGCAGCTTCAGCGCCGCCTCGGTCACCCCTTCGCGCCGTACCCCCAGCATGTTGGAGATCAATTCCTGGGTCATCACCAGTTCGTTCGTGTGCAGGCGGTCCAGGCTGAGCAGTAGCCAACGGCAGAGTTGCTGGTCCAGTGAGTGGTAACGGTTGCACACAGCGGTCTGGCTCATCTGGGTGATCAGGGCTTGCGTGTACCGAAGCATCAGGTGCAACACCGGGCTGGATCGCTCGAACTCTTCCTTGATGGCTGCGGCGCGAAGCCGGTAGCCCTTGCCCGCGCTCTGCACCACCGATCGGTTGGGGGTGGTGCCTCCCCCCATGAAGATGGAGATGCCCACCACGCCCTCAAAGCCGACCACCGCAATCTCGGCCGACGATCCGTCTTCCAGCACATAGAGCAGCGAGACGATGGCGCTGGTGGGAAAGTGCACATGGCTCAGCGGCGCTCCCGACTCGTACAGCACCTTGCCCAAAGGCAGATCCACCAACTCAAGCTGTGGCAACCAGCGTTGCCAGTCTGCATCGGGCAAACAGGACAGCAGGTGGTTCTGATGCGGGTGGTCAAGTTCGGTCATGTGGCGCTCCTCCGGGGTGGCGTCGGTCCCGGTGCACGGCTGACACGCCGGGTGTACGCCTACCAGAGCGCGTTGCAAAGCACCGTCTGTCCAACAGTTCCCGGCCCACGGGTTCGTGGATGGTCTGTTGGACGTGAGGCGGAGGCGGGCAGGCACGCGGTTTGCCCCGGGCCGGGGCTGCCCCATCCGGAGCAGTGTTCCATCCACCCACTTCAGGAGATCACCATGAACATTCCAGGTCACACCTCAACAAAATGGACGCTGGCGGCACTTGCGTTGGCGGTTGCTAGCTCGGTCCATGCCCAGTCGGCCGGCACCACCACAACGTCCAGCGGCTACTCCGTGATTCCCTATTCCACCAACGGCTACATCGGCTTCAACGTGGGCAAGCCCAACTGGGACATGTCGTGCACGGGCGGATTCGCCTGTTCGGAGAGCAGCACCGCCTACCACCTTTACACCGGTGGCATGTTCAACCAGAACCTGGGCGCCGAGGTGGGCTATGTGGACTTTGGCCGCTCCGAGCGTGCGGGCGGCAAAACGCGGGCACATGGTGTCAATCTGAGCCTGGTGGGACATGTCCCACTGGGTGGCCTGGACCTGTATGCCAAGGTCGGAGCGCTCTATGGCCGCACAGAGGTGACTGCGAGCCCGTTGTCAGGCGTGGCTACCGGCAAGGCCAGCGGCTGGGAAGGCACATATGGCGTCGGTGTGGGTTTCAACCTCACACCCCGTTCCACGGTGGTTCTTGAATGGAACCGGTATGACCTGAATTTCGTGGGCATGGGCAAACGCGACATCACGACAACCAGCTTGGGGTACGTGCACCGCTTCTGAGCCTCCAGCCATAAACCGTCGGCAAGACGGCAGTCCATGGTCGTATGGGACGACCAGGGATGTGCAGCCAGCCGCGCTCGCTTCACAAGCGACAGTCGACCGACAATGGTGCGATGAACTTTCTGCATTGGGTGAGATACACGTGCCGCCATCCCTCGGCGATTCTGCTCTTGGTGCAGCTCACAGGCATGCTGCTCTACCCCTTCATTGAGGGCACCGACATGGGCCGCATCGGCTTCGGTGTTTTCGGCATTGTGGTGCTGGGTGTGACGACCGGGATGGTTCGCCGCACCCGCGGGCTGACCTGGGTCACATTCAGCATCGCGCTGCCGAGCGTGGTGCTTCTAGTTCTGCAGGCATCGTTCGGGATGCCGTGGCTGCTGCCGTGGTCCGCCGCGCTAGAGGCGATCTTCTACTTTTACGCCGCGGGCAGCCTGATTGCTTACATGATGGCCGATCGCCGGGCGACCACGGACGAGTTGTTTGCAGCGGGTGCGACATTCACGCTGCTGGCATGGGGATTTGCCTACCTGTACGTGTTGACGCAGGCGTTGCAGCCGGGATGTTTCGCTGCGGCCGTAAACCCCCAGTCGTCTCGCACGTGGACCGAGTTGATGTACATGAGCTTCGCGCTTCTCTCTAGCACCGGCATCGGCGACGTCATCCCGATCAGCACCCACGCCCGCATGCTGGCTGCGGTGGAAATGTTCGTGGGTGTCATGTACCTGGCCGCAGTGGTTTCCAGGTTGATCGGTTTGACTTTGATTGAACAAAACCGCCCTCCTGCACGCTGACTAAGACGCGGGAAAGTCGGTAGCAGTCAATCGCCCCACTCGATCAGGCGACCATCTTTTCTTCTATCCTCTCATTGCTGGTGCCAGTCACCACGCCCGTGTACGCAGGTTCGAGCGTGTCATGCCACGGAAGGCGCCCCTCAATCTGGGACGCAAATGCTTTGATCACAGATGGCTCGCGCATGCTGACGTATCGCTGCCTTTCAGCCTCGGAGGAACGACAGGTAAAGAGCTCACAGCAGTCTCTCGACGCCGGGATGTCTGAACGTCAACTAATCGTCCAAGCCACCGCTCAAACACCCAGATAGAGTGACCGAGAACAGTCTTGAGTGTCCTTTCGGGCCGCGAACCCGGTCAACATACCTTGAACGAATCCTGAGGTCAGACCTGGTTTCTTCGGGTGGCCAATGTCACCGTGAATCGCCGACTTGTCGCACCAGCTGGTTCGTTCAATCCGCCCGCAATGGCAACCAGAGGCGCTTGCTGACCTTGGGTGTCGGACCGATCACGTTTGCGCGCCGATGGCCGCACAACCGGTCAACAGTTGGGCATCGGTTGTTCGACGCAATGTTCACAACCGGCGTTGTTTCGGCCCAAGCTCCCATTGGTGCTGCCGCAAGCGCCGAAGCACTGTCTGCTGGCCACATACGCTGCCACCTTGGCTTGGCAGCTGTCTTTGCTTTGCGCCGCCAAGCCGCGCTTGGGTGTGGGTTTGGGTTTCGGTTTCGGTTTGGAGGTCTCCGCGGTGGTCTCTGTATCTGCCGGGGCGGTGTTCTCATCGCCCGAAACGGCTTTGGTCTGTCCGCCGGCCGCGGAGGGAGGCGCGCCTTTGAAGCCCTCCGCCAGGTTGGGGCGGGGCACCAACACTTCTTTCACCACCTTCGGATCGGTGGAGTCGGGCCGATCGCCAAAGTGGACTTTGCCGCTGCTGTCCTTCCAGCGGTACACCTCGGCCAATGCGCCCCCGGTGCCAAAGGCCATGGCCACCACGAACGCGAAACAGACCCAACGAGCAGCACCCATGTTGATCACCGGTAGAGATGGAAACCTCGGGGATCTTAGTCCGGCCTGCCTCCAAACCGGTTGCTCAAGCGTGGGAGGAAGCGGGTTCAAACCGCCGCGACGGCGCGCCTTTCAGAGAAGCGCTGCAGAAACTGCCGCCCCCGCTCGGTGCTCGGCGCCTCAAAGAACGCCTCTGGGGTTCCCGTTTCCACCACCACACCGTGGTCCATGAAGACCACGCGGTGGGCGGCTTCGCGGGCGAAGGCCATTTCGTGGGTCACCACCAGCATGGTCATGCCCTCGGCGGCCAGGTCGCGCATCACAGCCAGCACCTCGCCCACCAGCTCGGGGTCGAGCGCGCTCGTGGGTTCGTCGAACAACATCAGGGCAGGCTTCATGGCGAGCGCGCGCGCAATGCCCACGCGCTGTTTCTGCCCGCCCGAGAGGCGCGCGGGGAACACGTCGCTTTTGTCGAACAGGCCCACCCGCCTCAGCAGGGCTTCGGCCTCGGCGCGCACGTCGTCTTTCGGCCGGCGCTGCACGTGCACCGGTGCTTCCATCACGTTTTGCAATACGGTGAGGTGGGGCCACAGCGCGAACTGCTGGAACACCATGCCGATGCGGGTGCGCACCTGCGCGAGCTGGTGGTCGTTCATGACCACACCGCCGCTGGTAATTCCGATGGGCTGGCTGTCGATGAGGATGCGGCCGCTGTCGGGGCGCTCCAGCCAGTTGATGCAGCGCAGCAGCGTGGACTTGCCCGAGCCGGACGGGCCGAGCAGGCACACGGTTTCGCCGGGCGCCACGGTGAACGAGATGTCGTCGAGCACGCGCAGGTTGCCGTAGCTCTTGCGCAGCGACTGCACGCTGAGGAGGGGAATGCGGTGGGGCATGGTGGGCTCGGGTGGTGGATCAGCGCCTCGCCTCGGCCAGGCGGCCCACGGCGGCCACGCCGGCTTCCACCACCAGGCACAGCGCCCAGTAGAGCAGCACGGCGGTGAGGAAGGCGGCGAACGGGATGAAGTGGCGCGACTGGATGGAGCTCACCGCGTGGGTGAGCTCGGGCAGCGTGATGATGGTGAGGAAAGCGCTGTCCTTGATGATCTGGATCAGTTGGTTGCCCAGCACCGGCGCGCTGGAGAGCGCCAGCGGCGGCAGCACGATGCGGCGGAACAACCCGAAGCCGCTGTAGCCGAAGGCCACGCCGGCTTCGATGGGGGCACGCGGTTGTGCGGCCCAGGCCGCGCGCAGTATTTCGGCCATGTAGGCCGCGTGGTACGCGGTGAGCGCAAAGAGGCCTGCGCTCCAGGCGTCGAATTGCAGGCCCAGCGAGGGCAGGCCGTAGTAGACGATGTAGGCGAACAGCAGAAAGGGCGTGCAGCGCGCCAGATCGACCAGCCACTTGGCGGGCAGGCTGAGCAGTTTGCGCGGCGACATCAGCAGCGTGGAGAGCAGGGCGCCCAGCACCAGCGCTGCCACACCCGCCAGCACCGAGAGCAGCACGGTGTTGCCCAGGCCCGAGAGCAGCAGCCCGCGCTCCGACCACACGGTGGCGAAGTCGCGCATCATGCGGCGGCCTCGCGTTGCACGGTGCGCCGCTCCACCCAGCGCTGCACGCTCACGAGCGCATAAACGATGGGGATGTAGATGGCGAGTGCCACCAGAAAGGGTGGCAGCGGTTCGTAGGTTTGTGCGCCGATGCGCACGGCCGCGCGCGTGATGTCGACCACGCCGACCACGGCCAGCACCGGTGTGAGCTTCACCAACTGCGACATTT
>JBKBWW010000069.1:5601-19127 GCA_046314475.1 Hydrogenophaga sp.
GCGGCCCATGCCCACCGATTGCGCCGCCTCGATCTGGTCTTTGGGCAGGTCGAGCAGGGCGGCTCTCCACACCTCGCAGTTGAACGCGGCGGTGTTGAGCACCAGCGCGATCAGCCCGGCGGTCACCGGGCCCACCGAGATGCCTGCCGTGGGCAGGGCAAAGAAGATCAGCAGCACCAGCGTGATGAGCGGTGTGGCGCGCAGCAAGCTCACGTAGACCGCCACCACAGGGTTGAGCAGGGGCACCCGGGCCCAGCGCGCCAGCGCCAGGCCCAGGCCGAAGGGCAGGCCCAGCGCGATGCCCGCAATGGACAGCAGCAGCGTGGTCAGCGCGCCGCTGAAGATCGACAGGACATCCGCATGGCTCATCCGGGTTTACTGTTCAGGCGTGTAGCTCACCGGCAGCGTGAACGCTTCGCCGAACCACTTCTTCTGCAGCGCCGGCATGACACCGTTGGCCTTCTGTGCGGCAATGAACTCGTTCATGAACTTCTGCAGATCGGTGTTGCCCTTCTTCACCGCCCAGGCCGGGTATGAATTGCCCGAGACCGGCTGGCCGAGTTCAAACACGTTCGGGCGCTCGGCCACCAGCGCCTTGAGGTTGATGACGGTGTTGACCACGAAGTCGGTGCGCTTGAGGGCCAGGTCCTGGTAAGCCTCGGGGTACGACGCGTACTCCACGACCTTGCCGAGCTTGCCGCCTTCTTTGGCCAGCATGGCCTGCAGCTCGGGCAGGCGGCTCAAAAACGCGCTGCCGGTCTGCACGCCCACGGTCTTGCCGTTGAGATCCTTGATGCTCTTGATGCTGCTGTCGTCCTTGCGCTTGACGTAGTAGTGCGTGGCGTCGGCAATGGGACTGGTGAAGTCCAGCGAGAGCGTGCGCTCCTTGGTCATGAGCACGGCGGTGATGGCGATGTCGTACTTGCCGGTCGCCACGCCCGCGAGGATGCCGGGCCAGGGCAGGATCTCCTGGCGGATCTCGAACGGTGCGTACTTGCGCAGCGCATCGACCATCTCGTTGTTGAAGCCGGTGGGCTTGCCGTCTTTCACGAATTCAAACGGCCGGAAGTCGTCTTCGGTGACCACGGTCATGTAGCCGCGTTTCTTGATTTCGTCGAGGTTGGCGGCGTGTGCGGTGCCCGCAGCGCCCCAGAGGGCCGGGGCCAGCAGCAGGGCGGCGAGCACGCCGCGGCGGGTGGAGGGAACAAGGTTCTTGGGCATGGTGGTTTCCTGAAGGGGGTGGGAGGACAGGTGAAGAACGCTGCTTGGAAAGCGCAAGGAGCGTGCCCGGTGAAGCGCTTGAAAAACGCGCTGAAAGCGGCGGGTGCGGAGCACGGCGGCGCCACCGGCCGCAAGCCCGGTGCATGGGAATTCGCCCGCACTTCAGCGGTGCGGCGTGAGCGCTTCAGTGCGGTGCGTCCCCCACATGCCACTCCAGCACCTGCCAGCGCCGCGGCAGGCGCGCACTGTCAACCCAGGCGGTGTTCGCGTCACGGCGTTGCATGCCGACGCTGTCGACCCGGCCTTCGAGTGCTGGCAAGGTGGCGCGCTCGATGGTCCACACACCGTGCTCCAGCGTGCCGAAGCTGATCTCGAAGTCGAGCAAGGCGTCGGCCTCTTGCGGGTGGCGGGCCACCACCTCGGCCAGCGAGTCGTCGGGTGCGGTGCCGGCGGGCCAGGCCGTGCTGCGCGGGCGCAGGTGCATGAGGTAGCGACCGGCCACCAGCAGGCGCTCTGCCGTGGGTGCGCCGCTGTCGTCGAGCGCGGCGAGCGCGATGCGTGTGCCCGTGGAGCCGGGCAGGCGTTCCCACACCTCGAAGTACTGGCCGTGGATGCCGGTCTCGTGCACGCAGTCGATGGATTCGAACACCATGTGGCCGGCATCGGGTGTGCTGCGCGGGGGCTGCAGGTCGATCCGGCGCTGCCAGGTACAGACCTCGGGTTGTGCGGGGTCGGGCTGATTGATGAGCGTGGTGCCGCCAAAGCCCTGTTGCGCGGCGCGGCCCATGGCGGTGCTGCGGTCGGCGTCGGGCGGCACGCGCAGGTCGCCGTGCCACAGCCCGGTCTGCAGCCAGCGCACCCAGGTGGTGGTATCGCGTTCACCGGGGGTCTTGAGCAGGGTGCGTTGCCACACGCCGTGATAGCGGTCCGGGACGTTCATGCGATGGCGTTCGGGAAGACAGGCAACCGCCGGTAAAAGGCCATGTCGTGGTTGGGCCAGAGCTGCGCGCCGGTCTCGCGCGCGAGCGCCTTGAGCTTGCGGATGCTGTCAATGGCCTGTTGTTCGCAGCCCTGCCACAGCGTGCCGGGGGCCACCTCGTCGTCGATGTTTTCCTGCAGGTCGGCCGCGTCGCCCGCCAGCAGCACCGGCGCGCCGGTGGGCAGCTCGATCAGCATGGACATGTGGCCGGCGGTGTGGCCGGGTGTGGCCACGGCCTGCACGCCGGGCAGCACGCTGTACTCGCCGTGCTTCAGGCAAAACTGGAAGGCTTTGCCCTCGTCGTCCAGCAGGTCGTCGTCGAACACCGCGCCATCCAGGCCGCTGCAGGCCGCGTTCCACTCGTCGCGCTGCAGGTGGATCTCGGCACCGCAGCCGCAACGCTTGAGTTCCTTCAGGCCGCCCGCGTGGTCGAAGTGCAGGTGGCCGATGAAGATCACGTCCACATCGTCTGCGCTCAGTCCCAGCCGCGCCAGGTGGTTCGGAATGCGGTGCTCCTCGCGCATGTCGGGCGCGCCCATCTCGAAGGTGGCGGGGTTGTAGTAACGGTCCCGCAGCGCGGGCGTGTGGATCTTGGCGTGGTCGCAGCCCACGTCGTAGAGGATGCGGCCGTGCTTCGTTTCGATGAGGTACGCGAGGATGGGCGCCTCGATGGTCTGGCCATGGCCCCGGTTGAAGGTGGAGATGGTTTTGTCGTAGCGGTGGGTCGCGGTGAGCAGCGGCCAGATGCGCAGGGCTTGGGTCATGGCATCAGGCTCCAGTGAAGGCTTGCACCCAGGTGTTCACGCGGTCGGGGGCAGCGTGCACCCCCTGCAGCGATGCCACCACTTCGTCGGTGCTTCTCACGCGCCCGAAGATGCCGCCCTCCACGCCGATCATGGCCAGGGCGGCGGCCTGCAACGCTGGGTTGCTGGCGGCGGTGGCATCGCCCACGGTGGTGCAGGCAAAGCCCCGGTCCACCGCTTCGCGCAGCGTGGAGTGCACACACACCTCGGTGGTCACGCCACAGACGATGAGTTGTTCGATGTCGCGCGCGGCCAGGACCTGCGCCAGCCGCGTGCGGTGGAAGGCGCCGTAGCCGGGTTTGTCGATCACCTCTTCGCCGCTCATGGGGCGCACCGCGTCCACGAAGTCGTGGCCTTGTTCGCCACGCACCAGCAGGCGGCCCAGCGGTCCCAGGCTGCCGATGGGTGCGCCCGCATTGACGCTGCGCTGCAGCTTGGTGGCGGGGCAGTCGCTCAGATCGCTCAGGTGGCCTTCGCGCGTGTGCACCACCAGCAGGCCGGCCGCACGCGCGGCCTGCAGCAGCCGCACGGCGTTGGTCACCACCGCCTGCATGGGCGCAATGTCGATGCCGGCCTGGTGGGCGTAGCCGCCCGGGCTGCAGAAATCGCGCTGCAGGTCGATCACGAGCAGGGCGGTGCGGCTGGGGTCGGGCGCGGTGTCCATGCTCAGACGCCGGTGGGTCGGGTGAAGCCGGTGGTGATGGCCTCGGCCATGCGGCGGGCCACCTCATCGGCCAGCAGCCGGCCCTTGGCCGCGTCGGATCCTTTGGCCGACGAGAGCACGCCCGAGGCCGGCACCCAGTCGGTGCGCGGCGGGTACATGTCGTAGGGCGGGAAGTCGGCCGGGCCGTCGTCGGGCAGCAGGTCCATGCGCACCAGATGCGGGTGGTAGTGCAACATCATCGAGGTCTCCAGCACGGCCGCGTGCTCCAGCGCGAAGCCGGGGAAACCGTCGGGGAACACATCGCCCAGGGTGTCGGGTGTCATGAAGTCCCAGTACTCCAGGCGCATCACCTGCAGGCGGTTCGCCGGGTCGGCGGCTTTGGCGTCGCGCAAGCCGAGGTCGATGCCTTCGATCAGAAACCACTGGTTCTCGTAGTGGCCGTTCACCACCACGAGCTTCGTCAAACCGTGGCGAGCGAATTCGCGCACCGCGTCGCGCACCTGGCCGACCAGCGTGGCCGCGTCCACGCTGGTGGTGCCGCAGAAATGCTGACCGCCACCGCACTTGGGTTGCGACTTGTAGCCGTACGACAGCGTGGGCGCCACCAGCCCGCCCACGAGTGCGGCGGTGTCGGCCGCCACGGCACTCGACAGCAGACCGTCGGTGCCCAGCGGCAGGTGCGGGCCGTGCTGTTCGAGCGCACCCACCGGCAGCAGCACAGGCGGCTGGTCGCGCTGCACGCGCGACTGGTAGTCCACCCACGAGAGTTCGTTCATCCACACGGTGGTGTTCATTCAGGTTCCTTGGGGTTGGGGTGTGGGCGAGGTGTCGATGGCTTCAACAAAAGCGGCCAGGGTGATCAGCGCACCACCGGCCCATTCCAGGCCGGTCATGGATTCATTGCCGAACCACACGGCGGTCAACACCGCCACCACCAGTTCGGCCAGCAGGATCACACCGGCCTTGCTGCTCTCGATGTGCGTCACACCAAACTGCCAGGTGGCGGTGGCCAGCAGCAGCCAGACAAAACCGTAGGCCAGCACCGCGATCCACACGCCGATGCCCATGGGGGTGGGCACGCTGTGGCCGAGCGCGCTGGTGGCCACGAGCGAAATGACGCCGCAGCCCGCGAACACCGCGAAGGTCTTGCTCACCATGGGCACCTGCTGCGCGGCGCGTGCGATCACGTTGTTGGCCGCGAAGCAGAAGCCGGCCGAGAGCGCGAGGAAATCGACGAAGGTGAAGGTCAGATCGAGGCCGCTCGTGCCGCCCAGGAAGAGCCACAGGCCGACGAGGGCCATCACCACCGCCGCCCAGCGCATCGGAGGAATGCGCTCCTTCAAAAACAGCCAGCCACCCAGCACCGACCACACCGGTGAGAGGTAGAACAGGAACATCACCCGCACCACGTCGCCCAGCATCAGCGCGTTCACAAACGAGGTGTTGGCCCAGCCACCGACCAGCGCCAGGGCCAGCAGCAGGCCCCATTGCGGGCGCCAGGCCGCGCGCTGGCGCCAGATGAAAACGCAGCTGAACAGGCCCACCACGCCGTAGGACAGCAGCGAGACCATGGGCCCGGTAAGCCCCTGCGCGATGAACCACTTGAGCGGCATCCACGACAGGCCCCAGAGCGAGGCCGAGAACAGCAGCACGCCGGTGGCGACGCGGTTGGACGGGTGGGTGAGCAATGACATGGCGGGAGATCAGGGCATCACCGAGCCGCCGTTGGGCCCCAGCACCTGGCCGCAGTAGAAGCGCGAGAGGTCGCTGGCGAGAAACAGCGCGGTGGCTGCGATCTCCTCGGGTTCGGCCACGCGGTGCTGCGGGATCGCCAGCTCTTTCTCCATCCACTCGGGGCTCATGCTCTCCAGCGACACCATGGCCGTGTTCACCGGTCCGGGTGCGATGGCATTGACGCGGATGCCGTGTGGCGCGAACTCGCGCGCCAGCGACTTGGTGAGGCCGATCACACCGGCCTTGGCCGTGCAGTAGGGCGCGTAGTTCTCGCGGCCCAGGATGCCGAGGTCGGACGCGAGGTTGACGATGACACCGCTGCCGCGCGCCACCATGCCGGGCAGCACGGCACGCGACATCAGGAACACCGACTTGAGGTCGGTGGCCAGCATGCGGTCCCAGTCGGCCTCGGTGGTGTCCAGGAAAGGCTTCTCCTGGATGATGCCGGCGTTGTTGACCAGGATGTGGATGTCGCCCGCAGTGTGCAGCGTCTCGGCCACCAGGCGCTGGACGGCGGCGCCATCGCTCACGTCGGCGCTGATGGCCACGGCGTGGCCACCTGCGCTCTTGATGGCCTGCACCAGCGTGGCCGCTTCCTGCGGCTGGTTCAGGTGGTTGACGACCACGCGCGCGCCGGCCTGCGAGAGCTTGAGTGCGATCGCGCGGCCGATGCCGGTGGCCGCGCCCGTGACCAGGGCGGTCTGACCGGCCAGCGAGATCGCAACGCTCATGGGGTACCTTCGCCCTGCGGGCTGCGGTGCGAGCTGGCTTGGGAACGGCCCGGCGCGGCGCTCATGCCATCACCTCGCCGTGGCTGGCCACCAGACACTGGCCGGTGAGCGAACGGGACTCGCTGCTGGCCAGAAAGAGAAACACGCCGGCGATGTCGGCCGGGCTCAACATCTCGGGCACGGCCTGGCGCGCCAGGATCTCGCGCTCCACCTCGGCTTCGCTGCGGCCTTGCTCCAGCGCCATGGCGGTGAGCGAGCGCATCGCGGCGTCTGTTCGGATCCAGCCCGGGCAGACCGCGTTCACACGAATACCGCGCGGGCCGAATTCGAGTGCGAGTGAACGCGTGAGGCCCACCACCGCGTGTTTGCTCGCAGCGTAGGCCGAGAAGCCGGCCACGCCGATGCGGCCCCAGATGGACGATTGGTTGATGACACTTGCACCGCGCGGCAGCAGCGGCAGCAGCGCCTGCGTGAGCCGCACCATGCAGGTGACGTTGTTGTCGAGCAGGCCGGCCCAGCGGGTCATGGAGCCGGGTGCGGCGTCGTCGAGTGGCGTGGGGTACTCGGTGCCGGCGTTGTTCAACAGCACGTCCAGCGTGCCCCAGCGTTCGCGCACTTGCGCCACAACGGCCGCAACCTGTGCGGCGTCGCCGAGGTCGCACTCGACCGCCAGGGCGCCGAGTTCGGTGGCCAGCGCCTGCAGGCCCGTGTCGGTGCGGTCGAGCAACATCAGCCGCACGCCCTGCGCTGCGAAGGCCCGCGCCAGCGCCTGGCCGATGCCGCCGGCAGCACCCGTGATCAACACCGTCTTGCCCTGCAGGCCGTGGTCGGCGGCCATCTCAGACAGCGGTCAGAAACGACACACCGACAGCGCCGAGGAAACCATCTGCACGGCCCGGTGTGCCTGGCGGTTGCACCACCCCGTAGTTGCTCGCCAGCACCCGCTTGACGCGGTTGATGTGAAAGCTCTTGAGCAGTTCGCCCACGGTGATCACCTGCGGGTAGCTGTCGGCATACAGCTCGCGGTGGAAGGCCGGCAGGCGGTACCAGGGTGCAGTGGGGCGCTCGTGGTGCGCGTTGTGAAAACCGAAGTTGAGCCAGATCAGGTTGAACCACTTGGCGTCCAGGCTCACCACGTCGCTGTAGGTGTTGGCCTGTTCGTAGGCGCGGTCGCGCAGTTTGTCCTTCGGGATCGGCGTGTCGTCCAGGATGGGGTAGGCGTCGTAGGTGTGCTGGAAACAGTCGGCAAAACGCAGCACCGTGATGAAGATCAGGAAGGCGACGAAGTACAGGGCGAGCGCCTTGAGCGACCACCAGCCCAGCAGCGCGAGTGCGGCGATGCGCAACACCGCGGTGGCGACCACACGGGCGCGTGCGTCTTTTTTGTGTTCGCTCATGAAGGGCAGCGCGATCACATAGCCGCGCATGACGAACTCCACCGCCGGAAAGTGAACCCACTCCAGCGCCAGCACCACGCGGCGCACCAACGGGTGCGCGCGCAGGAAGGCCTGCGCGTCGAAGGTGATCACGTCGGCGCGCTCCACGTGGTGGCGCATGTGCTTGCGGCGCATGTCGGCGAAGCTGGCGTAGCAGCTGCCGTTGATCCAGCTCATGAGCGTGCCCCAGCGGTCGTTGGCCTGCGCCGTGCGAAAGATGGCGTTGTGCGCGAACTCGTGGATGAAGTAGGCCGACCACACCAGCGTCTGCGCCACCAGCAGCACGCCCAGTGCATTCAGCAGCCAGCTGGCCTGTCCCAGCAGCGCAATGCCCACCGGCCAGCCCAGCACGGTGAAGCCGATGGCGGCGACGTTCGGCCACACGCCGTCTTCATATCGGAAAACCGGTTTCATGGAGATGCCTTCAATGGGGAAACGCTGTCATCACCACACCGATGCCCGTGCGGGCACCGGTGCGGCCACCCGGGGGATTACTTCAGGCCCTTGACCAGGCTGGCGTCGAAGGTGGCTTCAATCGCCGGGATCGTGGTGATCTGGCCCTTGGCCTTGAGCAGCTCGCCAATGATTTCGCCGCTGGCGTAGTACGAGGTCGTTTCCTTGGCCTTCATGAAAGCCTTGGGCATCTCGGCCACGGGGATGTTGTAGACACCGGTGAGCTGTTCCTTCACCTCGGCGGCCGACACGCCCATGAACTTGCCGATGATGGCGTTGGCTTCGTTGGGCTTGGCTTTCATGTAGGCCAGGCCGTCGAGGTAGGCCTTCATCACGCCGGTGATCTGCGCCGGCTTGGCCTTGATGACCTTGTCGTCGAACACCAGCACGTCGGCGATCAGGCCGGGCGCGTTCTTGGAGGAGAACACCACCTTGAACTTCTTGCCGCCGCCCTGGCTCAGGATCTGAGAGAGGCTGGGCTCGTAGGTCACGCCGATGGGCAACTGGCCGGAGGCCATGGCCGCCGGCACGGCTTCGGGCGTCATGCTCACCGGTGTGATGTCCTTCTCGGTCAGGTTCACCGTCTTGAGCGCGTAGGACAGCAGGAAGTCCGACGGTGAGAGCGGGTTGTAGCCGATCTTCTTGCCCTTGAAATCGGCCACCTTGGTGATGCTGCCGTCGGCCACGATGGCGTCGCCGCCGTTCGAATAGTCGATGGGCATCACCACCTTCATGTTGCGGCCAGCGGCCACCTGCCCGACCACCTGGTCGTAGGTCAGCATGCCGCCGTCGACCGCGCCCGAGGCAATGGCCGCCGGGATCAGCGCCGGGTCGTTGAAGACCTGCAGCGAGACCTTGAGGTTGTATTTTTTGTAGAGGTCCAGCGCCTCGGCCACATAGAACGGGCCGTAGCCGATCCACACGACGGTGGCGATCTTCATGGACGGTGCGCTCTGGGCGAACGAGCTGAGTGTGGCCAGCGACAGCGCCAGGCCCAGGGCCGGCTTGAAGAAGTGGTTGCGCCGGCTGGACAGGGTGGGGGCAGAGGTTTTCATCAGGGGGCTCCGTGGGTTGAAAGGACGCGCAGGAAGAAGCGATCAAGTGATCGTTCTCCCGGGCTTTTGTCCCTCCGTGGAGCCTGCGATGAGGCCGGCACACTCTCGGACCAGACACCGCGCGAACGCGGTCGGAACCCTAGTGCACCTGAGTGCTGAGCGGATGGTCGGGCAGACCCCGGATCGCTCTTCTTGCGAGGTGGTGATCAGCAGAAAGCGTGCCAGGCCTGCAGCCGCTGCGGGCGCCGTCCGGGGCCGTGTCCTGCACCAAAAGCAGCCGGTGCATGCCCGTTCAGCGGCGCGTTGTCGCCTTGGCTTGCCCCGTGTTGGTGCGGGTGGCGCGGACCTTGGGCTTGGTGGTGTGCCCCGCTGTGGGGCCGGCGGCGTCCGGCGGGAGCAAGGGCACGAAGGGCGCTCGGGCGTCGTCGGCCAGGCCCTGGGTCAGGGCTTCCAGGATCTCGATCAGCTGCTGCCGCTGGACGAGCGTCAGGGGCGAGAGCAGCCGCTGGTAGGCCAGCTCGGCCGGGCCACGCGCCTGCTGGTGCAGCTTCTTGCCGGCCGGTGTGAGCACCACGGCCATCTGGCGCTTGCTGTGCTCGGCCATGCGCCGCTCGATCAGCCCGCGTTCTTCGAGCCCCTTGCACACCCGCATGACCGTGACCTTGTCAAAGGCCAGTGCGCGCGCCAGCCGGGTCTGGTCCAGACCCGGTTCGTTGGCCAGCACGGTGAGCACGCCGTACTGCGCCGCGGTGAGCCCCACGCTGGCACAGGCGTTCTCGAACACCGCCGCCGAAATCTGGTGGGTGCGGCGCAGCAGGAAGCCCGGGCGCTGGTACAGGTCTTTCAGGGTCATGGCGTGCTCGGAAACCTGCAATTCTACGAACGGTGTGGGGGGTATCCGACAAGTGGGGTGCCGCGGCGCGCCGCTGACACCTGTTGGGGGCTCTTTTGTGGCACTGTAAGCAAAGGTGTCGTCCGCAGGGGACGGGGCACCCACCCTGTGCACCCAGCATGCTGCGAGCCATACAACCATCACGAATCCGGACTGGAGAGGTACCCGGGCCTGGCGCTCTTGCCGGGCAATGGCTGTGTGCGTTGGTTCTGGCCTGGGGCCTGGGCTGCACCGGGGCCGTGGCGCAGACCCCGCTGCGCTACGGCGGCGACGCCGCGTTCGCACCCTTCGAATCGCTCAACGCGAGCGGCCAACCCGAAGGATTCCAGATCGATTTGATGCAGGCTGTCGGGCGCGAGCTCGGTGCACCGGTCGCGGTCAGCCTGCAAAACTGGCCGGCCACGGTGGAGGCCTTCAAGGCCGGGCGGGTGGACGTGATCGCGATGGTGGAGACCACCGAGCGGCGCGCCTACGCGCACTTTCTCAAAGGCCACGCCGCGCCCGCTTTTGCCGTGTACCTGCCCGCCGGAAAACCCGCGCCCCGGGCGCTGCAAGACCTGCAAGGCTCGCGCATCGCCGTGCTGGACCACGAACCCATGCGCGAGAGCCTGAGCAAGTGGCTCTCGGGCATCAGCGGTCCCTACGTGCGCACGCCTGATGCGCTCTCGGCCCTGCAGTCGGTGCAGCTCGGCTTCGCCGACATGGCCCTGCTGCCCCGCGCCTACGCCGATCCCCTGATCGCCGCGGGCGAGGTGACCGGTCTGGTGCGCTCGCTGAGCGACCTGCGCCTGCAGACCTATTCGCTGGCGGTGGTGCGCGACAACGACGCGCTGCGCCAGCGCCTGCAAGGCGCGCTCGACCGCCTCGAGGCCAACGGCACCTTGCCCGCGTTGCGCGAGCGCTGGCTCAACGACGAGCCCGCCAGCGCCGAACAACAGGCGATGGAGCGCGATCTGCAAACGCAGCGGCAGTGGACCTGGCGCTTGGCGGTCGGCGGCTCGATGTTGTTGTTGCTGGCCGCGTTCGCCTTGCGCCAGCGCGGGCGCACGGTGGCGCGTGAGCGCGCGCGGCGCGAAACCGCCGAGCGTTCCTTGCGCCGGTCCGAAGAACTGCTGGAGCGCACCTTCCAGCGCAACCCCGAACCCATGCTGGTGGTGGACCACGCCAGCGGTCTCGTGCAGGACGCGAACCCGGCGGTGGCCGCTCTGCTGGGGGTGGCCGAAGCGCAGGTGGTGGGTCAGCCGCTGCGCTCGCTGGCGCACCACATCGGGCTGGACACCCTCAAGCGCCTGGCGCGCGCCATCGACATGGACGGTCTGCTGGACGCGCTGCCGGTGAACGTGACCCGCGCCGATGGCCAGCAACGCGCCTGCCTGGTCAGCGCCGACAAGCTGCGCGTGGGCGAGCTCACGGTGGTGCTGTGCATCGTGCGCGACGTGACCGAGCGCCTCGCGCAGGACCCGGTGTTCCGCCAGGGCTATCAGACCCTGCACGACGAGCTCGCGCAGGCCCAGCGCGACGCACCCGACACGGTGCCGCCGAGCGAACCTGTGGAGCCCGGTGATGCCCGCCTGCGCGAATTCACCCGCGCCGTGGCGCACGACCTGCGCGCGCCGCTGCTGGCCATTCAGGGTTTCATGGGGCTGATGCGCGAGCGCCTGAAGCTGGGCCACACCGACGAGGCGCTGGAGTACAGCGAGCAGGTGGACAAAGCCACCCGGCGCATGAACGCGATGATCGAAGCGCTGTGCAACCTGGCGCAGATCGACCAGCACGCCCTGCAGCGCCGCAGCATCGACATGCAGGCGCTGGCCAAAGACACCTGGACCCTGGTGCGCAGCGGCGAGACCGACCGCCCCATCGAGATCCAGTTCGATCCCTTGCCGGCCGCGCTGGGTGACGCCGATCTGGTGGCGCAGGTCTGGCAGAACCTGCTGCACAACGCCTGGAAGTACACCGCGCGCCTGCCGCTGGCGCGCATCCGGGTCGACAGCTTTCAGGAAAACCGGCGCACGTGGTTCCGCGTCACCGACAACGGCGCTGGTTTCGACATGGCGCACGCGCGTGCGCTGTTCCAGCCGTTTCGGCGCATGCACTCGGCGTCGCAGTTCGAGGGCAGCGGCATCGGCCTGAGCATGGTGCAGCGCATCGTGCAGCACCACGGTGGTGAGGTGCGTGTGCGCAGCCAGGTGGGCGTGGGCACGGTGGCCGAGTTCACGCTGGACCCGGCAGGCTGAGCAGACGCCGCGTTGTCAGCGGGTTTCCCGCCAGAGCCGGGGCCACGCCTCGGCCCAGCAGCAGCGGTGGTCAAAACCCGCCAACACCCGCAACGAACCCTGGCCACCGACGTGTTGAAGCGCCAGGAAGCCTTGCGCCAGCACCACCGGAATCACCGGGTCGTTCGCCCCCACCAGATGCCATTGCGCCAAGCCACTGAGCGAAGCCGACACACCGGCCGGGTTCAGCGAACCTGCCAGCGGCGTGAGGCCGTGCAGGCGGGTCCACCGCGCGTGGTCGAGGTTGCCGGCCACGGTGGTGAGCGAGCGCACGTCGATGCGCCGCGCGGCCACCAGGGCTGCGATGGCCGCGCCGCCGGAGTAGCCCACGAGGTGCAGGCCTTGCGCTTGGTGGTGGCGCAGCAGGTGATCGAGCGCCTGGTCGGTGGCGCTCACCGCGGCTTCGGAGAAGCGCGCGCTGGTCCAGTCCTTCGGTGTGCATGTGCCCGCCCTGTCCTGGTACTGGCACGGCCGGGCCAGGTAGATCGCCGTGCCCTCGGGTTGGGCCAGCGCCAGGTGCAGTGCCACGGGGTGCACGGGTGTGGGGTCGGGTGACGGCCTGGACGTTGAAAGCCAGGCCAGCCCATCACCTTCGATGTAGACCGTCAGCACACGCTCGACACCGGGGGTGTTGGCCATGGGCGGTGGCCCGAAGGCCGTCAGCGCGTGGGCGCCACCACCGAGCTGCAGGCGCTGCCAGCCCCGGGCCTGCGCGAGCTGTTGCGCTGCGGCCCGCCGCTCGGCGGGGTCGGGCAGCGAGGCGCAGCCCACCAGGGCCAGCGCCAACAGGACGACGGCCCTGCGCATGGGTTCAGAAGGACCAGAGCGCCTTCAGCGAGACCGAGTGGTTGCGGAAGCCTTTGCGGTATTCACCATCGACACGGGTGGTGAACTCCAGTCCGCTGCGGGCCTGGTGGACCATGCCCAGGCCCAGGCGTGTGCCCCAGGCGCCGGGGCGGATGCCTTCGGTGACAAAGGACGCACCGGGCGCACCGGCGTAGGCGGCGGTGATGCGGGCCGTGCTGTTGCGCAGGTCGTAGGTCAGGCCGGCGTCGGCCAGCACGGCGGTGGACTCGTTGTAGTCGTGGCGCCACTGCGTGATGAAGCCCAGGTCGAGCGCGTTGGCGCTGCGTTCCTGCACCTGCAGGTTGAGCAGGCCGGCGCCGGTTTCGGTGTAGGCGTCGTCGCGCACGTGGGTGTAGTCGAGCTGCAGCGAGGGCGTGAAGCGGGTGCGCGGGCCCAGCGCAAAGTGGCGGTCCAGCGCCACACCCAGGTGAACGGC
>JBKBWW010000070.1:0-19103 GCA_046314475.1 Hydrogenophaga sp.
AGCCGGGCGCGGGCCTGCGCGCGGTCGCGACGGGGCTCCAGCAGCCAGGTGCGCAGCGCGCGGCTGCCCATGCCGGTGCAGCACACGTCGAGCAGCGAGAGCAGCGTGGGGCTGCTCTCGCCGCGCAAGGTCTGCGTGAGTTCGAGGTTGCGCCGGGTGTTTTGCGGCAGGTCGATCAGTTCACCGCTGCGCGCCACCTGCAGGCTTTTCACATGGCTGAGCGCGCGGCCCTGCGTGTGTTCGGCGTAGTTGAGCAGGGCAGAAGCTGCGGCGTGGGCATCCGTCAGGTCTTGTGCGTCCCAGGCGGACAGGCTGGCGGCCTGCAACTGCTCCAGCAGCTTGCGCTGGCCCAGACCGGCGTCAAACGCCCAGGCCGGGCGCAGCACGGCAACGAGGCGCTGCCCGTTGGTGGCGCTGGCCAGGGCCAGCACGGATTTTTCGAAAGCGGTGGAGGTGTCGGCGCTGTAGAGCAGTTCACCCGGGTTCACGCGCGCCACCCAGTCGGCGAGTTCGTCGCTGGCGCACTGCGCGAGAAACACGATGCCCTGCGTGACCGACATCCAGGCCAGGCCGCAGCCGGTGCGCGCGCCGGGGTGCACCGCCATGAGCAAGGCCTCTGACTTGTCGGAGAGGAGTTCGCTGTCGGTCAGCGTGCCGGGCGTGACCACGCGCACCACCTTGCGCTCCACCGGCCCCTTGGCCGTGGCCACGTCGCCCACCTGCTCGCAGATGGCCACCGACTCGCCCAGCTTGATCAGGCGCGCCAGATAGGTGTCGACCGAATGGAACGGCACACCCGCCATCACCACCGGTTGGCCCCCCGACTGGCCACGCTGGGTCAGCGT
Organism: Hydrogenophaga sp.; assembly: GCA_046314475.1. Taxonomy (GTDB): domain Bacteria; phylum Pseudomonadota; class Gammaproteobacteria; order Burkholderiales; family Burkholderiaceae_C; genus Hydrogenophaga. Next base: position 846 of record JBKBWW010000070.1, read on the forward strand.
GATGTCGAGCAGGCGCGCGGCCTTCTCGGCGTCGCTGAAGAACAGCTCGTAAAAATCGCCCATGCGGTAGAACAGCAGCGTGTTCGGGTGGCCGGCCTTGAGGCCGAAGTACTGCTGCATCATGGGGGTGTGCGAAGACAGGTCTCCCATGGCGTGCAGGTCTGAGGCGGTGTCCATGTTCATCAAAGGCTCAGTGGGAGGGCGGCGGGTGCACCGTTTTCTTCACCAGAAAAAGAGCGACCGGCCGGAAGATCACCACACAGATGAAGGCAACCGGGAAGGCCACTGCGTAGCCATGCAGCACGCGTCCCAGGTAGCCCGCACTCAGGCCGGTGTTGATGGCGACCAGCGCTGCGCTCACCACGAACGCAATGATGCCGGCCATGTAGGCCGCGAAAGCGATGCCGGTGAGCTTGTGGGGCAGTTTCATGGGGTGTTGTCAGTAAGGAGCGGCGCGAACTCAGGCCGGTGATTCTGGCACGCGAGGCGCGCGCCCACGGCTCAGGCGGACTGCGTTTCCAGCTGCAAGCGCAGCGCCGCCACCTCGTCGCGCAGCGCGGCGTTGTCGGCTTCCAGCTCGGCCACTTTCAGGCGCAGGGTGGCCAGCTCATCGGATGGCGCCGGGGCTGCTGCTTCGTCGTCGATCTCGGGGGGCTTGCGGCGCGCGTCGCGTGCGCGTTTGGCCGCGAGTTTGAGTTCGTCCTTGCCGGCCAGGGCGGCGGCCACCTGCTCCTCGGCCGGGAGGCCGGCCACGGCGGCGGCAGCGTTGAGTGAAATCGCACCGGCCTTGAGCGCCTCCACCAGCTCGGGCGCGGCCTGCTTCTGGATCTTTTCGATCTGCACCACCTGGCTGCTGCTCAGCCGCGCGGCCTTGGCGATGTCTTCGCGGCTGTGCAGTGGCCGGGCGGGCGGTGCGGCTGGAGCGTCCACCGCCGGGCTGGGCAGGGCCTCGTCGGGTGGCAGGTCGTCGGGTGAGGGGGCTGACGCCAGAAAGCGCGAACGCCGCTCGGCCAGGATCTCGCGCTTGCGCAAGGCCAGCACACCGCGCTGGAAGTCGGACACGCTGCGCCGGCCCAGGTGCTGGTCGATCATCCACAAGTGCACGTCGTCCATGGACTGGAAATGCGTGTTCTGAACCGTCTGAAACGGCAGACCGTGTTTCTGGCAGATGCCGTAGCGGTTGTGCCCGTCTATCAGCACATCGCCCCACAGCACCAGCGCGTCGCGACAGCCCTCGGTGAGGATGCTGCGCTCCAGCGCGTCGAATTCGTCCGCGGTCAGGGGGTCGATGTAGGCTTTGAGGTCCGGGTTGACGGTGATGTGCATGGGGTCGGGGTGCGGGGAGAAGGTGCAGGGGAAGTGAAGGGCGAGGGGGCGCGAATTGTAGATGGCCCAAGGCTTGCATTCACAGAGCGGCCTGCCTGTCGTGTGGGCGCGTACATTAGGACAGGCCGTCAGAAGTCACCCTGCCATTGTGCGGACACCGGTACCCCTCGACTCCAACCCCAAGCACGCATGTCCGAAGCTGCACCAGCACCCGCTCCCGGCGAGCCGGTCTTTCCACCGCCTGCCTCGGCGTCGGCGGGGGCTTCCCTCCTTCCTTTCGATGCCATCTTCATGGCCGCGCCACTGCCGGCGTCGGTGTCTCGCTGGCACGACGGTCGGCTGTTGGCCGTCAACGATGCCTGGGTGGCGATCACGGGGCTGTCGCGCGAGGAGGCCATCGGCCGCACCACGGTGGAGTTGGGGCACTGGCGGGGCACGGGGGAGCGAGACCGCTTTCTGCTCAACCTGCCAAGCCCCGACGAGGTGCAGGTGTTGCACTTCAAAGACGGCCACGCGCACCGGGTTCGCATGCACGCCAGCGCGCTGGACGCCGTGTCCGAGAAGCTGCTGTTGGTGTACTTCACCGAAACCACGCGCGAGCAGGAGGCCGAGGTGGCTCTTGCTCAATCCAACGAGGCGCTGAAACAGGCCAACGTGGCCTTGCAGCAGCGGGTTGAGTTGCACATTGCGATCGAGAAGCTGGCCCGGGTGGGGCACTGGATGATCGGGGAGATCGCGGAGCATGTGCAGTGGTCGCCCGGCATGTACGACATCACGGGCGTGGCCTACCAGCACCCGGTGTCGCGTGAGGTCGGGCGTGGCGGCATCCACCCCGACGACATGCCTGCCTGGCTCGAAGCCCGTGCCGCGCTGGACAGCCGGGAGGTGGAATTCCGCTGGCTGCGCCCCGACGGCCAGCAGCGCTGGTTTCGCACCCGATTGAGCCAGACCTCGGTGGCGGGCAATCCCCAGACCGACTTTGGTGTGGTGCAGGACATCACGGCCGAGCGCCAGGCCACCGAACAGCTCGCCCGGCAGCTGGATCTTCTGCAGAACATTGCCCAGCGGGTGCCCGGCATGATGTTCCAGGCGAAGTTGACCCCCGAGGGCAGGAGCACCATCCTGTATGTGAACGACGCGGCGCGCGAGATGCTGGGTGTGGAGCCTGAAGCGCTGCAGAGCGACGCGCGCATCCTGTTCCAGCGGGTGCATGCCGACGACCGGGCCGAAGTCATCGCCTCGTTGGCCACCTCGGCGCGCGAGCTGAGCTACTGGCGCCAAACCTACCGCGTGGACCTGCCCGATCGCGGCCTTCGCTGGTACCGGGTGGAGGCGGTGCCCCAGCGCGAGCCTGACGGCTCGGTCATCTGGCATGGTTTCACGGCCGACGTGACCGACGCCCGGCTGGCGGCGCAACGTGTCGAGCGGCAGCAGCGGATGCTGGAAGCGGTGCGCCGCGCACAGGCGGTGTTCATCGAAACCGAGGAAAAGCGTACCGCCTTCGAAGGTCTGCTGGATGCCTTCATCCAGCTCACCAGCAGCGGCTATGGCTTCGTGGGCGAGGTGCTGTACGACGTCAACGACAAGCCGTACCTGCGCACGCATGCGATCACCAACATCGCCTGGGATGAAATGTCCCGCCGCATGTACACGGACCAGCTCGATGCCGGCATGACCTTCAGCAACCTCAAGACCTTGTTCGGTCACGCACTCTCCACCGGCTTGCCGGTGATCGCCAACCATCCGCGCAGCGATCCGCGGGCCGCCGGCATGCCCAAAGGGCACCCACCCATGGACGCTTTTCTGGGCATCCCCCTGGCCGTGGGTGATCGGCTGGTGGCCATGGTCGGGCTGGCCAACCAGCCTGAGGGTTACAGCGAGGCCGACATCGAGTTTTTGCAACCGCTGCTGGGCGCCGTGCGCCAGTTGGTGCTGGCCTGGCGCAGCCTGCAGGAGCGCAAGCGCACCCGCAACCAGCTGGAGGCCACCAGCGCCTTGCTGGCCGAGAAGAGCGCGGCTCTGCAGGCCACGCTGGACAGCATCACCCAGGGGTTGACCAAGATCGATGCCCAGGGACGGGTCCTCTTCTACAACCGCCGCGTGCTTGAGTTGCTGGATTTGCCGGATGAGTTGATGTCCAGGCGGCCATCGTTGAACGATGTGTTGAGTTTTCAGCGCGAACGAGGTGATTTCGGGCCCGATCTGGAGCTGGTGGAGCCCGCGGCCAGGCGCTACCTTGAACAACCCGAATCGGGCGTGCTGCCGGACCACTACTGGCGAAAGACCAAAGATGGGCGAACGTTGGAGATCCGCTCCAGGACGCTGGCCGACGGCGGTGTGGTCCGGACCTTCAACGACGTGACGTCCTACATTTCCACGCAGGAAGCCCTGCGCGAAGAGCGGCAGCGCCTGGCCTGGGTGCTGGACGCCACGCGCCCCGGCATCTGGGAGACCAACCTCTCCGAGCTGACGCTGAGCATCAACGAGCGCTGGGCCGAGATGCTGGGGTACACGCTGGCCGAGCTGGAACCGGTCACATACGAAACGTGGCGCTCCCGCGTCCACCCCGACGACCTCGTCAAAGCCGACGTCGTGCGCGACCGCCACGTGAGCGGCGAGCTGCCGTTTTACGACTGCGATCTGCGCCTCAAGCACAAGGACGGTCACTGGGTCTGGATCAACACCCGCGGCCGGGTGCACCAGCGCGACAGCGACGACCGCGCGCTCTACATGTCTGGCACGCACCTGGACATCAGCGAGCGCGTGGCCGCGCAGGAGCAGATCCACGCGCTCAACGCCAGCCTGGAGCAGCGGGTGCGCGAACGCACGGCCGAGCTGGAGCGCACCATGCGGGACATGGAAGCGATCTCGTATTCGATCGCACACGACCTGCGCGCGCCGCTGCGTTCGGTGAACGGTTTTGCGCAGGTGATCGTGGAAGAAGAGGGTGACCGGCTCAGCGAGAGCGGGCGCCAGCTGTTCGAGCGCATCGCGCGCTCATCGCGCAACATGGGCCAGATGATCACCGACATGCTGGAGCTGCTCCGTGTGGTGCAGGTCGAGCTCGATGCACAACCGGTGTGCATGGCCGATCTGGCCAGCGCGGTGGCGGATTCCCTGGCGCCGCAGGTGCCCGAGGCACGGATCGAGGTGGGCGCCCTGCCCGACGCGCTGGGCGACGCCACGCTCCTGCGCCAGGTGCTGAGCAACCTGCTGGACAACGCCTTGAAGTACTCCCGTCACCAGAGCGAGCCGATGGTGATGGTGGGTTTCGATGCCGCCGCCAGCGCCTATTTCGTGCGCGACAACGGCATGGGCTTCGACATGGCGCGCGCCAACAAACTGTTCGGCCTGTTCCAGCGCCTGCACGCCGGCACCGATGTGCCGGGCATGGGGGTGGGTCTGGCCATCGTGGCGCGCATCATCGAGCGCCACGGCGGCAGCATCTGGGCCGAATCGGCGCCGGGGCAGGGCGCCTGCTTCTGGTTCCGCGTGCCGCGCGCCTGAACCTCAGAAGGGCGCGTCGCCCTGGGGGGTGGCGTCAGCGGCCGGCGCCTCGGCCGCCGGGGCTTCGGCAGCGGATGCGCCGATCGTGCGCGCTTGCCGCACCGAGGCCTTGTCGCCCGCGCTGGCGAACTTGCTGTATTTGCTGGTCACGCCGACCAGCTGGCCGTAGATCTTGGGGTTGGCGGCCATGCATTCCTTTTGTTCCAGGAAGTCGGCTTCGCCAGTGAAGTTGCCGATCAGGCCGCCGGCCTCGGTGACCAGCAGCGCACCGGCCGCCACGTCCCAGGGCGACAGGCCCATTTCGAAGAAACCGTCGGTGAAGCCTGCCGCCACGTAGGCCAGGTCAAGCGCGGCCGAGCCGGGGCGGCGCACGCCGGCCACGCGGGGCATCACGTCGCCGAGCATCTGCAGGTAGGTCTGGAACGCGTCGCCCGGGCGGAACGGAAAACCGGTGGACATCAGGCAGTCGCGCATCGTGGTGCGCTTGGCCACACGGATGCGGCGGTCGTTCATGTACGCGCCGCGCCCGCGCGTGGCGCAGAAGAGGTCGTTGCGGGTCGGGTCGTAGATCACGGCTTGTTCGAGCTTGTTGCCCACCATGAGCGCGATGCTCACGCAGTAGACCGGGAAGCCGTGAATGAAGTTGGTGGTGCCGTCCAGCGGGTCGATGATCCAGACGTGGTCTGCGCCGCCGTGCCGTCCTTCGCGTTTGCCCGACTCCTCGGCCCAGATCGCGTGATCGGGGTAGGCGGTGAGCAAGGTGTCGATGATCGCGGCCTCGGCGGCCTGATCAACTTCGGTCACGAAATCGTTGGTCTGCTTGACCGAAACGCGGACCGATTCCACATCCAGTGCGGCGCGGTTGATGATGGTGCCGGCAAGGCGAGCGGCCTTGATGGCCACGTTGAGCATGGGGTGGAGCGTGGACGACATGAATTGTGAACCTCGGCGCGACACGGAAGCGGCGCGCAGCAGTGGAAGAGCAGCTGGATGCGCCCCGGCGATGCGGGGCGGCGACAATGTGCAAGATTTTACCGCCACCTCCACACCCCAGCATGCGCACCCGTTTTGTACTGATCCAGACCAGCCACGCCGGCAACGTCGGTGGCGTGGCCCGCGCCATGAAAGTGATGGGTTTTGACGACCTCGTGCTGGTGCAGCCGCGCTGGGCCAACGTGTTGCGCCGCGAGGAAACCATCCAGCGTGCCAGCGGCGCGAACGACGTGCTGGCGAACACGCGCGTGGTCGACACGCTGGACGAAGCACTCGACGGCATGACCCATCTGTGCGCCACCGCCATGACGCCGCGCGACTTCGGCCCGCCCACGCTGGCGCCGCGCGAACACTTCCAGACGCTGCTGGCCACGCTCGAGCCGCCTGAAGACGTGGCCTTCCTGTTCGGCTCCGAGCGCTTCGGCATGCGCAACGAAGACGTGTACCGCTGCCACGCGGCGCTCAGCATTCCCACCGCGCCCGATTTCGGTTCGCTCAACCTGGCCGCAGCGGTGCAGCTGGTTGCCTACGACTGGCGCCAGGCGCTCGGTGGTTTTGCGCCGCTGCCACCCGCGCCGCCACGCCAGCAGGCCGACGCGCAGGCCATCGGCGGCATGCTGACGCACCTGGAACAGGCGCTGGTGGCGGTGGATTTTCTCGACCCCGCCGCGCCCAAGAAGCTGATGCCCCGGTTGAACCAGCTTTTCAACCGCGCTGCGCCGAGCGAAGAGGAAATCCACATCCTGCGAGGTGTTGCCAAGGCGATGCTGCAGGTGGCCGACAAGGCCAGGCGCTAGACTGCCGCCATGTTTGCCCGCCTCCGCTCCGACATCCAGTGCGTCCTCGACCGCGACCCCGCTGCGCGCAGCGTCTTCGAAGTCATCACCTGCTACCCCGGCCTGCATGCCGTGTGGCTGCACCGCCCGGCCCACTGGTGCTGGAACAACGGCCTCAAATGGCCGGGCCGTTTCATCTCGCACATCGCGCGCTTTCTCACCGGCATCGAGATCCACCCCGGCGCCAAGGTGGGTGAGCGTGTGTTCTTCGATCACGCCATGGGCGTGGTGGTCGGCGAGACCGCCGAGATTGGCGATGGCTGCACGATTTACCAGGGCGTGACGCTGGGCGGTACCTCGCTCTACAAGGGCACCAAGCGCCACCCCACGCTGGGCAAAGACGTGGTGGTGAGCGCGGGCGCCAAGGTGCTGGGCGGTTTTCTCGTGGGAGATGGCGCCAAGATCGGGAGCAACGCGGTGGTGATCAAGCCGGTGCCGGCGGGCGCCACGGCGGTGGGCATCCCGGCGCGCATCATCCCGAGCAAGACCGGCGAGAGCGCCGACGTGACCGACCCGAAGTTCCAGGCCTACGGCATCACACAGGAAGACGATCCGCTGTCACAGGCCATGCGCGGCCTGATCGACAGCACCGCGAGCCAGGAGCACCAGATTGCGTTGCTGTGGTGCGCGATCGAGAAACTCGCACAGGCGCGTGATGGTGACTGCGTGCCGAAGGACGCGGCACGGGAAGAGTGCTTTGAGGCCGAAAAGCTCAATCAGCTGATCGGCAAGTGATCTCAGCGCCTTGGCGCTGAAATCAATGGTGATGCCCGTGCGCGCCGTGTGCGTGACCGTGTGAAATTTCTTCAGCACTCGCCGCTTTCACGTCCACCACCTTCACCGCAAACTTCAGCGTCTGCCCGGCCATCGGGTGGTTGCCGTCCAGGTGCACCGTGTCGCCCTTGATCTTCATCACGGTGAACACGTGTTGCTGGCCTTTGTCATCGCTGCCTTCGAGCTGACCGCCCACCTTCACGCCCGGCGGAAAGTCGCGCTTGGGCATGGTGGTCACCAGGCTTTCGTCGCGCACGCCGAACGCGTCTTCGGGCGGCAGCACCAGCGTGGCAGCGAAGCCGGGTTCCTGGCCTTCCAACGCCTTCTCGATGCCCGGCAGCGTGTTGCCGTAGCCGCCGTGCAGATACGCGCGCGGCTCCTTGCCGTCTTCGAGCACCTTGCCCTGGGCATCGGTGGCGCGGAAGGTGAGGGTGACGATGGTGTCTTTGGTGATCTTCATGGGGTGTCTCTTCGGGTGTTCAGCGCGCGGGGCGCACGGCGGATTTGGGGCGAAAGGCCTTGCAGACCTCGTCGTTCGTTTCGAAGTAGGGCCCGCCGATCAGGTCGATGCAGTAGGGCACGGCGGCAAAGATGCCGTTGACTTTCTGCGTGCCGTCGGCGTTCTTCAAACCTTCCAGCGTTTCGGCGATCGCCTTGGGCTGGCCCGGCAGGTTCAGGATCAGGCTCTGGTCGCGGACCACGGCCACCTGGCGCGAGAGGATGGCGGTGGGCACAAAGGTCAAGCTGATCTGGCGCATCTGTTCGCCAAAGCCCGGCATCTCCTTGTGCGCCACGGCCAGCGTGGCCTCGGGTGTCACGTCGCGCAGCGCGGGGCCGGTGCCGCCGGTGGTGAGCACCAGCGAGCAGCCCGAGTCCACCAGCTCGATCAGCGTGGCGCTGATGCGCTCGACTTCGTCGGGGATCAGGCGCGGCTCGAACGTGATGGGGTTTTTGAGCGCGCGCGTGAGCCACTCCTGCAGCGCGGGCAGCCCCTTGTCTTCGTACACGCCGGTGCTGGCGCGGTCGCTGATGGACACGATGCCGATGCGCACCGGGTCTTCGGGTGGGCGGGTTTGTTCGTTCATGCGGGGTCTTCTTCCACTGGCGCATCGGGTTCATCCGAGCCCTGGTTCAACGCGGCTTTGACCAGCTGGAAAATCTCGCGGTAGGCCTTGCCGTGGCGCACCGCTTCACCCGCGCGTTCCAGGGCCTCGTTGGCCTGCGCGTCCTTGCGGGCCTGGCGGATCAGCGCGCGCAGTTGCTGCACGTCGGTGTCCGGCGCTTGCTCCAGCCAGCGCGTGAGCGCGTCGTCGTTGGCAATGAGCTGGTCGCGCCATTGCTCGGCCAGGTGCAGCGACAAGGTGCCTTTGGCGGAGCCCTTGTTCTGTTCGTCCAGCGCGGCTTCCACCTCGGCCAGCGTGGCTTCACTCACGCCGCGCATGAGCTTGCCGATGTACTGCATCTGACGACGGCGGCCCTCAAAGTTGGTGATCTTCTTGCAGTCGTTGACCGCGTCCACCAGTTTTTCCGACAGGTCGAGCCGCTTCATCAGGTCGGCGCGCAGCGTGAGCAGGCTCTCGCCGAGCTGTTGGAGCCGATCGCTGTACTTTTTGAGGTCGGTCTTGCTCATGTCGTCCGAACCCTTGAGCTCGCGCTTGAGTTCCAGGTCCAGCTCGCTGCCCAGGGCGACGAACTGGCCGCGGACGAAATAGCCTTTGGTGGGTTTGCGGGACATGTGGGTACTCGAAAGGGGGAGGGCTGCACGCTGGGCAGCATGGGCATCTGCGCGCGATGCAGCGCCCGGGTAGGGCGGCCAGTATCATAGCCGTCGATATGAAAAATGCCCCCCACACCCCGGCCCAGCCCACCGCCTCAAGCCCGGCCAACGCCCCGCTCCCCGGTTTCCAGTACGCCCGTAGCCAGTTTGAAGAACTGGTCGATCTCGCCCTGTCACACGCCAAACAGCTCGGTGCAGCCGATGCCGCGGCCGAGGTGTCCGAGGGCGCTGGTCTGAGCGTGTCGGTGCGCAAGGGCGAGTTGGAGAACGTGGAACGCAACCGCGACAAGTCGCTCGGCGTCACCGTGTACCTGGGCCAGAAGCGCGGCAACGCGTCCACCTCCGATTTCTCCGCCGCCGCGGTGCGCCAGACGGTCCAGGCCGCCTTTGATATCGCCCGCTTCACCGCTGAAGACCCGATGGCGGGCCTGCCCGACGTGGCCGATGTGGCCGACAGCTACCTCGACCTCGACCTGTTCCATCCCTGGGTGCTGAACTCCGAAGAGGCCATGCGCATCGCGCTGGAATGTGAAGCTGCGGCCTTTGCCACCAGCAAGAAGATCAACAACAGCGAAGGCGCCGGGGTGTCGGCCCAGCAGTCGCACTTTTTCACCGCCCACATGCGCGGCGGTGCACGCTCCGGCGCCGGCATCTTCAGCGGCGGTTACGCCAGCTCACGCCACAGCCTGTCGGTGGCACCCATCGCAGGCAAAGGCGCCAACATGCAGCGCGACTACTGGTACAGCTCGCAGCGTTCACCGCAAGACCTCGCCTCGCCGCAAGCTGTGGGCCGCTACGCCGCCGAGCGCACGCTCGCGCGCCTGAACGGCCGCAAGATCGCCACCACCGAATGCCCCGTGCTGTTCGAGTCGCCCATGGCTGCCGGCTTGCTGGGTGCTTATGTGCAGGCCACCAGCGGCGGCGCGCTTTATCGCAACACCACCTTTTTGCCCAACAGCCTGGGCAAGCGCGTGCTGGCCAAACACATCGACATTCTGGAAGACCCGCACGTGCGCAACGGCAAGGGCAGCTCGCCGTTCGACGACGAAGGCGTGCGCACCGCGAAGCGCAAGGTGGTGTCGGCCGGCAAGGTGTTGGGTTATTTCCTGTCCACCTACTCGGCGCGCAAGCTGGGCATGCGCACCACCGGCAACGCCGGCGGCTCGCACAACCTCACGCTCACCAGCCGCCTCACCCAGCCCGGCGACGACCTGCGCGCCATGCTCAAGAAGCTCGGCCGCGGCCTGATGGTCACCGAGCTCATGGGCCAGGGCGTGAACTACGTGACTGGCGACTACTCGCGCGGCGCCTCGGGCTACTGGGTGGAAAACGGCGAGATCGCCTACCCGGTGCACGAGATCACCATCGCCGGCAACTTGAAGGACATGTTCCAAGGAGTTGAGGCCGTGGGTGCGGATGCGTACAACTTCGGCGCGAAAACCGTCGGGTCCATCTTGATCAACAAGATGAAGATCGCCGGAAGCTGATGGCCCTCACGCACCGCTGCTGATGACCTTGCGCCCGGAAGCGCTGGCGCTGCTCGCCGCAGCCTGCTGGGCAGTCTCCAGTCTCTTCTCGGCCGGACCGGCGCAGAGACTCGGCGCGTTCGCGTTCAGCCGCTGGCGCATGCTGTTTGCCAGCCTCATCTTGTGGGCGCTGGCCCTCGTGGGCGGCGGCTGGCGCAGCCTGGATGCATCGGCCCTCGGCCTGCTGGCCCTTTCAGGTGTCATCGGCATCTTCATCGGCGACACCGTGCTGTTCGCCTGCATGAACCGCCTGGGGCCGCGCCGCTCCGGGGTGCTCTTCGCCACCCATGCGCTGTTTTCCGCCGTGATCGCCTGGCTCTTTCTGGGCGAAGTGATCTGGGGTCGTGCCTTGATCGGCAGCGGCCTGCTGGTGGGCGGCGTGATGCTGGCCATCGTGTGGGGGCGGCGCAGCGATGAAAAGCACGGCTGGGAGCAGACGCGGGGACCACTGATCATCGGTGTGGGTCTGGGGTTGGCGGCTGCGTTGTGCCAGTCGGTGGCCACGCTCATGCTCAAACCGCTCATGACGACCGGCGTAGACGCGGTGGCGGCCAGCGCAGCTCGCATGAGCATGGCGCTGCTGGCGCACACGCTGTTGCTGGCCACCGGATGGCAGGGTGCGCGCGCCAGGGTGCCCTTGCAATGGAAGGATGCGGCGTTGACCTTCTTGAGCGCCGCCGTGGCCATGGCCCTGGGGATGACGCTGATCCTGGCGGCCATGCGGCTTGGTCAGGCCGGCCTGGTGGCGGTCTTGTCGTCGGTCTCGCCGATCCTGATCCTGCCGCTGCTGTGGCTGGTTTATCGCCGTCGGCCAGCCGTGGGGGCGTGGTTGGGGGCGGTGTTGGCGGTGTCAGGCACCGCGCTCATCCTGCGCTGATTCAGCCTGCCAAGGCTGCCTTCACGGCCGACGACACCATGCCCATGTCGGCCTTGCCGGCCAGGCGGGTTTTCACCGCGCCCATGACCTTGCCCATGTCGCCGGGACCCGTGGCACCCAACTCAGCGACGATGGCCTTGACCTCAGCGGTCACCTCATCGGCAGACAGGCGCGCAGGCAGATAAGCCTGCAACACCTTCAGCTCGGCGCTTTCCTTGTCGGCCAGGTCCATGCGGGCGGCCTTGGTGAAGGCCTCGATGCTGTCCTTGCGCTGCTTGATCAGCTTGTCGACGATGGCCACCACCATGGCGTCGTCGAGCTCCACGCGGTCGTCCACTTCCTTTTGCTTCATGGCGGCCGTCAGTAGGCGGATGGTGCCCAGGCGCTCGCTGTCCTTGGCGCGCATGGCATTTTTCATGTCTTCGGTGATTTGTTCCTTGAGGCTCATGGTCGGCTCCTGTGGGGCGGTGAAGGGACTGTTCAGACAACAAAAAAGCCCGCTTGAACGTCTTCCAGCGGGCTTTTTCGCGACCGGGCGAACCCGGCGGCAGTGCTTAGTACAGCTTCTTGGGCAGCTGCATCGAGCGCACACGCTTGTAGTGGCGCTTGACGGCGGCGGCCTTCTTGCGCTTGCGCTCGGCGGTGGGCTTTTCGTAAAACTCACGGGCGCGCAGATCGGTCAGCAAACCGAGCTTTTCGATGGTGCGCTTGAAACGGCGCAGAGCGACGTCGAAGGGTTCGTTGTCTTTTACACGGATGGTCGTCATGGGCGAGAAATGTCCAGAATGCGCGGAAAGAGGATGTTCGGGAAGATCGGGCCCAAGCGTCGTATCCGCAAAATGTCCCGTCGTTAACTAGTATTGGCAGACGGGTATTTGCCAGCAAAGCCTTGGATTATAGCCACTTCATGGCCGTTGGCTACAGCGCTTGGGCGCAAGCATGGGCCGATGCCCAGGCCCACTGGAAGTTGTAGCCGCCCAGCCAGCCGGTCACGTCCACCACCTCGCCAATGAAAAACAGCCCGGGCTGCTTCGATTCCAGGGTTTGCGACGAGAGATCGCGGGTGTCCACGCCGCCCAGCGTCACCTCGGCCTTCTTGTAGCCTTCGGTGCCGGTGGGGGTGATGTCCCAGCGAGAGAGTCGCTCGGCGAGCCGGGCCAGGGCCTTGTCGGAGGCCTCGGCCACGGGGCGCTGCCAGTCGGGGTCCTGCTGCGCCCAGGCGTCGGCGAGGCGGCTGGGCACCAGGCCCGCGAGCTCATTGGCGATCAGTTTTCGTGAAGTGGCCTTGGCGCGGGCGAGTGCGGCGGGCAGGTCGGCGTCGGGTGCCAGGTTCAGGCGGATCGGGGTGTTGTCGTGCCAGTAGCTGGAAATCTGCAGCACCGCCGGACCGGAGAGGCCGCGGTGCGTGAACAGCAGGTCTTCGTTGAACGCCATGCGGTTTTTCTTGTCGCCAGTCTCGATGCGAACCGGCAGCGCGAGGCCCGAGAGGCCCGCGTACGGCAACCAGCCATCACCATCAAACGTCATGGGCACCAGGCCCGGACGCGGCTCGACCAGGCGCAGGCCGAACTGTTTGGCCACCCGGTAGCCGAAGTCGGTGGCGCCGATCTTGGGAATGGACAGTCCACCGGTGGCCACCACCACGGAGCGGCTGCGCACCGGGCCTTGGTCGGTGTCGAGTTCGTACACGCCGTCGCCGTCCACCCGCACGGCCTTGACGCCACACGGCTGCCAGCGCTGCACGCCACCGGCTTCGCACTCGCGCAGCAGCATCTGGATCAGGTCTTCGGCCGAGCGGTCGCAGAACAGCTGGCCCTTGTGCTTTTCATGGAAGGCGATGCCATGGCGCTGCAGCAGCCCGATGAAATCGGTTGGCGTGTAGCGCGACAGCGCCGAGCGGCAGAAGTTCGGGTTGGCGCTGATGAAGTGTTTGTGCGGGGCGTGCGGGTCGAGATCGCGGTTGGTGAAGTTGGCGCGGCCGCCGCCCGAGATGCGGATTTTCTCGGCCACCTTCTCGCTGTGGTCGAGCACCAGCACGTGCAGGCCGCGTTGACCGGCGATGCCCGCACAAAAAAGGCCGGCGGCGCCAGCGCCGATGACGATGGCGTCGAAGTTTTGCATGGCGCGCAGTGTAGGCGCACCGGCATTCAGCCGTTGCTTCTGCTGCGCTCCGCCAGCACGGCTGCTTTGCGCGTGAGGCGGTCGATTTCGCCGGTGATGTCCGACAGCACATTGGCCACCACCGCGAATTCGCGCCCGTGTTGCCCGGCCCGTGCGGCGATGACCTGCGCGTTGAAGCTCACCACCTTGGCTTCCTTGGCCACGCTCTGGATGTCGTCGACGATGCCGGCCAGCTCTTTCATCATCGCGTCCGACCGGGCCTTGGCAATGTCGTCGAAGGCGGTGGTGGCGGTGTTGAGGGCGGCGAGGATGCCGTCGGTGTGGCCAACCAGCTCGGCGGTGGTGGCGCTTGCGCGGGGACTGGCGGCCTCGATCTGGTCGAGCGCGCTGCGCATGAGCTGCATGAAGGCCTGCACCACCGGGCCCACGCCGCGCGTGCCCAGGTAGGTCTCGTTGATCTTGTGCGCGCTGGCGGGCTCCAGTTGCGCGCCGGTGGCCAGCAGGTGCTGCTGGCTTTCGGTGAACATCTGCAGGCTGCGCTGTGCGGCCTGCAAGCGCGCCACGTCACCCTGCGCGGCCAGCACCGTCTGCAGGATCATGCGTTGCGACAACATGCGCTGTCGAGCGGCCAGATTGACCAGCGACAGACCCGCGATGTGGGCCGGCGTGTCGTTGCGTTGAAAGGTGTTGGCGGAGGCGGCGAGTGTGGTCATGCCGAACGGCAAGCAATCGCCGGGCCACCGCTGTGCACATGCGGCCCGCGTGGTGCGCACCAGCGTGGCGCGCTCAGCCTTTCCAGGTGAAGGGGAACGCGAGCTGCTTCAAAAAGCCCTTGGGCACGTAGTCGCCCAGCACGCCGTAGCGCTCGGGCCAGACCTTGTTGCTGTTGACGGCGGTGCCGAACAGATGGTCGAGGAAGGCGTAGTGCGCGGCGTAGTTTTTGTCCAGCGCGTCGGCGTCCTGGCTGTGGTGCCAGTGGTGGAAGTTGGGCGTGACGATGAGGTAGCGCAGCGGGCCCAGGCGCACGCTCACGTTGGCGTGGTTGAACACGGCCTGGAAGCCCACCACGATGATGTAGGCGTCGATCACTTCCTTGGAAAAACCCAGCAGGTAAATGGGCCCGAGCACCAGCGTGCGCGTGATGATGGTCTCCAGAATGTGCTGGCGCGAGCCGGCCATCCAGTCCATGTGTTTCGTGCTGTGGTGCACCGCGTGCAGACGCCAGAGCAGTGGGACCTCGTGGTACGCGCGGTGTGTCCAGTATTGGGCGAGGTCGGCCACCAGAATGATCAGTGGCAGCGCGGCCCAGAAGGGCAGCGCCGCGATCCAGCCGCGCACACCGTCCACCGGCACCCAGCCGAAGATGTTGTGCACCAGCAGGTTGGTGGCCAGCAGCATGAAGCCGATGACCATGTGGTTGACGATGAAGTGGTGGAAGTCGGTCTGCCATTCCGGGCGGAACACCGGCTGTTCTTTGCGCAGGGCGAACAGCTTTTCAATGAAGATGAAGATCAGCGCCGAGCCCAGCAGATCGAGAATGAACCAGTCCATGCCGATGTAGGGCGTGTGGTCGGGGAAGTTCGGGTCCACCTCCACCTGGTGCCCGCCCAGCAGCGCGCTGAGCGTGACCAGCGCGAACGCAAAGGCCGAGAGCCAGCGCGCGCGGTTGAACAACACGTTCACCAGGCTCAGGCCGCCGGCGATCACCATGCCCCCGAAGAGCAACTGCCGCAGGAGGCCCACGTCGTACTGCTGGCGCAGCTGCGGGGTGGTGAGGTACTGCGGAAAGTGAAACGCCATCACACCCAGGAAACACAGGATGGCCAGCGACAGCGCAATGGCGCCGGTGACGAGGCCGCGGCCGGGGCGCAATGCGCCGTGGCCTTCGGTGAACTGGTTGAGTTTTTTGAGCATGCGGCAAGCTCTCGTGCGCCCCGACGGGGACGCGGCTGCGGCAGTGTAGCGGCGCGCTGGCGCGCGGGCTCAGGCCGTGCGAACGAGCGGCAGAGGCGACTGAAGAGCGGCGATGCCGCTCACCACATCGCCCACCACGATCACCGCCGGGCTGCCCAGGCCTTCGTGCTCGATGGTGGCGCGCAACTGCCCCAGCGTGGTGACGGCGTGGCGTTGCTCTGGCAGCGTGGCGTGCTGAATCACGGCCACCGGCGTGTGGGCTGGCAGGCCGGTGAGTAATTCGGTCTGGATCTGCTGCGAGCCGCTCACGCCCATGTAGATCACCAGCGTGAGCTTGGCGTCGCGCGCGGTGGCGGCCAGGGCCGGCCAGTCGGTGCCGCTGTCGCCAGGTTTGGCGTGGCCGGTGACGAACACCACGCCGTGCGCATGCTCGCGGTGCGTGAGTGGCACACCCAAGGAGGTGAGCCCGGCCAGGCCGGCGGTGATGCCGTTGACCACCTGCACCTCGATGCCGGCGGCGCGCAGGGCCTCGACCTCTTCGCCGCCGCGCCCGAAGATGAAGGGGTCACCGCCTTTGAGGCGCACCACCACCTCACCTTCGCTCGCGGCCATGACCATGAGCTTTTCAATGAAGGCCTGTGGCGTGCTCTTGCAGCCGCCGCGCTTGCCCACATGCACGATGCGCGCACGCGGTGACGCATGGGCCAGCACCGCATCGCTCACCAGATCGTCGACCAGCAACACGGTGGCCGCGCTGATCGCCTTGACGGCTTTGAGCGTGAGCAACTCCGGGTCGCCCGGGCCAGCGCCCACGAGCGAAACGGTACCGGGCAGGAACTCAGAGGGCGTGTGCATGGGCTGGGGAATCATGGTGCTCAAGCGCTCGCAAGATGTGTTCCACCTGCAGGGCGATCGGCGTGGGAATGGGTAACGAATCGTTGAGCACGGCGCGGATGTAAGCAGCGGTGTGCGCAGCGTCCACCGTGGGCAGCGAAGGCAGTTGCGCGAGCGGGCCGTCTTGCTGCGGCTGCACCTCGGTGCGCTCGCCGTCTTGAAAAATTTCCATGCGTGGTGTGCGGCGCGCGTCGGCCACCGGTTCACCTTCGGTGCCGCGCAGCAGCAGGGCGTGCGCGCCAGTGAGGGCCCAGGTGGCGGCCATGGAGCTGGCGTACTCGGGGTGCGTGTAGCTGCCGACGATGAAGGCCTTGCCTGCGCACGGGTTCATGAGCTTGACCAGACTGTGCGCCGGGTTGCGCAGGCCGACCACGCGGCGCACGTCGAGCAGGCGTTTGAGGCCGGGGCACAGCACCTCGGTGGGCACAAAGGCCACCTCGCCCGCGGGCAGCAGGGGCACCTGGGTGGCAGGCAATACACCGAGTTCGGCAAACACGGCTGAGGCAAAGACACGCTTGTCTTCGGTGGCCGTGCCGTGCACCAGCACCGGCACACCCCGGCGCGCCAGCAGCAGCGCCAGCAGCGGCGTGAGCACCGGCAGCTTGCGCGCACCGTTGTAGCTGGGCAGCACCACGGTGGTGAGGCCGTTGTCGGGCAACTTGTGCAGCCGGGCGTGTGCAGCGTCCAGGAAACCCGCCATTTCATCGGCGGTTTCGCCCTTGATGCGCATGGCCAGACAAAAGCCGCCCACCTCCAGGTCGGTCACCGTGCCGTCGAGCACCTGACCCAGCAGGTCGGTGGCCTGGGCGCGCGTGAGCGGGCGGGCGCCGTCCTTGCCGCGGCCGATCTCTTTGATGTAGTGGCTGATCCCCATGGCGCGCGATTGTCCGGCAAGTTTGATGACTCGGCGTTATATGGTCAAAGCCGGGGCTCAGGCGGGCAACAGTGCCGGGGTGGCGCGCACGAGCCGTTTGAGTTCGGGCACGCACGATCCGCAGTTGGTGCCGCAGCGCAGGCTGGCCTGGAGTGTGGCCAGGCGCTCGTCTTCGCTGCCCTCGCAGGTGGCGAGCCGTTCGGTGATGGCCAGGTCGGTCACGTTGAAGCAGGTGCAGATCTGCCGGCCCTTGGCCTCGATGGCCACCGGCGGCTTGGCGCCGGGCATCAGCAAGCGGCGGCCGTAGGCGTCGGCGGGCAGCTCGTCCTGCAGCAGCGGCTTGAGCCAGGCCTCGGCGCGCGTGTCGCCGGCGAGCATGAAGCCGTCGAGCTGCGTGACCTCGCCCACACGCACCAGGCGCGCGACGCGGTGCTGGCCCAGGCGTTTGTCGGCGTAGCGCAGGGCGTCTGCGGTGTTCAGGCCGAGCAGGGCTTCGACGCGTTCGATCAACGCCGGCTCGGGCGCCTCGTGTGCGGCCGCGCGGAAGAGCACGCCGGTGCGCTCCCTGCCGAACGGCACACAAGACGCAAACGGAAACTTCGCCATGAGTTCGCGCAAACCGTGCTGTGCGCTCAGTGCGTCGGTCTCGGGCAGCCAGGCCATGGCCAGCAGGGTCCAGGGCAGTTCGGCCTTGAGCACCTTCACGGCAGCGTGTTTGAGTTCGGGCTGTTTGGAGCCGGGGCAGTAGGCCGATGTGGTGAGGGCGTTCACGCCCGCGAGCACCTCGCCGGTGCTGCTCACGCCACTAAGATACTCGACGCCCCAGTGCATGGCGATGA
>JBKBWW010000071.1:0-18972 GCA_046314475.1 Hydrogenophaga sp.
GCAACAGGAAGGCCGCGCGAAAGCCGAAGCTGTCGATCATCACGCCGGCGGCAAACGGCCCAAGGAAGTTGGAGATCGACGGGCCGATGGCCATCCAGCTGAACACCTGGCGCAGCTCGGTGGCGCCGTTCGCCAGGCGACCCACATGGCGCTGAAGCGCGATCATGGCCAGGCCGGTGGCGGCGCCGCAGGTGAGCGCGGTGAGGCACAACACACCGAACACCGGGAAGGCCACCGAAACGGCAGCGCCCGCCGACGCGACGCCCACCGCCATGGCCACGGGTTTCTTCAAGCCGCGCCGGTCGGCGTAGCGCCCGGCCGGCAAGGCCATGAACACCGGTGCCAGCGCAAACAAGGCGAGCAGCATGCCCACGGCGGCCGGGCTGTAGCCCTCGCGCAGGGCCATAAGCGGCGCGGCCATGCGAAAGCCGGTCATGCAGGCATGAAGACAAATCTGCGCCGCGATCAGCCGCGCCAGGTCGGACCGCAGCGTCGGGTTCAAGCGTCCCCGGTGTCGTTGGGGTCCAGCGGCAACAGCGCGCTGGCCTGCTCTTGTGGCAGCGCCTCCACCGCCTTGAGCGCGCGGCCCATGGCGCGGCTGCGCGTCTCGGCGCTGTCCAGGGTGTTGAGCACGGTCTGGGTCTGGCTTTTCACGCGCGCCAGCACATCGCCGAACTTGCCGAACTCGGTCTTGACCGCACCCAGCACCTGCCACACCTCGCTGGAGCGCTTCTCCAGCGCCAGCGTGCGAAAGCCCATCTGCAGCGAGTTGAGCATGGCCATGAGCGTGGTCGGCCCGGCCAGCGTGACGCGGTACTCGCGCTGCAGCACTTCCATCAGGCCCGGTCGGCGCAGCACCTCGGCGTACAGGCCTTCGGTGGGCAGGAACAGGATGGCGAAGTCGGTGGTGTGCGGCGGCTCCAGGTACTTGTCGGCCATGGACTTGGCCTCCAGTTTGATGCGCTGCTCCAGACCGCGCGCGGCCATCTCCGCGCCTTCCGCATCGGCGCGCTGTTGTGCGTCGAGCAGGCGCTCATAGTCTTCATTCGGAAACTTCGCGTCGATCGGCAACCAGCACGGCGCGCCATCGTCGCTGCGGCCCGGCATCTTGATGGCGAAGTCCACCGTGAAGCGGCTGCCCGGTTTGGTCATGACCTGCGTGGCGTACTGGTCGGGCGCGAACACCTGTTCGAGCAGGGCCGCGAGCTGCGCCTCGCCGAACATGCCGCGCGTCTTCACGTTGGTCAGCAGGTGCTTCAGGTCGCCCACGCCTTGGGCCAACGTCTGCATCTCGCCCAGGCCCTTGTGCACCTGCTCCAGCCGGTCGGCCACTTGTTTGAAGCTTTCGCCCAGGCGCGCCTGCAGCGTGCTCTGCAGTTTTTCGTCGACCGTCGCGCGCATCTCGTCGAGCTTGGCGGCATTGCCCTGCTGCAGCTGCATCAGCTGCGCCTCCAGCGTGGCGCGCACCTCGGCGAGGCGGCGAGAGTTGGCCTCGCTCAGGTCTTGCAACTGCCTCGTGAGCGTGTCGCCCAGCGTGCCGCGCAGCTGCACCAGCTGCTGCGCAAAGGCGTCGATCTGCGCGTTTTGTGTGCGCGTGGCTTCGGCGCCCTGGCTGGTGAGCGCTTCCTGGAAGGTGGCCAAAGTTTGCTGCAGCTCCTGACGCGCGGTGCGTGAGCCCTCGGCCATCTCGCGGCGCAGCTCGCTCTCCACCCGCTCCACGCGCTGCGTGGTCTGCTGCAGCTGGTTCAGCAAGGTCTGGCGGTGGGCCAGCTCGTCGGCGTCCACCGCCGGCTTGCGCAGCCACAGCGCCACCTGCAGGAGCACGCCGATGGCGGCGAGCACCAGCAGCGCGATGAGCAGCGCGGAGTCGGTCATCAGCGCGCGCCTTTGCCCAGGATGTCGGCGTTGATCGGCGTCAGCGGTTTGCCTTGCGTCAGGTAAGAAATGACGTTGTCGGCGGCCAACTGGGCCATGGCGCGGCGCGTCTTGAGGGTGGCGCTGGCGATGTGCGGCGTGAGCACCACGTTGGGCACGGTCAGCAGGTCGGGGTGCACTTTGGGTTCACCCTCATACACATCCAGACCGGCGGCAGCAATGACGCGGTTGCGCAAGGCCAGTGCCAGCGCTGCGTCGTCCACGATGCCGCCGCGCGCGATGTTGACCAGCGTGGCACTGGGCTTCATCTGCGCGATCTCGGCCGCACCGATGGTGTGGTGGTTTTCCGGGCTGTAAGGCAACACCAGGATCAGGTGGTCGGCGGTCTTGAGCAGCGTGGTCTTGTCCACGTAGCTGGCCTTGCATTCGGCCTCAAGGGCGGCATCGAGCCGCGAACGGTTGTGATAAATCACGTTCATGCCGAAGCCGTGGGCACCGCGGCGAGCGATGGCCTGGCCGATGCGGCCCATGCCCAGAATGCCCAGCGTGCTGCCGTGCACCTCGGCGCCGGCAAACATGTCCAGTGCCCATTTGTTCCACTCACCGGCGCGCAGGAAATGTTCGCTCTCGGTGAGGCGCCGGGCCGTGGCCATGATCAGCGCAAAGCCGAAGTCGGCGGTGGTCTCGGTCAACACATCGGGCGTGTTGGTGGCGAGCACGCCGGCGGCGCTGAGCGCAGGCACGTCGAAGTTGTTGAAACCCACCGCGATGTTGGCCACCACGCGCAATTGCGGGCAGGCCGCAGCCACCGCGCCGTCAATGCGTTCGCTGCCGGTGGTGAGCGCGCCCACCTTGCCCTGCAGACGGGCGATCAGCTCCGCGGGGGGGAGCACACCGTCGGTGTCGTTGGTGTCCACGTCGAAATGCTCGCGCAGGTGGTCGATCACGTCGGGGAAGATCTTGCGGCTGACGAGGATGGAAGGTTTTGTCATGTGTGTGTGTCTCCAGGAAATCAGGTGAACCAGAACCAGGTCATGAGGGCGAACAGCGGCACCAGGATGCCGACCGACCAGACCATGTAGCCAAAGAAGCTCGGCATCTTCACGCCGCGCTCTTCGGCGATGGCCTTGACCATGAGGTTGGGTGCGTTGCCGATGTAGGTGTTGGCGCCCATGAACACGGCGCCGGCCGAGATGGCCACCAGCGTGGGCGCCAGCGCGTTCATCAGCACCTGCGGATCACCACCAGCGGTGTTGAAGAACACCAGGTAGGTGGGCGCGTTGTCCAGGAAAGAACTCAGTGCACCCGTGGCCCAGAAGTACATGGCCGGGTTGGGCGTGCCGTCGCCGTTGGTCACCGCCTTCACCACCGCACCAAACGGCCCGTCCACACCCGCCTTGAGCATGGCGATCACCGGGATGATGGTGAGGAAGATGGCGGCGAACAGCTTGGCCACTTCCTGCATGGGTCCCCAGCCGAACTGGTTGCTCTCGTGCGCGCTGGACGGCGTGATCTTGAGCGAGACAAGCGTGACGACGATCAGGCCGATGTCGCGCACGATGCCGGGCAGGCCAACGTCGGTGCCCGCGATGTTGAACACCACGCTCGACTTCCACAGCCCGCTGAGCAGCACCAGAAACACCACCACGCCCAGCAGCGCAAAGTTGACGCTGCCATCGAACCCGAGGCGCTGCGTGTCGGGTGTGGGGTCCACCGGGCGAAGCTCTTCACGGCGGTGGTAGTACCACCAGTCGATGGCGTAGAACATCACCAACAGCACACCAACGAGGAACAGCGTGTGGCCCCAGAGGTGCGTCACGGTCCAGAAAAAGTCCACGCCCTTCAGAAAGCCCAGGAACAGCGGCGGATCGCCCAGCGGCGTGAGCGCGCCACCGGCGTTGGACACGATGAAGATGAAGAACACCACCACATGGGCCTGGTGCTTGCGGTTGTCGTTGGCCCGGATCAGCGGGCGGATCAGCAACATGGACGCACCCGTGGTGCCCATGAAGCTGGCCAGCACCGCACCGATGGCCAGCAAACCCGTGTTCAGCCCGGGACTGCCGTGCAGGTTGCCGCGCACGAAGATGCCGCCGGCCACGGTGAACAACGCGGTGAGCAGGATGATGAACGGGATGTACTCGGCCAATGCCGCGTGCACGACCGCCACGCCGGTGGCCGCGGGGCCGAAGGTGATGGCAAACGGAATCAGGAAGGCCAGGCCCCAGGCGGCGGCCACCTTGCCGAAATGGTGGTGCCAGAAGGTGGGCACCATCAAAGGCATGAGTGCGATGGACAAGAGCACGCCCGCGAACGGCACGCCCCACAACACCGACAACTGCGCTCCATCGAGCTCGGCCGCGCGCGCAAGACCGGGCAGCAGTGCACCGGCCAAGGCCAGCGCCTGCACGCTTCTTTTGTTCATGGGAGTCTCCGCAGGGGTTCGCTCAGACGGCGAGCAGATCGACTTCGAACAGCAAAGTGGCGTTGGGCGGAATCACGCCACCGGCGCCGCGCGCACCGTAGCCCAACGCGGCCGGAATCACCAGGCGGCGCGTGCCCCCCACGGCCATGCCCTGCACGCCTTCGTCCCAACCCTTGATGACGTGGCCGGCACCCAGCGGAAATTCAAACGGCTGACCACGGTCCTTGCTCGAATCGAACTTGGAGCCTTGCACGCCGTCGTTGTAGAGCCAGCCGGTGTAGTGCACCTGCACCGGGCGCCCGGCTTTGGCGACTTCGCCATTGCCGACCACGGTGTCTTCGTATTGCAGGCCGCTGGGGGTGGTGATCATGGTGTCTCCTGGGTTTGAAAAGAAAAGGGAAAGAGGCGCGATTATTCCAGCCAGGTCGTGAACGACTCGACCGTCTCGCGCGGCGTGTGGAATCCGTTGACCTTGTCGGCCGGGTCGGCGTAGCCCAGGGCCATGCCGCAAACCAGCATTTCGCTCTCACCAGCGCCCACGTGCGGCAGGATGATCTTGGCAAAACCGTTCCACGCGGCCTGCGGGCAGGTGTGCAGTCCATGGCCACGCGCGGCCACCATGATGTTTTGCAGGAACATGCCGTAGTCCACCAGCGAGCCGCGGCCCATCACGCGGTCCAGCGTGAACATCAGGCCTACTGGGGCGTCGAAGAAACGGAAGTTGCGCTGGTGCTGCGCGTGCATCTTGTCCTTGTCGCCCTTGGTGATGCCCAGCAGGCCATAGAGGCTCCAGCCGTTTTCGCGCCGACGGTCAATGAAGGGGCTGACCCATTTTTCGGGGTAGTAGTCGTATTCCTCGCGGTACTCGGCAGCCAGCGCCGGGTCGGCGCGCAAGGCATCGTGAGCGGCACAGACCTTGTCCACCAGCGTGTTGCGGCTCTGGCCCTGCAACACATACACCTTCCAGGGCTGCGTGTTGGTGCCCGAGGGCGCGCGGCTCGCCACTTGCAGCAGGTGCTCCAGCGTGGCGCGCGGCACGGGTTGCGGCAGGAAGGCGCGCGCCGACATGCGGCTGGTGATCGCGGCATCGACGCTGACCGGATCGATCACGGGCGCGGTGGGGTTGTGGCTCATAGCAGGGTCTCCAGGGTTGTCTTGAGCGGCTCGGGCAAGGGCACGGGCCGGCGGGTGTGGCGATCGACATAGACGTGCACGAAGTGACCGCACGCGGCGGCCAGATCTTCACCGTCGGCAAACAGGCCCACCTCGTAGCGCACGCTGGACGTGCCCAGGTGCGCCACGCGAAGACCCGCCCACACGGTTTGCGGAAAGGCCAGGGGTGCGAAGTAGTTGCACTGGGTTTCGATCACGAGACCGATCACCGGCCCGTGGTGGATGTCGAGCGCGCCCTGCTCGATCAGATGGGCGTTGACCACGGTGTCGAACCAGCTGTAGTACACCACGTTGTTCACGTGGCCATAGACATCGTTGTCGGCCCATCGGGTGGTGATGGAGCGCAGCACGCGGTAGGCGCTGCGCGGCAAGGCTTGCGGGCGCGAGGCCGGTGCTGGGTTGCTCATGGCGCGGCATTGTGCCAGCGGGTCGCGTCGCCCACTGTCGCGGCCGTCGTGGCCGCTCCGGTGGCGGCGTGCCAGCGCGCCTGGTACTCCACCGCCGTGCGGTAGGTGTTCATCTGCACCTGCACCGTGGCCTCCATGTCGGTGCCATAGCCGCCAGCCATCACGAAGGCCAGCGGCAGGCGACGCGTCCAGGCCCAGTCCATCACGCGCCGATCGCGCGCCTCCATGCCGTCGAACGTGAGCTTGAGGCGGCCCAGGCGGTCGCCTTCGTGCGGGTCGGCGCCTGCCAGGTAGATCACCAGGCCCGGCGCAAAGCGGCGCTCCAGTTCTTCCAGTGCGCGCTCCAGCGCCTCCAGGTACTCGGCATCGCCGCAGCCATCGGGCAACTCCACATCCAGGTCGCTCGGCTCCTTGCGGAACGGGAAGTTTTTTGCGCCGTGCAGCGAGAGCGTGAACACCGAATCGTCGTGGGCAAAGATCCTGGCCGTGCCGTTGCCCTGGTGCACGTCCAGATCGACGATGGCCACGCGCAGCATGCCGCGTGCCCGGTGGGCTCGCGCGTGCTCGGCCTGCATCAGCCGGGCGGCCACCGCGGCGTCGTTGAAAACACAGAAGCCACTGCCCTTGTCGGCGTAAGCGTGGTGCGTGCCACCAGCCAGGTTGGCGGCCAGGCCACCGCCGCCCAGGGCACGGCGGCAGGCCTGCACCGTGGCGCCCACGGAACGGCGCGCGCGCTCGGCCATGGCCGGGCTCCAGGGGAATCCGATCTCGCGCTGGGCGGCCGGCGCCAGGGTGCCGCTGCGAACGGCCTCTATATAGGCGGGGGTGTGCACCAGCGCCAGTTCGCCGTCGCTGGCGGGCTGGGCCTCGCGCAGTTCCACCTGGGGCAGCTCCCGGGCCAGACGTTCGCGCAACCGGGCGTACTTGGCCATGGGGAAACGGTGCCCGGCGGGCAGTGGCAGCACAAAGTGATCGGCGTAGAAGGCTTGCAAGGCAGTTCGCACAGGGAAGAAGAGGACAAAGGATTGTGTCTGCCTCGGGTATTCGATGGGCGGGGTGCGCCATTTAGGCCGCCCTGTCTAGAATGGTGCAGCGCAGCAAAAACCGCTTGCGCCGCCGAGGGTTATCCCTATAATCGCGGTTATGTTGCAGTGCAGCAATGTGAACAAAAAGCAAAAGCGTCCAGACAGCGCCGTGTTCCCAGCAGCCCTCAACTAAACCCTGTTTCATCCAAGTTTAGGAGTACGAATATGCTGACCGCCGAACAAATGATTGCCGCCCAGAAAGCCAACATCGAGACCATTTTTGGTCTGACCCAGAAAGCCTTCGAAGGCGTGGAAAAGCTGGTTGAACTCAATGTGCAAGCCACCAAGGCTGCCCTGTCCGAGTCCGCCAACAGCACCCAGGCCCTGCTGAGCGTCAAAGACGCCCAGGAACTGCTGACGCTGCAAGCCAGCCTGATGCAGCCGCTGGCTGAAAAGACCGTGGCTTACAGCCGCCACCTCTACGACATCGCCCAAGGCACGACCGCCGAATTCGGCAAAGCCGCTGAAGCACAAGCCAGCGACACCCAGAAGAAATTCATGGCTGTTGTCGACAACGCTTCCAAGAACGCACCTGCCGGTTCCGAAACCGCCGTGGCCGTGATGAAAAGCGCCGTGTCCGCCGCCAACAACGCCATGGAATCGGTGCAGAAGGCTGTCAAGCAAGCCACCGAAATGGCCGAAGCCAACTTCAACACCGTGACGACCTCGGCCGTCAACGCTTCGAAGTCGGTTGCCAAAAAGCGCTGAACAAGCGGTTGATCGTGCCGTTGATCGGCGGCTGGGGTTTTGAAGCCCTGCCGCAAACTAGCATCACCGCACGATCTGCCTGACTCTCACGGGAACAGGTTTCAGATCAAACCCGTTCTTCTGGTTGTCTCCTCGGGTCCTTTTCGAAATTCGATTTCATCGGACCCCTTAAGCCCCTGTTGCAAGACAGGGGCTTTTTTTATGGCCGCGCGCCGTTCACGGATTTCAAGCGGGCCAGCTGGGTCTTGAGCTGCGGCAGCGCTGCCAGCATGGCGGCGCGGCCCGCTTCGATGGAGCGCTTGCGCGAAGCAAAGTCGGCGCTGCCCACACCCGCCAGCGCCGGGCGCACCACCACATCGGCGGTGGCCAGCTCATGCCGGTTGATGCTCTGGCCCATGATCGCGAAGGTCTGCAGCAGCACGCGGATGTTGCCCACGGCCAGATTGCCTTCGGGTGCGCTGGAGATGTCCACCGCCAACACCACCTCGGCCCCCATGTCGCGCGCCTGCTGCACGGGCACGGGCGCGACCAGTCCGCCATCCACGTATTCGCGCCCGGCAATGCCGACCGGCGCGAACAGGCCCGGTACGGCGCTGGAAGCCCGCACCGCCTGCGCCACATCGCCCCGGCGAAACAAGACGCCCTGCCCAGTGCCCAGGTCGGTGGCCAGCACGCCCAGGGGCAGCGCCATGCTCTCGATGGTGCGGCCATCGACAGCCTGGCTGACGTAGCGCGCCAGTGCATCGCCGCGCAGCAGGCCTCGGCCCAGGATGGGCAAGGCCCAGTCGGTCAGCGTCACCTCGTCCATGCTCATGGCCACCCGCTCCAGCTCGGTGGGGGTTTTGCCACTGGCGTAGAGCGCGGCCACCAGGCTGCCGGCCGAGGTGCCCGTCAGGAAGTCGGGGCGGATACCGTTTTCTTCCAGCACCTGGATCACACCCACGTGGGCGAAACCGCGCGCGGCGCCTCCACCCAGGGCCAGGCCGAGCCGCGGGGCTCGCATGACGGGGGCCACCACCGGTGGCTGAACCTGCGGCGGCATTGCCGGCTGCACCCGCACGGGCTCTGGCACGGTGGAACAAGCCGCCAGGAAAACGAGGCCCAGTGCAAGACCCCAGAGGCGGCAATACTTATTGAGAACAATTCGCGTTAGTGTTAGCATCGTGCCCAATTATCCGGCAAGCCCTGCGCGCGCCCCCGACCCAACACCCCTTGTTTCCTTCATTTCAACTCCCGAGGATCCGCATGACCCCGTTCCGCAAACTCTCGATCGCCCTGGCCGCTGTGGCCGCGTCGCTCGGCCTGCAAGGCCAAGCCCTGGCGCAGGACAAGGTGCTCAACCTCTACTCGGCACGCCACTACCAGACCGACGAGGTGATGTACGACACCTTCACCAAGACCACGGGCATCAAGATCAACCGCGTGGACGCGGACGACGCCGGCATCGTGGCGCGGCTGCGTGCCGAAGGCGCCGCCTCACCGGCCGACGTGATCCTGCTGGTCGACGCTGCGCGCATGGCCTCGGCCGACAGCCAGGGCCTGTTCCAACCCATCCAGTCGGCCAAGCTCGATGCCGCCATTCCGGCCAACCTGCGCGCCGCGCCGAGCGAAGGTGGCGTGACCTGGACCGGCTTCTCCACCCGTGCCCGCGTGATCGTGTACGACCCGATGCGCGTCAAGGCAGCCGACGTGGCCACCTACGAACAGCTCGCCGACCCCAAGCTCAAGGGCATGGTCTGCACCCGCTCGGGCTCGCATCCCTACAACCTCTCGTTGTTCTCCACCGTGGTCGAACGCCTGGGCGACCAAAAAGGCGAAGCCTGGCTCAAGGGCTTGGTGGACAACATGGCGCGCGCGCCCAAAGGTGGCGACACCGACCAGATCAAGGCCGTGGCCTCTGGTGAATGTGGCGTGGCACTGACCAACACCTACTACGTCGCGCGCCTCATCAAGTCCGACAAGCCGGAAGACCGCGCCGTGATGGAGAAGGTGCGTGTGGTGTTCCCCAACCAGGCCACCACCGGCACCCACGTGAACATTGCCGGCGCGGCCGTGGCCAAGCACGCGAAGAACCGCGACAACGCCATCCAGTTCATGGAGTTCCTGGCCAGCCCGTTTGCGCAGGACTACTTTGCCAACGGCAACAACGAGTTCCCGGCCGCCAAGGGCTTGAAAATCGCCAACCCAGCCATCAAGGCCATGGGCGGTGACAACTTCAAGGCCGAGACCGTGCCGCTGGCTTCGGTGGCCAAAAACATGACGAAGGTTCAGCAGATGCTGGACCGAGTCGGCTACAAGTAAGCCCAGCCGCTTCAATTCAAAGGCCCGCGATTGCGGGCCTTTTGCTTTCTTCGTCAGTACACCTGGGGCACATGGATCTCGCCAGGCACCTGATGGCGCCGGTAGCCCTCGTGCCGCACCCGCTCGGGCAGCGTGATGGTGGCGCGCTCCACCTCGCCATACGGCATCTGGTTCAGCAGGTGGTGAATGCAGTTCAGGCGCGCCTTTTTCTTGTCGTCGGCTTGCACCACCCACCACGGTGATTCGGGGATGTGGGTGCGCTCCAGCATCACTTCTTTGGCCTGGGTGTAGAGCTCCCAGCGGCGGCGGCTTTCCAGGTCCATGGGGCTGAGCTTCCACTGCTTGAGCGGGTCGTGGATACGGCCCAGAAAACGCAGGTGCTGCTCTTCGTCGGAGATCGAAAACCAGTACTTGATGACCTGGATGCCCGAGCGCACCAGCATCTTTTCGAACTCGGGCACCGAGCGGAAAAACTCTTCGTACTGCTCTTCGCTGCAAAAGCCCATGACCCGCTCCACGCCGGCGCGGTTGTACCAGCTGCGGTCGAACAGCACCATCTCGCCCGCCGCCGGCAGGTGCGCCGCGTAGCGCTGAAAGTACCACTGCGTGCGCTCTCGGTCGTTGGGCGCGGGCAGCGCAGCCACGCGGCACACGCGCGGGTTCAGGCGCTGGGTGATGCGCTTGATCACACCTCCCTTGCCCGCCGCGTCGCGGCCTTCAAAAATGATCACCACCTTGTGCCCGGTGGCCACCACCCAGTCCTGCAGCTTCACCAGTTCGGCCTGCAGGCGAAACAACTCGCGAAAGTACTGCTGCCGTTCCGCCTTGTGCCGCTTCAAGACCTCGGCGTCTTGCGATTCGTCGACGCGGTCTTCAGTTTCCATTTCCAACTCTTCGTCGTAGCCATCCATCAAATCGGTGTGGATGCGGCGCAGCAACTCGTCCTGACTGTCGAACATGGGGGACTCCGTGAGGGCAAAAACCTTCAGACTAGGCGCGGTCGGTGACAAGCTCGTGACGGACACCTGCCGCATAATCCAGCGCTGATTGACGTTTACGTCAACGTCAAACACCCTTTCAACGACACAGGAGCACACCATGGACATACAAGGCAAGGTTTTCATCGTCACCGGCGGGGCATCGGGCCTGGGCGAAGGCACGGCGCGCATGCTGGCGGCCAACGGCGGCAAGGTCGTCATTGCCGACATGCAGGTGGAAAAAGGCGAAGCGGTGGCCAAGGAGATCGGTGGCGCCTTCGTGAAGTGCGACGTGAGCAGCGAGGCCGATGGCCAGGCCGTGGTGGCGCAGGCCTTGTCCATGGGCAAG
The DNA here is from genome assembly GCA_046314475.1 of Hydrogenophaga sp. Classification (GTDB taxonomy): domain Bacteria; phylum Pseudomonadota; class Gammaproteobacteria; order Burkholderiales; family Burkholderiaceae_C; genus Hydrogenophaga. The sequence goes on from JBKBWW010000071.1 coordinate 11,301, forward strand.
CTCATGGGCCTGGTGAACTGCGCGGGCATTGCGCCAGCCGAAAAGACCGTGGGCAAGAACGGACCGCACAACCTGGGCGTCTACACCAAGACCATCATGGTCAACCTGGTGGGCAGCTTCAACATGATCCGCCTCGCTTCCGACGCGATGTGCAAGAACGAACCCGAAGCCACCGGTGAGCGCGGCGTGATGATCAGCACCGCCAGCGTGGCGGCCTACGACGGCCAGATCGGCCAGGCCGCCTACGCGGCGAGCAAGGGCGGCATTGTGGGCATGACGCTGCCGATCGCGCGCGACCTCTCGCGCAACGGCATCCGCAACATGACGATTGCCCCCGGCATCTTCGGCACGCCCATGCTGTTCGGCATGCCGCAAGAGGTGCAGGACGCGCTGGCCGCCAGCGTGCCCTTCCCCAGCCGACTGGGAACGCCCGCCGACTACGCCAAGCTGGCCAAACACATCATCGAAAACGACATGCTCAATGGCGAAGTGATCCGCCTGGATGGGGCCATCCGCCTGGCTCCGCGCTGAGCTTGGAAGGCCGACGCATGAACGCTTGCAAGCCACTGCTCGCCGCGCTCGGGTTGGCGCTACTGGGTGCCTGCACCGCACCACCTGCGGTTCAGCAGCCCGAAGCCGCGTCGGGCCTCACGGCCAAACCCGGCTGGACTTTTCAGCGGCAGGCGGTGGCCGCCGCCAACCCGCTGGCCACCGAGGCGGGGGCGCAGATCCTGCGCGCCGGAGGCAGTGCGGTGGACGCGGCGATTGCGGTGCAAATGGTGCTCACGCTGGTGGAACCACAGTCCAGCGGCATCGGTGGCGGGGCCTTTCTGTTGCACCACGACGGGAAGCTGCTGCAGGCGTTTGACGGCCGGGAGACAGCGCCCGCTGCGGTGGACGAGAAGCTGTTCCTGAACGCGCAAGGTGAGCCAATGCCCTTCCCCGCCGCCGTGAACAGCGGGCGTTCGGTGGGTGTACCGGGCGCGGTGATGATGCTGGCGTTGGCCCACCGCCAACACGGCAAGTTGCCTTGGGCTCGGCTGTTCGGTCCCGCGATCACATTGGCCGAACAAGGCTTTGCGATCAGCCCGCGCCTTCACACGCTGCTCGCGGCCGATGCGGCCCTCAAGGCCGATCCCGTGGCCGCCGCCTACTTCTACCGCGCCGACGGTCAGTCCCACCCGGTGGGCCATGTGCTGCGCAACCCCGAGCTGGCGCAGGTGCTGCGCAACCTCGCGGCCATCGGCCCTCTCGCGTTGCACGACGGCCCGGTGGCGCGCGCCATCGTGAACAAGGTTCGCCAGCACCCCACGCTGCCCGGGACGCTGAGCCTGGAAGACCTGAAGGCCTACCAACCACGCGAGCGCGAGGCGATCTGCATTGATCACACCGCCGCGCTGCGTGCGCTGCGCATCTGCGGTTTTCCGCCGCCCAGCTCAGGTGCCATCGCCATCGGGCAGATCCTGGGCCTGCTCGCGCGCACGCCGCAAGCCGCCGCGCCGTTGACCAACAACCTGCCCTCGGTGGACTGGCTGCACAGCTACAACGAAGCGTCACGCTTGGCGTTCGCCGACCGCGCACAGTTCTTGGCCGACCCGGACTTCGTGGCGCCACCCGCTGGCCGCTGGGCCAGCCTGCTGGAGCCGCGCTACCTCGACGACCGTGCGCGCCTGATCAGCGCGGCCCGCATGCCGCAGGCACCCGCAGGTCAGCCGGGTGGCATACAAAGCAGCTGGGCGCCCATGCCCGACCAGGCCGAACACGGCACCAGCCACATCAGCATCGTGGACGGTTTCGGCAACGCGCTGGCCATGACCACCACCATCGAATCGGCCTTCGGCTCGCGCCTCATGGTCACCACCGACCCATCTCGCCCCGGCGGCTTCCTGCTCAACAACGAACTCACCGACTTCAGCTTCGCGCCGCGCGACGCCCAAGGCCGGGCCGTGGCCAACCGGGTCGAGCCCGGCAAGCGCCCGCGCTCGTCAATGTCGCCCACGCTGGTGTTCGACAAGGCCTCGGGTGAACTGCTCATGAGCACCGGCAGCCCGGGCGGCGCCTTCATCATCCACTACACCGCCAAGGTGCTGCACGGTGTGCAGCAGTGGGGTCTGTCGCCGCAGGCCGCCGTGGACCTGCCCAACTTCGGCACGCTGGGCGGCCCGTTGGTGCTGGAGCAAGGCCGCTTCCCGGTGGGGACGGTGGAAGCTTTGCAGCAACGCGGCCACACCGTGCAACAAGGCGAACTCACCAGCGGCGCGCAGGCCCTCGTGCGTGGGCGCGGCGTGTGGCTGGGCGGCGCCGACCCGCGGCGTGAAGGCATCGTGGCGGGCGACTAAACGTTGATGGCCGCCGCCGAGCCGGCCAGCTTGCGCAGTTCGAACTTCTGGATCTTGCCGGTGCTGGTCTTGGGCAGTTCACCAAACACCACCGCGCGCGGCACCTTGAAGCCGGCCAGGTGCTGCTTGCAGTGCGCCACGATGGCCTCCGCCGTGGTCTCAGCCCCGGCCTTGAGCTCGATGAAGGCGCACGGCGTCTCGCCCCACTTCGCATCGGCCTTGGCCACCACGGCGGCGGCCAGCACCGCGGGGTGGCGGTAGAGCACGTCTTCCACCTCGATCGACGAGATGTTCTCGCCGCCCGAGATGATGATGTCCTTGCTGCGGTCCTTGATCTTGAAGTAGCCATCCGGGTACTGCACGGCCAGGTCGCCGCTGTGGAACCAGCCACCGGCAAAGGCCTCGGTGGTGGCCGTCGGGTTCTTGAGGTAACCCTTCATCGCGATGTTGCCCTTGAACATGATTTCGCCCATGGTTTCGCCGTCTTGCGGCACAGGCAGCATGGTCTCCGGGTCGAGCACGCGCACGTCGCGCTGCAGGTGGTAACGCACGCCCTGGCGCGCATTGAGCCGGGCGCGCTCACCGATGTCCAGCGCGTCCCAGGCTTCGTGTTTCGCACACACCGTGGCCGGGCCGTAGACCTCGGTCAGACCGTACACATGCGTGAGGTCAAAGCCCATCTGCTCCATGCCCTCGATCATCGACGCCGGCGGCGCCGCGCCCGCCACCATGGCCTTCACACCCGCAGGCAGCCCCACCTTCATGGCCGCCGGTGAGTTCACCAGCATGCCGTGCACGATGGGTGCGCTGCAGTAGTGCGTCACAGCATGGTCGCGCATGGCGTCGAAGATCGCCTGCGCTTCCACGCGGCGCAGGCAGACGTTCACGCCCGCACGCGCGGCCACCGTCCACGGAAAACACCAGCCATTGCAGTGAAACATGGGCAGCGTCCACAGGTACACCGCGTGCTTCGGCATGTCCCACTCCATCACATTGGAGACTGCGTTCATCGCCGCACCGCGGTGGTGGTAGACCACGCCCTTGGGATTGCCCGTGGTGCCACTGGTGTAGTTCAGCGCAATGGCGTCCCACTCGTCGGCCGGCAGGCTCCAGGCAAACGCCGGGTCGCCACCCGCGAGAAAAGTCTCGTAAGTGCTGGTGCCGATGCGCTCGGCTGTTCCGGCGAACAGCGCATCCTCGACGTCGATCACCAGCAGTGGCGTGCTGGCCTGGCGCATCGTCAGCGCCTTCTTCAGCGTGAGAGAGAACTCCGGGTCCACGATCACCACCTTTGCTTCGCCATGGTCGAGCATGAAGGCAATGGCTTCGGGGTCCAGCCGCGTGTTGAGCGCGTTGAGCACCGCGCCCGCCATGGGCACACCGAAATGGGCCTCCACCATGGGCGGCGTGTTGGGCAGCATCACGGCCACGGTGTCGTTCTTGCCGATGCCGGCGCGCTGCAGGGCGCTGGCCAGGCGCCGGCAGCGGGCGTAGGTCTCGCTCCAGGTCTGGCGCAGCGCGCCATGCACCACCGCCAGCCGATCGGGATACACCTCGGCGGTGCGTTCGATGAAGGAGAGCGGCGAGAACGGCGCGAAGTTGGCCTCGGTGCGCGGGAGGTCCCGGTCGAAGATGCTGGTCATGGCGGTTGTCTCCTGGTGGGAATGGGTCTTTGGGCCCGTGCGAGAGAATACCCCCGTGGCCATCCCCCAGACCTTCATCCAGGAACTGCTCAACCGCGTGGACGTGGTCGACGTGGTGGGCCGCTACGTGCAGCTCAAGAAGGGCGGCGCCAACCTCATGGGCCTGTGCCCGTTCCACGGCGAAAAGTCGCCCTCGTTCAGCGTCAGCCCCACGAAGCAGTTCTATCACTGCTTCGGCTGCGGGGCCAACGGCAACGCCATCGGCTTCCTGATGGAGCACGCCGGCATGAGCTTCATCGAGGCGGTGAAAGACCTGGCCCAGCAAACCGGCCTGCAGATCCCGGAAGACGACGCTTCGCCGCAGGACCGCGAACGCGCCGCGCAGCAGCGCCAGAAACAGGTGACCCTCACCGACGTGCTGGAAAAAGCCGCTCAGGCCTACGCAAAACAGCTGAAGGTGGCGCCGCGCGCGGTGGACTACCTCAAAGGCCGCGGCCTTTCGGGCCAGATCGCCAAAACTTTCGGCTTGGGCTACGCGCCCGAAGGCTGGCGTGCGCTGGCCAGCGTGTTCCCGGACTACCAGGACCCGCTGCTGGTCGAGTCCGGCATGGTGATTGAGCACGAAGACGAAAAAGGCGCGGACGGCCAGTCCAAACGCTACGACCGTTTTCGTGACCGCATCATGTTCCCGATCCGAAACGTCAAAGGCGAGTGCATCGGCTTTGGCGGACGCGTGCTCGACAAAGGCGAACCCAAATACCTCAACTCACCTGAGACGCCCGTGTTCAGCAAAGGGCGCGAGCTCTACGGCCTGTTCGAAGGCCGCACCGCCATCCGCGTGGCTGGGTATGCGCTGGTCACCGAGGGCTACATGGACGTGGTGGCCCTGGCCCAGCTCGGTTTTGCCAACGCCGTGGCCACCCTCGGCACGGCCTGCACGCCCGACCATGTGCAGAAGCTCTTTCGCTTCACCGACAGCGTGGTCTTCAGCTTCGACGGCGACAACGCTGGCCAGCGCGCCGCGCGCAAAGCGCTCGACGCCGCCCTGCCCCTGGCCACCGACACGCGCAACGTCAAGTTCCTCTTTTTGCCTGCCGAGCACGACCCCGACAGCTTCATCCGCGCCAATGGCGAAGCCGCGTTCGCCCAGTGCGTCAAAGACGCTGTGCCGCTCTCTCGCTTCCTGATCGAAGCTGCCAGCGCCGAGTGCGACCTCACCAGCGCCGAAGGCCGCGCCCGCATGGCCAGCCAGGCACGCCCGCTCTGGAGCGCCCTGCCCGACGGTGCCCTGAAGCGCCAACTCATCGGTGAGCTCTCCACCGGTATCGGCATCGGCAGCGCCGACCTGCTGCAACTCTGGCAACAGGCCGGCGGATCGCGCGCGCCGCGCTCGGCGGGACAAGCACCCGCACAGACGTCGCACGACGCCGGCTACGACGGCGGCGCATCCTACGAATCCTCACCCGGTGCGTACGAATCCAGCAGCAGCTACCGCAGTGACAGCGGCAGCAGCTACGGCAAGAAGGGCTACAGCAAGTGGCGCAAGGGCCCGCCACCGCCGCCGCGCATGCTCGGCACGCGCCGCGCCGGCGGCAGCCGCGCCGACCGCGCCGTGGGCCTGCTGCTGGCCAACGCGCAAGCCTGGGACGGCCTCTCCGCCGACGACCACGGCTTGCTGGCCCACTTGCCCGCACCGCACGGCCCGCTGTTCGCCTGGCTGGAAGCGCAACTTCATGAGCACGGCCCGCAGCCCTGGGCCGCCCTGCGCGAGGCCTTGCGCGGGCACGAGCACGAGGTGTTTGCCTGCACGCAGGTGGAGCAGGTGCCGCCCAGCGACGATCCGGCCTCCGAAGTCTCGGAACTGAGCGACGTGATGAACCGCCTGCGCCGCGACGGCCTGGAGGCACAGGCGCGCGAGCTGGCCGACCGCGTGGCCCAGGGCGACCCCAGCGCTCTGGACGACTACAAACGCGTGAGCGCCCAGCTGGCTGCCTTGAAAACCAGCGCCGCAGCCACCTAGCGAAATACGGGCGGCGCGGTATAATCCACGGTTTTGCACCGCAAGCGCGACAGCAGCACCTCCGGCACCGGCCCGGCCCCTGAACAGGGCTACATGGACACTTCTCCTGGCCACCTCAGCGACCCTCCCCGGGCCTGACGGAACCCCGCAAGGACTGCACACCAAATGTTCGCCCCAACAGCTTGCAGGCCTGCCCTTTCCGGCGAAAGGTGGGTGTTGTGCCCAACAAAATCACCGGGACGGACCGCGTCGCGCGGCCTTCAGGCGTTTTTTGTGTGTTCTGCCGGTTCCAGTTCGACATTTTTCTGAGGTCCTCATGCCCGCGAAGAAATCCAGCACGCCCGTCTCGTCCAGCACAAAACCCGCCACGAAGGCCGTCACACGCGCCACCGCCCCGGCTTTGCCCCCGAAGAAAGCTCCTGCTGTGACCGACAAGACCCCTGCCAAAGCCGCCGCCAAGGCCGCTCCCGCCAAAAAAACCGCCGCCAAGGCCAAGCCCGAAGCACTCGACACCGAGTTGCTCGAAGACACGCCCGCGAAAAAGAAGGCCGGCCGCCCGGCCAAAGCCGCTGCCGACGACAAGCCTGCGGCCAAACGCGGTCGCAAGCCCAAAGCCGACAGCAAGTCGTCCGGCGGCGACATGGACGATGCCGACCTGAGCGACATCGAAGACGACCTGGCGGGTGAAGTCGAAGCCGAAGCGGTCGACACCACGTCGACCACGACCGAAAAGGTCAAGCCACTGCGCATGAAGATCAGCAAGGCGAAAGAGCGCGCGCTGATGAAGGAATTCGGCCTGGACGAGACCGTCCTGTCCGAAGAAGAAGCGCGCAACCGCCGCGAACGCCTCAAGACCCTGATCAAGCTGGGCAAGACGCGCGGCTACCTCACGCACGGCGAGATCAACGACCACCTGCCCGACAAACTGGTCGAGGCAGAGACGCTGGAAGTGGTGGTCTCGCTGCTCAACGACATGGGCGTGGCGGTGTACGAACAGACACCCGATGCAGAAACCCTGCTGCTGAACAACACCGGCCCCACCGCCGCCACCGAAGAAGAAGCCGAAGAAGAAGCCGAAGCGGCCCTGTCCACCGTGGACAGCGAATTCGGCCGCACCACCGACCCGGTTCGCATGTACATGCGCGAAATGGGCACCGTGGAACTGCTGACGCGCGAAGGCGAGATCGAGATTGCCAAGCGCATCGAAGGCGGCTTGAACGACATGATGGCCGCCATCAGCGAGAGCCCGGCCACCATTGCCGAGATCCTGGTGATGGCTGAAGACATCCGCAGTGGCAAGGTCGTGATTTCGACCGTGGTCGACGGCTTTGCCGACGCCGACGCGGCGGACGACTACGTGGCCGAAGAAGACTTCGACGACTACGACGAAGCCGATGACGACGATGGCAAGGGCGGCTCCAAGGCCCTCACGCGCAAGCTCGAAGAACTCAAGCGCGAAGCCCTCACCCGCTTCGACACCATGCGCACGCTGTTCGAGAAGCTGCACAAGACCTACGACAAGGAAGGCTACGGCACGCCGACCTACCTGAAGACGCAGAAAGCCATCACCGAAACGCTGATGTCGATCCGCTTCACCGCCAAGGCCATCGAAAAGTTGTGCAGCACCATGCGCAACCAGGTGGACGACGTGCGCAAGAAAGAGCGCGAAC
>JBKBWW010000072.1:0-18624 GCA_046314475.1 Hydrogenophaga sp.
AAGCCGGTCTTGCGCGGCATCATCACGTCCAGCAGCACCAGGCGCGGCCGCTCGCGGCGCAGCAGGTCCAGGGCCTCCTGGCCGTCATGGGCGAGCAGCACGGTGTAGCCCTCGCGCTTCATCAGGAACTCCAGCGAGATCAGGATGTTGGGCTCGTCGTCGGCAATCAGGATCTTGTGGCTCATGTCGGGTCTCCTTGCGCTGTTGTCTGTGGTGTCCGCCGCGGCAAGCAGAAGCCGAACACCGCCCCCTGCCCCACGTCGCAGCGCAGCCACATGCGCCCACCGAAGTGCGCCACGATCTGGCGGCTGATCGGCAACCCCAGGCCGGTGCCGCCGGGCCGGTAATGCGCGTCGCCGCCCACCTGGCGAAACTTCTCGAACACCATGGCTTGTTGGTCGGGCGCAATGCCCGGGCCGTTGTCCTGCACCTCGACTTCCACGCCTTCGCCCCCTTCCTGAAGTCTCACCACCACACGGCCTGTGTCGCGCGGCGCGTACTTGGCCGCGTTCGACAACAGGTTGAGCATCACCTGCATCAAGCGGTCGGCGTCGGCGTGCAGGGCTTGCACTTGCGCGGGCAACTCCAGCACCAGCGTCACACCGCGCTCGCGCAGCGGCTCGGCCATGGTGCTGGCGGCCTGCTCCAGCAAGGCCTTCATGTCCACCTCGTCGTCGTGCCACTCGGCGTGGCCCGACTCGATCTTGGCCATGTCCAGCACCTGGTTCACCAGGCGACTGAGCCGTTCGGTCTCGCCCACGATGATGCCCACAAACTGCTGGCGCTGCACGGACACCATGTCGGCATCGTCGCGCATCAGCTCGGCCAGGGCCCTGATCGAGGTCAAGGGCGTGCGCAGTTCGTGCGTCACCGACGACATGAAATCGTCCTTGAGCCGGTCCAGGCTCTTGAGCTGCTCGTTGGCCCGGCGCAACTCGGCCGTGGCGCGCTCCAGCGACTGCGACTTCTCCTCCAGCGCATGCGAATACGCGCGCAACTGCGAGGCTTCGTCCAGGATGCGCATCACGTCGTCCAGGTCCAGCGCCTCCTCTTCCACCACCGAGGCCACCATCACCCGCGCCGACGCGCTGCCGATCGCCCCCGCCAGTTGGGTTTCCACAAAGTGCACCAGCCGCGCGTCGGCCGGGATCTGTTCGATCTGCCGCGCACCCACGCGCAAGGCGTAGTCGGCAAACAGGCGCTGCGCCGCCTCCACGCCCAGGAAACGCCCCACCAGCGGTAGCAGCGCCGACACCTGCGCCTTGCCCTGCCAGAACACCGGGCGCGAGGCCGCCGTGCGGTGAAACACGTCCACAAACAGCAGCGCCTGGCTGGTTTCGCGCGCGGTGGGTGCGCGCCAGAGCGACACGCCCACATAGGCCGCCACATTGGCCAGCAGGCTCCAGATCAGCGAGTGCGTGAGGTTGTCCAACCCGGCCAGGCCCAGGAAGGCCTCGGGCTTGAGCAGCCACCAGCCAAAGGGCCCTTGCTCCAGAAAGCCCGCGGTGAGCCAGCCCGATTTCACCAGCGAGGGCAGCATGAGCGTATAGACCCAGAAGGCAAAGCCCAGCAACAAGCCCGCCAGCGCACCGCGTTGCGTGCCGCCCTTCCAGTACATGCCGCCCAGCAGCGCGGGCGCAAACTGCGCCACCGCCGCAAAGCTGATGAGGCCGATGCTCACCAGCGCGTAGGCCTCGCCGGCCAGGTGAAAGTACAGGTAGCCCAGCAGCAGAATGCCCAGGATGGCCAGGCGCCGGATGCGCAGCAGCACCGCGGTGAGGTCGCCACTGGCGCGCGCGCCAAAGCGCCGCATGCGCAGCAGCAGCGGCATCACCAGGTCGTTGCAGACCATGGTGGACACCGCAATGGCTTCCACGATCACCATGCCGGTGGCGGCCGAGAGCCCGCCCACGAAGGCGAACAACGCCAGCGCGCCCTGCCCTTGCGACAACGGAAGCGACAACACAAAGGTTTCCGGGTCCATGCGCCCGGGCCCGAAGTGCAGCAAGCCGCCCAAGGCGATCGGCAACACGAACAGGTTGATCAGCAGCAGGTACAGCGGGAACGCCCAGACGGCGCGCCGCAGGTGGTTCTCGTCCACGTTCTCCACCACCATCACCTGGAACTGGCGCGGCAGAAAGATCACCGACAGCATGGCCAGCAGCGTGAGCCCCAGCCACTGCGCGTAGGCAAACGGTTGGCCCTGGCCAAACTGCATCAGGCGGCGCAGCTCGTCCACCGCGTGCGCCTGGTCAAACAGCGCCGCCGGGCTTGCAAAAAGGCCGAAGCAGACGAACAGGCCCACCGCCATGAACGCCACCAGCTTGACCACCGATTCAAACGCGATCGCCGCCACCATGCCTTCGTGGCGCTCGGTGCTGTCCAGGTGGCGGGCGCCGAACACGATGGTGAAGCCGGCCAGTGCCAGCGCAACATACAGCGTGCTGTCGCTCCACCAGTCCGCGCTCTGCACCGCCGGCATGCCCAGCGGCGAGGTGAGCACCGAATAACCGCTGGCAATGGCCTTGAGCTGCAGGGCGATGTAGGGAACGATGCCCACCACCGTGATCAGCGTCACCAGCCCGGCCAGCAGCGGGCTCTTGCCGTAGCGGCTGGCAATGAAGTCGGCAATGGAGGTGATGCGCCAGGTCTTGGCGATGCGGATCATCTTGCGCACCACCATCCAGGCCAGCAGCATGGCCAGCATGGGCCCCAGATAAATCGGCAGGAACCACACGCCCGAGTTGGCCGCACGACCCACGCTGCCGAAGTAGGTCCATGCGGTGCAATACACCGCCATGGACAGGGCATACACCCACGGGCTGGAAATCACCGAACGACCCTGCGCGGCACGCCGGTCGCCCCAGTACGCCACCGCAAACAGCAGCAGCAAGTAGGCAAAAGAAACGCCGATGACCAGCGAGGCCGAGAGCATGTTCAGTCGAGGGGTGACACGTTGCTGTGGTGCTCCACCACCCAGGCCAGCACGGCGATCAACACCGCCCAGATGGCGAACAGCGCGAGTGGAAACAGCGGCAGGCCCCACACGCGGGCATCGTGGTCCCAGAGGGCCAGCAAAGGAAAGTTGAACAATGCCGCGGCGGCGAAGAACAGGGCCACCAGGCGTTGGGCGGCGAGGCCTTTGAACATGGTCGTCTCCTCCATCGTTCACCGCAGATCAAAGCCGCGGTGCGCGACTGGATTGTGCGCCCGCCGCCGGCTCCAGACCGACCGGGCCGACCATGAAAAAAGCGGCAGGGTTGCCCACTGCCGCTTCTGGGTCAAACGCCGAAGCGTTGACCGTTCATTTCTGGCTGGCCGACAACAACTGCCAGGTGTCGACCACTGAGTCCGGGTTCAGCGAGATCGAGCTGATGCCCTCGTCGCGCAGCCACTGCGCGAAGTCGGGGTGGTCGCTGGGGCCCTGGCCGCAGATGCCCACGTACTTGCCCTCGGCGCGGCAGGCGCTGATGGCCATCTGCAGCAGCGCCTTCACCGCCGGATCGCGTTCGTCGAAGTCGTGCGCGAGCAGCTCCAGGCCCGAATCGCGGTCCAGGCCCAGGGTGAGCTGGGTCAGGTCGTTGGAGCCGATGGAGAAGCCGTCGAAGTACTGCAGGAAGTCCTTGGCCAGCACCGCGTTGCTCGGGATCTCGCACATCATGATGACCTTGAGACCGTTGTCGCCACGCTTCAAGCCCTTGTCGGCCATGAGCTCGGTCACGCGCTTGGCCTGCGCCAGCGTGCGCACGAACGGCACCATCACCTGCACGTTGTCCAGGCCCATGTCTTCGCGCACGCGCTTGAGCGCCTCGCACTCCATGGCAAAGGCTTCGCGGAAGTCTTCGCTGATGTAGCGCGCCGCACCGCGAAAGCCCAGCATCGGGTTCTCTTCATCGGGCTCGTAGCGCGAGCCGCCCACCAGTTTGCGGTACTCGTTGCTCTTGAAGTCCGACAGCCGAACGATCACCGGCTTGGGCCAGAAGGCCGCGGCGATGGTGGCCACACCTTCGGCAACCTTGTCCACGTAAAAAGCGCGCGGCGAGGCGTGCCCACGGGCCACCGACTCCACCGCCTTTTTCAGGTCGGCGTCGATCTGCGGGTAGTCCAGGATCGCCTTGGGGTGCACGCCGATGTTGTTGTTGATGATGAACTCCAATCGCGCCAGCCCCACACCGCCGTTGGGGATCTGGCAGAAGTCAAATGCCAGCTGCGGGTTGCCCACGTTCATCATGATCTTCACGTCCAGCGGTGGCATCTCGCCGCGCTGCACTTCGGTGATCTCGGTCTCCAGCAGGCCGTCGTAGATATTGCCGGTGTCGCCCTCGGCGCAGCTCACCGTGACCAGCGTGCCTTCTTTCAGCAGCTCGGTCGCATCGCCACAACCCACCACGGCCGGGATGCCCAGCTCGCGCGCAATGATGGCCGCGTGGCAGGTGCGCCCGCCGCGGTTGGTCACGATGGCGCTGGCCCGCTTCATCACCGGCTCCCAGTTCGGGTCGGTCATGTCGGTCACCAGCACGTCGCCGGGCTGCACCTTGTCCATCTCGCTGATGTTGTGCACCAGGCGCACCGGGCCCGTGCCCACCTTCTGACCGATCGCGCGGCCACTGGCCAGCACCGCGCCCTTGCCCTTGAGCTTGTAGCGCACCTCGGTTTTGCCGGCACTCTGGCTCTTCACCGTCTCGGGCCGGGCCTGCAGGATGTAGAGCTCACCGTCCACACCGTCCTTGCCCCACTCGATGTCCATCGGGCGGCCGTAGTGCTGCTCGATCACCATCGCGTAGCGCGCGAGCTGTTCCGCATCGGCATCGGTCAGGCTGTAGCGGTTGCGCAGTTCCACCGGCACGTCGGTGGTCTTCACCAGCTTGCCCTTGAGTGCACCCGTGCCCGACTTTTCTGCGTCGGTGGTGAACCCCATCTGGATCAGTTTGCTGCCCAGGTTGCGGCGGATCAGCGCGCGTTTGCCGGCCTTGAGCATGGGCTTGTGCACATAAAACTCGTCGGGGTTCACGGCGCCCTGCACCACCGTTTCACCCAGGCCGTAGCTGCTGGTGATGAAGACCACGTCTTCAAAACCGCTCTCGGTGTCGATGGTGAACATCACGCCGGCGGCCCCCAGGTCGGAGCGCACCATGCGCTGCACGCCGGCAGAGAGCGCCACGTCGGCATGGGCAAAGCCCTTGTGCACGCGGTAGCTGATGGCGCGGTCGTTGTAGAGCGAGGCAAACACTTCCTTCATCTTGTGCAGCACTTCTTCAATGCCGATCACGTTGAGGAAGGTTTCCTGCTGACCGGCAAACGAAGCGTCGGGCAGGTCTTCGGCGGTGGCCGAGGAACGCACGGCAAACGAGGCCGTGGCGTTGCCGCTGGTCAGCGTGACGAAGGCTTCGCGGATGGCCTTCTCCAGGTCGGCCGGGAACGGCTGGTTTTCCACCATGGCGCGGATCTCGGCACCGGCCAGCGCCAGGGCGCGCACGTCTTCGGTGTCGAGCGCGTCCAAGCGCGCGTTGATGCGCTCGGTCAGGCCGTCGTGTTTGAGGAACTCACGGAAAGCGTGCGCGGTGGTGGCAAAGCCTGTGGGCACTTTCACGCCGGTGGGCAGCTGGGAAATCATCTCGCCGAGGCTGGCGTTCTTGCCGCCGACCGACTCGACGTCGCTCATCCGCAATTTTTCGAACGGCACGACCAGATCGGTCGCTCCAAACAGGTGGGACATGGGAAAACTCCTAAGGTTGAAAAACCGGGGTGTCCATGCAGGGGCTGGTGACCTGTTGTTCTGTTGTGGGTCTGGCACCGGGCAGGGAGGCAAATGAGACGGCAGGGCCATTGATAATGACCCCGACACAACACCCGGTATTGTAAGGACGCGCCCCCATGCCCAACCGAACGGTCTTCTTCATCTCCGACGGCACCGGCATCACCGCCGAGACCTTCGGCAACGCCCTGCTGGCCCAGTTCGAAACCGAGGTGCGGCGTGTTCGCCTGCCGTTTCTCGACAGTGTGGACAAGGCCCACCAAGCGGTGCGCCAGATCAACCACACCGCCGAGGTTGAAGGCCGACGCCCGCTGGTCTTCACCACCGTGGTCAACATGGAGGTGCTGGCGGTGTTCCAAGGTCACTGCAACGGCATGATGCTCGACATGTTCGGCACCTTCGTGGAGCCGATGGAGCAGGAGCTGGGCATCAAGTCCAACCACCGCGTGGGGCGTTTTTCAGACGCGTCCAAAAGCAAGGCCTACAACGACCGCATCGAGGCCATCAACTTCTCACTGGCGCACGACGACGGCCAGAGCCACAAGGACCTGCAAGGGTCCGACGTGATCCTGGTGGGCGTGAGCCGCAGTGGCAAGACACCCACCTCGCTCTACCTGGCCATGCAATACGGCCTGAAGGCATCCAACTACCCACTGATTCCCGAAGACTTCGAGCGCCGCAAGCTGCCGCCCGCGCTGGTGGCGCACCGCAAGAAGATCTTTGGTCTCACCATCGCGCCCGAGCGCCTGTGCGAGATCCGCAACGAGCGTCGCCCCAACTCGCGCTACGCGAGCCTGGAGAACTGCCGCATGGAAGTGAGCGAGGCCGAAGGCATGATGCGGCGCGAAGGCATCCGGTGGTTGTCGACCACGACCAAGTCGATCGAAGAGATCGCCACCACCATCCTGCAGGAGATCCGCCCGGAACGCCTGGAGTACTGAGGCGCGTCAGGCGCCGGCGCCATCAGCGCGCAGGATCAGCGACGCAGCCGTGCAATCAACCTCGCCACGGCGAGCACCAACACCAGGATGATCGCGTTCGAAACCAGCCCGGCCAGGATCGCGCTGGTGACACTGGTTGACTCGCTGCGCATGGTGGTGGGCAGGATCACGGCCACGAACACCACGCCGGCGACCAAGGGCAAGACGCGCCCGGTCACCGGGGCGGTTCTGAGCATCGTGACCACCAGGGCAACGATCAGGCCGATGCGAAACACGTCGGTCAACTGCGAAAACACAAGATCAATCACGGGAACGTTTCCTTTGGGCTGAAGCGGGCACCTTGCCCACCATTTTCCGCACCTCAAAAAGAGAACGGGCCTGGGTCTTCTGGAAGACCCAGGCCCGTTCATCGAGACGGAATTATCGAGCGGCGGAGTCGCCGGCGAAGATGTCCTTCTTGTGCGTGCCACCCGGCACGAACAGCGTGCCGATGACGACCGTCATGACGGCAATCACGATGGCGTACCAGAGGCCCGAGTAGATGTTGCCGGTCTGCGCCGAGATTGCAAACGCGGTCGCCGGCATCAGGCCACCGAACCAGCCGTTGCCGATGTGATATGGCAGCGACAGACCGGAGTAACGGATGCGGGTCGGGAACAGTTCAACCAGCATGGCGGCAATGGGGCCGTAGACCATGGTCACCAGGATGACCAAGTAGGTCAGGATGGCCACGATGGTGAGCTTCTGCGACGAGAAGATGTCGAAGAAGTGGTTGGCTTTGGCTATTGACGTGTTGTCGGCCGGCACCAGCGGATAACCCGCTTGCTTCAGCGCCGCGTTCAGGCTGCCGTCGAAGGTGGCTTTCGCTTTCTTCAGTTCGTCGCCGGTCAGTTTGCTCGCGTCGTACGACGGGATCGCGGTTTCACCAACCTTCACCGTGGCCACGGTGTCGGCGGCAGCCACGATGGTTTCGTAGTTGACCGAGGTGCGGGCCAGTTGGGCCTTGGCAATGTCGCAAGACGACGTGAACTTCACCGTGCCGGTCGGGTTGAACTGGAACGAACAGTCGGTTGGCGACACGGTCACCGTGACCGGGGTCTGGTGCGCCAAGTAGAGCGCCGGGTTGGCGGTCTTGGTCAGCAGCGTGAACACCGGCAGGAAGGTGATCGCGCCCAGCAGGCAGCCCGCCAGGATGATCGGCTTGCGGCCAATGCGGTCGGACAGCGCGCCAAACACCAGGAAGCCACCGGTGCCGAGAATCAGCGACCAGGCCACCATGACGTTGGCGGTGAAGCTGTCGACCTTGATGACGTTCTGCATGAAGAACAGCGCGTAGAACTGGCCCGTGTACCAGACCACGGCCTGACCTGCGACCAGACCGAACAGCGCCAGCAGCGCGATCTTGCCGTTTTTCCAGTTGCCGAAGGCTTCGCTCAGCGGCGCTTTGGAGGTGCGGCCCTCTTCCTTCATCTTCTTGAAGGCTGGGCTCTCGTTCATCTGCAAGCGGATGTACAGCGAGATGGCCAGCAGGAAGATCGAGCCGATGAACGGAATGCGCCAGCCCCAGGCGTTGAACGCCTTGACCATGGTCGGGTTGCCGTCGGCCATGAGGACGGCAACGCCATCCTTCATCAGGGCCACATCGGGATACGCACCATTGACGTAGCCCTGCACCGCCAGGATCACGATCAGCGACAGCAGCAGACCCAGCGTCGCCGTGGTCTGGATGAAGGCGGTGAAGTAACCACGCTGGTTGGCGGGTGCGTGTTCGGCCACGTAGATGGCTGCACCACCGTACTCGCCGCCCAGGGCCAGACCCTGCGCCATGCGCAACAGAATCAGGATGATGGGCGCGGCCGTGCCGATGCTTTCATAGTTGGGCAGGATGCCGACCAGGAAAGTGGAGAGGCCCATGATGACGATGGTCATCAGGAAGGTGTACTTGCGGCCGATCATGTCGCCCAGCATGCCGAAGACCAGCGCGCCGAATGGGCGCACGATGAAGCCGGCCGCAAAGGCCAGCAGGGCAAACACGTTGCGGGTGCTCTCGGGAAAAGCGGTGAAGAACTGCGCCCCGATGATGGCGGCCAGCGAACCGTAGAGGTAGAAGTCGTACCACTCGAAGATGGTGCCGGCGGAAGAGGCCATGATGACCTTCTTCTCTTCGCGGGTCATCGGACGGGACCGTTCCCGCACGTTGTTTGTCATGTCGGCTGATGCCATTTTGCTTGCTCCATGTATGTCCGGCACGGTGGCCCGACGGTTCTCATCCGCGGTCGGTTGCGGATCAGTTCTGTGACTCCGGCGGCGAGTGTGTTGACGGTTTCTTACTGAAAAATTGCAAGCGGCGAGCCATCATTCCAATCTAGGGAAAGCCCCTAGGAGATAGTGTCGAAGCTGACGCGAAGCTTTCAAAAAGAGAGCAAGACCGCCCGCTGTGTGGGGCACCGGACAGACGCTGTGTCAGCGTCGCTTCATATTCGGGTCAGTGCTTGGTAAGAGCCTAGGCCTACGCTGGCGGCTCCACTTCACAACGAGGAGACCCCATGCAAGACGACATGGTCCAGCGCATCTTGAGCCACCCGAAATACCAGGAGCTCAAGGCGAAACGATCCAGCTTTGGCTGGTGGCTGACCCTGGCGATGATGGTCGTGTACTACGGCTTCATCCTGCTGGTGGCCTTCAACAAGGAGTTCTTGTCAACGCGCCTGGGCGACGGCGTGATGACGATCGGCATACCGATCGGCTTCGGTGTGATCGTCTTCACCATCGTCATCACGGCAATCTACGTGAGGCGCGCCAACACCGAGTTCGACGAACTCTCCAACGCTGTGGCCAAGGCGGTGCTGAAATGAAACACCTCACCCCCACCCTGCGCCGCGTGCTCACGCTGCTGGCCCTGTTCGGTGTGTCGGCGGCTGTGTGGGCCGCTGGGGCCGACCTCGGCCAATCCGAGAAACAGGCCACCAACTGGACCGCCATCGGCATGTTCGGCGCCTTCGTGCTGTTCACGCTGTTCATCACCAAATGGGCCGCGGCCAAGACCAAGTCGGCCTCGGACTTCTACACCGCCGGTGGCGGCATCACGGGCTTTCAGAACGGTCTGGCGATTGCAGGCGACTACATGTCGGCCGCCTCCTTCCTCGGCATTTCCGCCGCGGTGATGGCCAGCGGTTTTGACGGCCTGATCTACTCCATCGGCTTCCTCGTGGGCTGGCCTGTCATCACCTTTCTGATGGCCGAGCGCCTGCGCAACCTGGGCAAGTTCACCTTCGCCGACGTGGCCGCGTTCCGCTTCGAGCAAACGCCCATCCGCATCTTTGCAGCCTCGGGCACGCTGGTGGTGGTGGCCTTCTACCTCATCGCGCAGATGGTGGGCGCGGGCCAGCTCATCAAGTTGCTGTTCGGTCTGGAGTACTGGATCGCGGTGGTGATCGTGGGCGCGCTCATGATGGTGTATGTGCTGTTCGGCGGCATGACGGCCACCACCTGGGTGCAGATCATCAAGGCCTGCCTGCTGCTGGGTGGGGCCTCGTTCATGGCGCTGTCGGTGCTGTGGCACTTCGGCTTCAGCCCCGAGGCCATGTTCGCCGGCGCGGTGAAGATCAAGACCGATCTGGCCTTGAAAGACGGCAAGACCGCCGAGGTGGCCGCGTCACTGGGGCAATCCATCATGGGACCGGGCAACTTTGTGAAAGACCCGATCTCGGCCATCAGCTTCGGCATGGCGCTGATGTTCGGCACCGCCGGCCTGCCCCACATCCTCATGCGTTTCTTCACCGTGCCCAGCGCGAAGGAAGCGCGCAAAAGCGTGATGTGGGCCACCGGCTGGATCGGCTACTTCTACCTGCTGACCTTCATCATCGGTTTCGGCGCCATCACCTTCGTGCTGACCAACCCGCAGTTCCTCGACGCCAAGGGCGCGCTGCTGGGTGGCAACAACATGGCCGCGGTGCACCTGTCCAACGCGGTCGGCGGCAACGTGTTCCTGGGCTTCATCTCGGCGGTGGCGTTTGCCACCATCCTCGCGGTGGTGGCCGGTCTCACGCTCTCGGGCGCCTCGGCCGTTTCGCACGACCTCTATGCCACCGTCATCAAGAAGGGCAAGGCCGACAGCGCTTCCGAGCTGCGCGTGTCCAAGATGACCACCATCGCGCTCGGTGTGGTGGCGGTGGTGCTGGGCATCGCGTTCGAGAAACAGAACATCGCCTTCATGGTGTCGCTGGCGTTCGCCATCGCAGCCTCGGCCAACTTCCCCGTGCTTTTCATGAGCGTGCTGTGGAAAGACTGCACGACCAAGGGCGCGGTGATCGGTGGCTTCCTGGGCCTGGTGTCGTCGGTGGCGCTCACCATCGTCTCGCCCTCGGTGTGGGAAGTGACACTGGGCAACCCCAAAGGCTCGGCGCTGTTCCCCTACACCTCGCCCGCCCTCTTCTCCATGACCATCGGCTTCATGGGCATCTGGCTGTTCTCCATCCTGGACAACAGCCAGCGCGCCAAGGTCGACCGGGCGGGCTTCCTCGCACAGCAGGTGCGTTCGGAAACGGGCATCGGCGCTTCGGGCGCGTCGGGGCACTGAAGCACAGCACACCGCCATGCAGACATGAGGGGGCCTGGATCGTGGTGCGATCCACGGCCCCATGTGTCTATGTTGGCGGGGTGGGTGCCCCACCATGCCCTTGTTTAAAAAGCACCCAGAACAGACATTCACTTACAACTTGAGGTTTGCTTCACAAGCACAAACTGCCCAGAATTTGTGACGGATTGCACAGTTCAAACAATTTGAAACAGCCAACGGGGGCGTTCACATGGCCAGCAAAGCGTCTGTCTCCGCAGCGAAAAAGCCCCAGGCCCACTCGCTGCACATCGGCATCAACGAGGTCAGCGCCGCCCACTACGAGGGCTGGACCGGACCCCTGGCCGCGTGCGAGTTCGACGCCCACGACATGGCGGCACTCGCCCAGTCCCGCGGCATGAAGAGCACGCTGCTCATCACCAAAAAAGCCACCCGCGCCAACCTGCTGGCGGCGCTGCGCAAAGCGGCGAAAGCGCTGGGCCATGGCGACTTCTTCTTCATGAGTTTTTCCGGCCACGGCGGCCAGGTGCCCGACGTGAGCGGCGAAGAGGACGACAAGCAGGACGAGACCTGGTGCCTGTTCGACGGCCAGCTGATCGACGACGAGCTCTACTACGAGCTCAGCAAATTCAAGAGCGGCGTGCGCATCTTCGTGGTCTCCGACAGCTGCCACAGCGGCACCGTGGTGCGCGCCGCGCGCCCGCCACCCGGCACACCCGCCCAGCGCCCGCGCATCATGCCGCCGGCCGTGGGCATGCGCGTGTATGCCGCGCACAAGGCCTTCTACGACCAGCTGCAGAACGACGTGGCCAAGGTGGCCGGCGGGCGTGTGACCGACCCCGACACCGCGCTGGCCAACGTGACCGTGAGCACCCGGCTCACCGGCATCGTCAAGGACTTCAAGCCCGCGCTCATCCTCATCTCGGGCTGCCAGGACAACCAGTTCTCCATGGACGGCGACCACAACGGCGCCTTCACCGAACAACTGCTGCGCGTGTGGAACAACGGTGCGTTCACGGGCAGCTACGCGCGCCTGCATGCGCTCGTCCGCGCGGGGCTGCCGCAGAGCCAGTCGCCCAACCTGTTCACGCTCGGGCCGGCGGCTGCGTTTCTCAAACAGGCGCCCTTCAGCGTCTGACCGGGTGGCGCCCCGGCTGGCGCCTTGTTTGCAGCGGCAACCCAAGGGAGGGTTTCACATGCTCGGCATCCAGAACCACCGCCTCACCGGCCCCGACGTGAGCTTTCGCGCCACACCCAACGTGGGTGGCGCCATGCGCCCGCGCTACGTGGTGCTGCACTACACGGCCGGGCGCACGCTGGAGAGTTCGGTCGAATCGCTGTGCACCAAGAAGCCGCAGGGCAATGCGTCCTCGCACATCGTGCTCGGGCGCGACGGGCGCATCGTGCAGCTCGCGCCGTTCAACACCGTGACCTGGCACGCCGGTGTGAGCCAGTGGAACGGTATTGACGGCCTGAACCACCACGCCATCGGCATCGAGATGGACAACGCCGGTCTGCTGCACCGCGAGGGTGAACGCTGCGTGTCGTGGTTCGGCAAGGCCTACCCCGACAACGAAGTGGTGGTGGCCGAACACCGGCATGGCGGCGGCGTGCGGCCCTGGCACCACTTCACCGAGGTGCAGATCGAACGCGCGCTGGCGCTGTGCGAAGTGCTGGTGGCGCACTACGGTCTGCAAGACGTGTTGGGCCACGAAGACATCGCGCGCGGGCGCAAGGTCGACCCGGGTCCGGCGTTCCCGCTGGCGGCCGTGCGCAGCCGCGCGCTGGGCCGCGGTGCCGATGTGTCGGTGCGCCTGGTGGTGAACGCCGCCAGCCTCAACATCCGCAGCGGCCCGGCGGCCGAGTTTCCCAAGGTCGCGCCCGCGCTCAAGCGCGGCGCCGAGCTGGTGCTGCTGGAGCCGCAAGACCGCTGGAGCCGCGTGGCGGTGGTGGGCGCCACCGACCTCGAAGGCTGGGTCTGCAACGACTTCGTGGCGCGCCAGGCGACGCCGCGG
Organism: Hydrogenophaga sp.; assembly: GCA_046314475.1. Classification (GTDB taxonomy): domain Bacteria; phylum Pseudomonadota; class Gammaproteobacteria; order Burkholderiales; family Burkholderiaceae_C; genus Hydrogenophaga. Next base: position 13,288 of record JBKBWW010000072.1, read on the forward strand.
TCGGGGCCCACAGTGCTCTCGCGCACGCAGCGCGCCGTACCGCTCGCCACACGCGCACGCGCCGTGCCCAATCCCGCCGCCGCCACCAAAAAACGCGCAACACCCGCAAAGAAAAGCACCGCCCGCGCCGCGCGCTGACCCCGGCCACACCGCCGCCGCAGAAAGGCCCCCATGAGCACCGCCGCCACCGCACCGATCACCTTCGTCGTTCGCGGTCAGCCGCAAGCCAGCGCGGGCGCCACACGCGGCGGGGGTTCTGCCACCGCAGCGGCCTTCGGCGGGCGCGGGCAGACGGTGCAGCGGATGTTGGTGGGGGCGACGCGCGGCAGCAGCGATGCCGTGCGCCTCACGGCTCGGCCCGGCCTGGACGCGGTGGTGCTGCACATCAGCAACGGCCCCTCGCTCATGCTGCACCCCGAGACTGCGCGCGACCTGATGCTGGCGCAGTCGGGGCTCACGCGCAGCGGCGCGTCGTCAGCGCCGCGCAGCCGCTCTGCCGATGGCGCGGCCACCGAGGTACAGGTGCCCGCGCAGCTCGGCTGGCAAGGCCTGGAGCAGGCCGGCGCCACCCGCGGTGCCACGCGCGGGCGGCTGGGCGACGTGCTGCTCTCGGCCATCGAGGTGGTCACCGGCCTGCTGCTGGAGCCGGCCTCGCGCATCACCGCCGCCAAGATCGCCGCGCGGGTGGACGACCAGGTAGACGCCGGCCTGTACGCGCTGTCGGCACACAGCTTTGCCGCGCCGCTCAAAGGCAGCGGCAAGCCCCTCGCGAAAATTCCGCCGGCCGCCGGCCCCGACGAGCCTGTGCTGGTGCTGCTGCACGGCACCTTCTCCAACACCCACGGCACCTTCGGCAAGCTGTGGCAGCACCACCCGCAAAAGGTGCGCGAGCTGTTCGCGCGCCACGGCGACCGGGTCTACGGCTTCGAGCACGCCACGCTCATGGCCAGCCCGATCGACAACGCGCTGATGCTCGCCCGCGCGTTGCCCGACGGCGCGCGCCTTCACCTGCTGACGCATTCGCGCGGTGGTCTGGTGGCCGAGGTGCTGGCCCGCGTTTGTGCGAAGCCCGAGCTGGACGAAAAATCGCTCGCGCCGTTCAAGGCGCCCGGCCACCGCAACCAGTTGCAGGCGCTGCGCGACCTGGCCGCCGAGCTCAAGGGGCGCAACATCCGCGTGGCGCGCGTGGTGCGCGTGGCCTGCCCGGCGCGCGGCACGCTGCTGGCTTCCAAACGGCTGGATGCGTATGTGTCGGTGCTCAAGTGGTCGCTGGAACTCGCGGCCATTCCGGTGGCGCCCACGCTGATCGATTTCATTGGCGAAGTGGCCAGCCAGCGCTGCGACCCGGCGCTCATGCCCGGCCTCGAATGCATGATGCCCGAGAGCCCGCTGGTGCAATGGCTGCACGCCAGCGAAGGCGCCGACGGCGGGCCGCTGCCGGGCCAGCTGCGGGTGGTGGCGGGCGACATCCAGGGCGACTCCATCACCTCGTGGGTGAAGACGCTGCTGGCCGACGCCTTCTACTGGACCGACAACGACCTGGTGGTGCAGACGCGCTCGATGTACGGGGGCGCACCGCGCTCCCCGGCCGGTGGGCACGCGGCGGCCACCTTCGTGCTGGAGCGCGGCGGCAAGGTCAGCCACTTCAGCTATTTCAGCGAGCCGCGCTCGGCCGAAGCCATCTGCAACGCGCTGGTGCAGGACGCACCGGCGGGCTTTCGCCCGATCGGACCGATGTCGTGGGCCGGCAGCTCCAGCGACGGGCTGCGCGGCCTGCCCCGCTTGGCCAACACCCCGCCGGCCTCGGACCGCCCGGCGGTGATCATGCTGCCCGGCATCCTGGGCAGCCACCTTGCGGTGGACGGCAAACGCATCTGGCTGAGCGCGCGCATCCTCGGTGGCTTGGGACGCCTGGCCTACCCCGACAGCGGCGGCCAGGTGTTGCCCGACGGCGTGATCGGCAGCGTCTACGACGACCTCGCCACCTTCCTCTCGACCACCCACGAGGTGATCGAGTTTTCGTTCGACTGGCGCCGCCCGATCGAGGAAGAGGCGGCGCGCCTGGCCGAGGTGATGGACGTGGCACTCTCGGCGCGCGCGGCCAGCGGCCAGCCCGTGCGATTGCTTGCGCACTCCATGGGTGGCGTGGTGGCGCGCACGGTGCAGCTGGAGCGCCCCGCCGTGTGGCAACGCTGGCTGGAGCGCCCAGGCTCTCGCCTGCTGATGCTGGGCACGCCCAACGGCGGCTCGTTCGCGCCCATGCAGGTGCTCTCGGGCGACGACACCATGGGCAATGCGCTGTCCGCCTTCGGCCTGCCGTTTCAGGACCACAAGGCACGCCGGTTGATGGCCGCCATGCCGGGTTTCCTGCAACTGCAGATGGGTCTGCTCGACCCCGCGCTGGGCCTCGCGCAGAGCGAGCGCTGGCAGGCCCTGGCCGACCAGGACATGAAGACGCTGCTGGAAGCCAATGTCTGGCACGACCCCTCCAGCCAGCGCGCCATCTACCGCTGGGGTGTGCCGGCGCAAGACGTGCTCGACCGTGCCGTGGCGCTGCGCCGCCGACTCGACCAGCAGCGCGACACGACCCTGCCCGGTTTCTGCGACCGGGTGGTGATGGTGGTGGGCCACGCGCGCTTCACGCCGACGGCCTTTGAGGTGGATGCGCGCGAAGGTCTGGTGTACCTGGACCAGCCCGAGGGCGGCGATGGCCGCGTGACGCTGGAGAGTGCCTTGCTGCCGGGCGTGCGCGCCTGGCGGGTGGACAGTTCACACGGCGACCTGCCCGATGTGGAGGCCGCGTTTCCGGCCTACCTGGAGTTGCTGCAACACGGCGACACACAGCGCCTGCCGCTGGTGGGCGCGGCCGGCCTGCGCGGAGGCCCCGCGCCCGCCGCCGCGCTGGTGCGCAACCGCCCCTCGCGCCAACGCAGCCCGGTGGTGGTGCCGCCCACCGGCCTGGGTGAATTGCTGGCACCCCTTGCCGAGCCGTCCACCCCCAGCGAGAAGCCCCAGAGCGCGCTGCACATCAGCGTGCACAACACCAACCTCAAGTTCACCAGCAAGCCGCTGATGGTGGGCCACTACGTTGCCTCCACGCTGAGCGGCACCGAGGCGGTGGTCGACCATTTCATTGGCGGCGTGATGTCGGCATCGCTGGCCGCCGGCCTGTACCCCGAAGCGCCGGGCACCCACCAGATCTTCATCAACAACCGCCAGGACCCGGACAGCCCGCTCGCCCTGCCCCGGCCGCCGCATGTGGTCGTGGTCGGGCTGGGTTCGGAGGGCAAGCTCAAGAGCATGTCCATCACACACACCGTGCGCCAGGCCACGCTGGCCTGGGCCCAGCGGGTGGCCGAAGCACCCGGCGGCGGCCCGACCCAGTTTGAACTGGCCGCCACACTGATCGGCAGCGGGGGCACCGGCATCAGCGTGAGCACCTCGGCGCAGGCGCTGGCCCAGGGCGTGCGCGAGGCCAATGAAAAGCTCGGCGCGGGCGGTTGGCCTCGGGTGAGCCACCTGCACATCGTGGAGCTCTACCTCGATCGCGCCACCGACGCCTGGGGCGCCTTGACGCTGCTGTGCGCCACCTCACCCGACCACTTTGTGCTCTCGCCCACCATCCTCTCGGGCGTGGGTGCGCTGCGCCGGCCGCTGGACCATGGCTACCGCGGTACCGCCTACGACTTCATCAGCGCCGTGACCGAGACCGACGACACTGGCGAGCCCAGCATCGTCTACACGCTGGACACCCAGCGCGCGCGCGCCGAGGTGCGGGCCCAGGCCACGCAGGCGCGGCTGGTGGGCGAGCTGGTGCGCCGGGCCTCGAACGACGCCAACCGCGACCGCAACATCGGCCGCACCCTCTTCCAGCTGCTGGTGCCGGTGGAAATGGAGGCCAGCCTGGGCGGCACCACCGAGCTGCTGCTCGAACTCGACGACGGCACCGCCGCCATTCCGTGGGAACTGCTGGACGCGCCCGACGACGGCCGCGGCGGACCAGAAGCCCCCTGGGCCATCCGAAACAAGCTGCTGCGCCGCCTGCGCACCGCCGCGTTTCGCACGCAGGTGAGCGATGCCAGGCCCGACGACTGCGTGCTGGTGATCGGCGAGCCGCTGTGCGACCCGGCGCTCTACCCGCCGCTGCCGGCCGCGCGCACCGAGGCCGAAGCGGTGGTGGAGGCGCTCAGCGGGCAGCTCGGGCTCGATCCCTCGCGCGTGCACGCGCTGATCGCGCCCGACGACAACCTCGGCCCCGATGCCGCCGCCGTGACCACCGCGCTGCTGGCGCGGCGCTACCGCATCGTGCACATCGCCGGCCACGGCGAGCCCGAGTTGCTGCGCCCGGGCAAGCCGCCCTTGCTGCGCGGCGTGGTGCTCAACGACGACACCTTCCTGGGCCCGCGCGAGATCCAGGCCATGCGGGTGGTCCCCGAGTTGGTGTTTCTCAACTGCTGCCACCTCGCGGCCGACCCCGACAAACTGCTCAAGGGCGGCTACGACCGCGCGCAGTTCGCCGCCGGCGTGGCCAAACAGCTGATCCGCATCGGCGTGCGCTGCGTCGTGGCGGCGGGGTGGGCGGTGGAAGACGGGCCGGCCAACCTGTTTGCCACTGCGTTCTACCGCGCCCTGCTCTCGGGCCAGCGCTTCATGGACGCGGTGCAGGTCGGCCGCCTGGCGGCCTACAACGCGAACCCGCTGGGCAACACCTGGGCCGCCTACCAGTGCTATGGTGACCCCGACTGGGTGTGGCAGCGCAACGAGGTCGACACGCGCCGCGCGCCGCCTTCGCTGGCCAAAATTTATGGCGGCGTGGCATCGCCGGTGGCGCTGGCGCTGGCGCTGGAGACGCTGGCGGTGCAAAGCGCCACCCAGGGCGCGGGGGCCGAGTCGCAGCGCGAAAAAATCCGCTACCTCGAAGCCCGGTTTGAAGGCGAATGGGGCGGCATGGGCGCGGTGGCCGAGGCCTACGGCGTGGCCTGGGCGGCGGCGCGCGACATCGACCGCGCGCTGCACTGGTACCGCCGCGCCGTGGCGGCCAACGACGGCAGCGCCTCGGTGAAGGCCAACGAACAGCTGGCCAACCTGGGCGCGCGCCAGGCCTGGACGCGGCTGCAGAACGCCGCCACCCAGGGGGCCAAACCCGCCGCATTGAAAGCCCTGGTGGACCAAGGGCGCGCCGAGCTCACCGAGGCCGTCAGGTTGCTGGACGCGCTGGTGGCCTTGTCGCCCACGGTGGAGCGCGAGAGCCTGCTCGGCTCGACCTGGAAACGCAGGGTGCGGCTCGAAGGCATGGCGGGTGCGGGTGCGAGCACACAGGCGATTGAACAGGCCATC
>JBKBWW010000072.1:18634-18915 GCA_046314475.1 Hydrogenophaga sp.
CAGCGCACACCGGGCCGAGCCCTCCCGCCGCGCCGAAGCGCGGGCGCGGCCGACGGGCCTGGCCGACCTGTTCTCCCCGGCCATTCACGTGGTGGCGGCCGAGGTGCTGGCGCGCGCCAGCGACCGGCGCTGGACCGGTTTCGAGCCCGAGCGCATCCAGCGGGTGCGCCAGAGCCTGGAGCGCCAGCGGCGCGAAGACCCCGATTTCTGGAGCGTGGTGGGCCTGCCCGAACTCAGCGTGTACGAGGCGCTGGCCAACCACACGCTGGCCCAGCATCTGC
>JBKBWW010000073.1:0-18898 GCA_046314475.1 Hydrogenophaga sp.
GTGCTGTGGCTGCCGCAGTACATGGCCAACGACCACGCGGCGCGCGGCGAGCTGGTGCCGCTGTTCGACGGCTGGCGCGTCGATGCCATGCCGATGTACGTGGCCTTCCCGCCCAACCGCCATGTGAGCGCGAAACTGCGGGCCTTCATCGACTGGGTGGTGGAGCTGATGGCGGTGCATGCGCCGCTGGCTCCGCGGCCCGGGAAACCCACAGCCTGACCAGCCCCATGGACGCAACCGAATCCGCCGCGCTGTTGAACTTGCTGAGCACGCAGCCCGTGGCCTCGCTCGCCACGCTGCACAAGAGCGCTCCCGCCGTGTCCATGGTGCCGTTCGCGTTGCTGCCCGACGGGACGGGCTTCGTCATCCACGTGAGCCAGCTGGCCACCCACACGCAGGACATGCTCAACAACCCCGCCGTGGCGCTGCTGGTCACTGCCCCGCTTGCGGTTGGCGATTCACCGCTGGCCCTGCCCCGCGCCAGCCTGCAAGGCCACGCTCGACCCTGCCCACCAGAGTCGTCCGGGTACACCCAGGCGCGCCAGGCCTACCTGGCCAAACTGCCCGACGCCGAGCCGCTGTTTTCGTTCGGCGACTTTTCGCTCTTCGTCATCGAGCCGGAGTCGCTGCGCTGGGTGGCGGGGTTTGGGCGGGCCATGTCGGTGGCGGGTGAGCGCTTGCAGGCGCTCTTGAGCCAGCCGAAATAGGCCGCCGTGCGAAACGTCACACCTCGCCCGCGAGGCGTTCGCCAGGTAGACCATTGTGGTGTCGGCCAACTTTACAAAAGTTACAGACTGAGCAGCATGCAGTTTCTATAAACCATTACATATCAATAACTTGCATGACAAATTATGATTGGCATGAACTGTGCTGTATAAAAATTGGAATGTAATAAAAAGTGGTATCCACCACGCATATCCAATTGATCTACACAACAAAGGAATCCATGAAAGCAAAGAATTTCGCGATGGCAGCTGCTCTGGCCCTGTCGGCCTTCGCGTCCAACGCAGCGCTGGTCACCCTGGACCTGACCTCCGGAGGCTCCAACAGCGGCGGTACCTACAACACGCGCACGTTCACGGCTGGCGGCATCACCGTAACGGCCACCGCCTGGTCCCTCACCGGCAACAACAACACCTTCCAAAGCTCCAACCTCGGCAAGTATTCAACCGGGCTTGGCGTTTGCAACCGTGACGAAATCGCCCAGCGCCGCGGCTGCGACGAGCCTGAGCACCAGGTGGACAACGTTGGCTCTCTCGACTTCGTGCTGTTCCAGTTCAGCGCCGCCATCGATCCGACGAAAGTGACGATCAACCCAGCGGGCGACTACGACCGTGACGTCAGCTACTGGACCGGCACCACCGCGAACCCTCTCAGCCTCACCAGCAAGAACCTCGGCAACCTGGCCGGCTTGGGCTTTGGCAACCGAAAGGACGACGAGGGAACCACCGGCTCCGCCGCCCGCGATGTGACCATCGTCAGCGGTCTGGCCAACAGCCTGCTGTTCGGCGCCGATATCTTCGAATCGAACGATTGGTTCAAGATCACCTCGATCCAGTTCGACTACACCCCACCGACCAAAGTGCCTGAGCCAGGCAGCCTGGCCCTGATCGCCCTGGCCCTGGGTGGTCTGGGTCTGGCCCGTCGCCGTCGCGCAGCCTGACACCTTGCGCCGGCTCGGTCGGCGCAGATGAATCGGCCTTGAACAAGGGGCGCCAATCGGGGGGTTGGCGCCCCTTGTTCCATTGGGATGCCGGACCCACACTCCTCGCCAACATGCCCCGCCCCCACCACCACGTCTACGTCATCGAGCTGTCCAAAGACGTGCTGCTCGAGCCCCGGTTCCGCAAGAACAACCCGGGCTATGTGGCCGGCAAGCCGTGTGTCTACGTGGGCATGACCGGGCTGGACCCGGATGTGCGGTTTGATAAGCACAAGGCGGGCATCCAGTCGAACGCGTACGTGATGAAGTACGGCCTGCGCCTGTTGCCCGATCTGTACGAGGGTTTCAACCCGATGAAGTACGCGGACGCGGTGGACAAGGAGATCGAGGTCGGCATCGACCTGCGCTCGGCCGGCTTCGGGGTCTGGCAGGCCTGAGGCCACTCAGTTCGTGGTGCCAGCGCCCAGCGCGGCGTCTTTCTCCACCTGCAGCGCGCAGCGCACCGCCAGCCGCAGGCCACGCACCATGTCGTCCAGCGCCATGCAGGGTGAGCCCTGCTCCGGCAGCCAGGGCACGTGGATGAAACCGCCCCGTGTGTGCTGCAAACTGCGCTGGGTGGCCAGCGCGTGCATCAACCCGTAGAACACGTGGTTGCAGACAAAGGTGCCGGCGGTTTGTGACACCTCGGCCGCAACGCCTTCGGCTTGCAGCGCGGCCAGCATGGCCTTGATGGGCAGGCTGGTGAAGTAGGCGGCGGGCGCACCGGGCTTCACCGGCGTGTCCACCGGCTGGCCGCCCGCGTTGTCGGCAATGGGTGCGTCGTTCACGTTGATGGCCACGCGCTCCAGCGAGATCGCTTTGCGCCCACCGGCCTGTCCCACACAGACCACCAGCGCGGGCTGGTGCTGTTTCAGCAGCGCGTTCAATTCAATCAACGAAGCGTCGAACACCGTGGGCAGCTGCGCGGCCACCACCGTGTGGCCGAGGATCTGGCGGCAGCGCAGCGCTTGCACGGCGAGCCAGCTGGGGTTGAGCGTGGCGCCGCCGAAGGCGTCAAAGCCGGTGAGCAGGATCTTCTGGGTCATGTGGTGGTGCGTTGATGTCAGCCGCGCATCGCGCCGGGCGCCAGGCCTTGCAGCGTGTGTGGCCCGATGGCCGCGCGAATGAGCCGCAGCGTGGGGTGGCCCACGGCGGCGGTCATGCGGCGCACCTGGCGGTTGCGCCCCTCCGAGATCACCAGTTCGATCCAGCTGGTGGGGATGGACTGGCGAACGCGAACGGGCGGGTCGCGCGCCCACAGCGGCGAGGGCTCGGGCATGGCGCGAGCGCGGGCCGGGCGCGTGGGGCCGTCGTTGAGTTGCACGCCACCGCGCAACGCGGCCAGCGCGGCTTCATCGGGCACACCCTCCACCTGCACCCAGTAGGTTTTTTCCATCTTGTGGCGCGGGTCGCTGATGCGGGCCTGCAGTTGGCCATCGTTGGTGAGCAGCAGCAGGCCTTCGCTGTCGGCATCGAGCCGGCCGGCCACGTACACGCCCGGGATGTCGATGAAGTCCTTGAGCCCGCGCCAGCGGCCTTCGGGGGTGAACTGGCTCAACACGCCATAGGGCTTGTTGAAGCAGATCAAACGGGAGGCGGCTGCGGAGACCATGGCGGGCAGCTTAGCACCGGCCCTGCGGCGCGTTTGTCGAAAACCAGGCGCCGTCTTCGTCGTGCCAAGGTGGACACTCACGACCCGTCCGCCGCAACACACCACACCCTTTCAAAGGACGCCTCCATGACCACCGGCACCGTCACCCTGCACCGCGTTTTGCCCGCCCCGCCCGAGCGCGTGTACCGCGCGTTCATCGACCCCGACGCCATGGCCAAGTGGCTGCCGCCGCACGGGTTCACGGGCCGTGTGCTGCAGATGGATGCGCGTGTGGGCGGTGGCTACCGCATGCAGTTCACCAACTTCAGCAGCGGCCAGGTGATGGCCTTTGGCGGCCAGTACCTGGAGCTGGTGCCCTTTGAGCGCATCGTCAACACGGATGCCTTCGATGACCCGAACATGCCCGGCGAGATGCGCAACGTGATCACGCTCAGGGCGGTGTCGGTGGGCACGGAGCTCACGGTGGTGCAGTCCGGCATTCCAGCCGCCATACCCACCGAAGCGTGTTACCTCGGCTGGCAGGAATCGTTGCAGCTGCTCACGCTGCTGGTGTCGGCGGAGATTCCGGGCTAGACCAACGCCAGCTCGCGCAGGCGCTGGTGGGGCTCGTCGTCGCGGTCGAGCACCACGCTGCGTTTGGCACTGAGGTAGTGGGTGGTGAACACGTCGAGCCATGCCGCCAGGCTCTCGGCGGCGTGCGTTTCGCCGGCCATGGCCAGACACAGCGCCGCCACCTCGGAGGTGCAGAAGTGGGTCTCGCGCGCGGAGCGGCGCAGGCGGTAGTTGGACACCTGATCGGGGTGCAGGCTGAGGACGGGCAGTGCGTCCAGGTAGGGGCTCTTGCGGAACATCTTGCGGGCTTCGGACCAGGTGCCGTCGAGCAACACGAACAGCGGCTTCTGGCCACCCGCACCGGCGGGCGGCAAGTCGTTCACCACCCGCTCAGGCGGCACGAACTCGCCCGGAAACACCAGCACGGGCAGCCACTGCGGGTCGGCCAGCAAAGCCAGCAGGCCGGGGTGCACCGCGGTGCGGGACCAGCCAAAGGCCCAGGTGTCGGCCACCACGTCGGCCACCAGCCAGCCGGTGTTGCTGGGCTTGAGCGCTTCGATGTCGCCCATGACCAGGCACATGCCGGCTTGGGTCGCCACCCGCGGGCGCAAGGCACACACGCAATGGCTGGCCACGAGGCGGCAGCCGGCGCAGCGCCCACCGCCCGAGCCCCGGGCCACAAAGGGCTTGGCGCTGGCGGCCAGGCGCGCCAATCGCAGGCGCGAAACGGCATGGTCTGGCGCGGTGGCGGGCGGCGGGCTGATCAGGGGGTTCATGAGGGGGACTGTAGGCGCATTGCCCGGCGCGGCCTGCGGGGTGGTGTGCGCGAGACACGCGGGCCGGACAACGCACCGCCCGGGTGGGCAGCGTGACAAATGTCGCAGGGCTTTCGCCCTCGGCCCACCACAATCCGCCGCATGCCCGTTTCTGAAATTGCAATCTGGTCGGCCATGCTGGGAGGCTTGTTGACACTGTCGGCCGTCGCGCTGGGCGACGCCCTGACCAGCCGCACCCTCGCGTCGGTGCGCAACGCCCTCTTTCTCCTGATCGCCGGCAGCAGCTGCGTGGTGATGACGGGTCTGCCCCAGGAATTCTTTCCCGCCCTGCCCGAGCGCCTGATGATGGTGCTCAAGGCGGGCCTGGGGCCGCTGGCCGGCGTCATGGGCCTGTATTACCTGAGCAACTGGCTCGGTGGCGTGCGCGAAGACTCGCTGGTGCACCGCCTCACCGTGATGGGGGGCGCGGTGCTGTTGCTGGCCTCCCTGGCGCTGGCGGCGGTGGCCACACGGGTGGCGCCTTCGGACTTTCGCAACCTGCTCGCGCTGGCCGCGGCGGTGAACATGGTCCCGGTGCTGCTGGCGATGCTGGCGGTGCGCCGCGCGCACCAGCTGGGTGATCCGCTGGCGCGCTGGATGGCGGTGGGCATCGTGTGCCTCGCGGCCACCACCGCCGGCCTGTACGCGCGGGGTCTGAACGTGCCGGGTCTGGGGCTGGGCACGTGGCTGGCCACCGCGGCCTGCACCGTGTCCTATTTCCTCATTGCCTCGGTGCTGGGTTTGCTGCGCAACCAGCACAACCGCCGGCTCGCGCGCCTCTCCCGCCTGGACCAGGGCGCCGAGCCCGCCACCGGCCTGCCCACGGGTGCGGCGCTGCTCACCGAGGTGGAGCATGTGTTCTGGCGCACGGCGCGCCGTGGCGGGGTGTGCACGGTGGTGTGCCTGCACGTGAGCAACCTGTACGAACTGGCCGACGCGCCGGGCAAAGGCACCGAGCACCAGATCCTCACCACGCTGGCGGCGCGTGTGCGGCGCGCGGCGGGGTTTCGGTGCGTGGTGGGTCTGTACCACCCGCGCTGCTTTGTGGTGGTGATGGCCAGCGACAAGCTCACCGAAGCCACGCTGGAGGTGGTGACCCGTTTGCGCGCCACCGTGCCCATGCCCCTGACCGTGCTGGACGCCCAGCAGGCCTACCAGCCGTTCACGCCGCAGGTGGGCATGGGCGTGGTCACGCTGGAGCCCGACAGCGTCACCCCGATGGAGGTGATCAACCAGGCCGAACGGCGTGCGCTAGCGTCGGTGGGTGAGCAGCATCCGATGTCGGAACACGACATTGCTACCACGCCCGCCTCGCTCAATTGAGCGCTGGCGCACACAGGCATTTCACCCATAAGTCCTCACCTGCGCAGGCGGGTTAGGCCAAAGCAACTCCCCACCCCGAGGGGCCTGCACGGCCAGCCGCCCAGTCGTCGGTTTCGTCGGTCTGCAACACCGCCGTGCCCGCGTTGCAGGCACGATACGCAGGCATGTCAAAAGAACAGGACCTTCTGCGCAAGGCGACACCGTCGCCCCGCAAGCCCAGCCGTCGCAAACACGACCCCATGCTCATCAACGGGGTGAGCGCCTTGCTGGCGGGTGGTGGCTTGTGGGTGCTGTCGCTGGTGATGGACCACCAGGCCAACTTCAAGGTCGCTGCCCGGGCCTTGCTGGCGCCGGCCTGGATGGCGCTGACGTTGGGTGCGGCACTGCTGTTGCTGCACTTGGTGATCAAACGGCGCACGCGGTTCGAAGCGGCCATGCTGCTGCGCCAGCACTCCACCTTTCACGAACCCATGCCGCCGGTGCTTGCCATGCCCAAGCGCGATGTGCGGCGGCCGCCAGTGCCCAAGAAGCGCCCGACGCCGGTCAGCGTCGACTGAGCGCGCGTCAAACCTTCACTTCTGTATCGGGTTCGCGGTGAGCAGCGCGGCTGAATAGGCCCGCATGAACTCGCGCGCTTTCTCTGGATGGGGCGCGGTGAGCCAGGCGCTGTAGGCGCCCTCGTTCAAGATCGCCGGCATGCGCTTTTCGCTGCCGGGTTGCCCGTAGCGGTGCATCAGCGCGTGGGCGTTGGCGTTCACCGTGAGCAGGCAGAAGCTCACGATCTCCTCTCCGCCCGCGCCCTTCCAGCGCTCCCACAAACCCGCCACGCCCATGGGCTTGCCGTCCACCCGCGTGATGCGCGTGGGCACGGGCTTGCCGCTGCGCAGGTCGTCTTCCTGAAACGACATCATCGGCACGATGCAGCGCTGCGCGCCCAGCCAGGCGTCGCGGAAGTTGTTGGAGGTGGTCACGATCTCGTTGCGCGCATTGACCAGCTTGGTCGAGCGCAGCTTGGCGTCAGAGGCCGACTTGACCCAGGTGGGCACCAGGCCGAACTGGCCCATGGCGAGTTCAAGCTCGGGTTGGGCGGGCTCGGCGCCTTCGGCCACAGGCTCGGTGGCCACCAGCCGCACGAACACGCCCGGCTTGCGTGGCCACACGTCGCGCCCGGCCGGTGTATCGGGCGCGGGCACGTTGAAGGCGTCGGGGTACAGGTGGGCGAGCTGAAGGCTCTCGAATTGGGTGCTCATCGGCTCATGCTAGTTGATGGGTGCCGCGCCGCCGGCCAGGGTGGCGGTGCGGTGCGTGCATCGGGGTGGTCGGCTCCTGCTCGAAGCGCGAAGCCAGGGGAAACAGCCGTTGCAGCGCCGCGCGCACCTTGGCCAGGCGGGGATCGTGGCCGTGGGCGTCGTCGGTGGTGTCGTTGATGCAGAAAAAGACCAGCGTGCCGGCGGCATCGATCAAGGCATCGAGCTGTTGGGACTGGTCGTCGCAGCCGGTGGTCACGTGCAGGTGCGCGCATTCGCGCATGCGCACCTGACCCTGCGCGAGTGCCCGGCGCAGCACGAAGTCCGACACCAGCGTCGGGCTGGCCCAGGTGCGGAAGGTGGTGGAGCGCACCCGCGCAAACAGCTCGGGCGCTTCGGCTTCCGCGGCCTGCAGCAGCGACTTGAGCAGGGGCCGGGGCGAATGGGCAAAGGTGCGCGGAGTGTGCCGGTAGCCAGGCAGGCGGCTCAGCCACTGCGCCGACAGGCGGCTGGCATTCTCCAGCGCGTTCTCATCGCTGCGCAGGGCGAGGCCTTCCACCACCGGGTCGTCGGACCAGGTCGCGAACACGCCACCGGGCCAGAACCAGTCGTCGATCTGCACCGGCGCGCCGAAGAACACGTCGTCGTTGAAATAGAAAAAACGCTCCGACAGGCCCGGGATGCGGTGCACGTACGACTCGATGTGGGCCGAATCGAACGTGGGCAGCTGGCTCTCGGGAATCAGCTCGCGGTGGTCCACCAGCGTGAGGCCGCTGGAAGGCCGCAGCCACGACGGCGTCTGGCCGTCGGTGACGACGTAGACATGCCCGTGATCGGGCCAGTAGCGCTCCAGCGCACGCAGGCTGTAGCGCAGTTCGTCGTTGTCGCGAAAGCGCCCTTCGACATTGCCGTAGAGCGCCATGGCGCCCGGGTCGATGGCCCCGTGCTCCCGCGCGGCCCGGTGGCGCCTGGCGCGCCATTGCGGATCGTTGCCGTCGACCCAGAGGTAAACGATGTCGATGCGGGCGTCGGTGGGGGCAGGAAGATGGGACATGTCGGCGAAGGGTGCAGGGCTCTGAGGCACTGGTCTCCCACGCCGAACGGAGCAGCAATCTATCACGCAGCAGCCCGCAGGCCGATGCCTCGCGCCAATATCCCCCAGGGTGCACGGGATCGGGCAGGCGCTGGCTCACAATGCCCCCATGACCGCCCTGCCCGCCAGCCCCGCCGCCGACCGCAACAAACAGCCGATCCTGGAGACCCTGCAGCGGTTGCTGCCCGAACGCGGCACGGCGCTGGAGATCGCCTCCGGTACCGGCCAACACGCGACCTGGTTCGCCGCCGGGCTGCCTGGCTGGCAGTGGCAGCCCACCGACCTGCAGGCCAGTGCCATGGCCACCATCGCAGCCTGGACCGAACAGTCGGGGGTGCGCAATGTGCTACCCCCCATGCGGCTGGACGTGACCTCGACGCAGTGGCCCGACGAGGGTGATCTGTTCGGCGAGGCCTTTGGCGAAACCTTCGATGCGGTGTACTGCGCCAACATGCTGCACATCGCGCCCTGGGCCGCCTGCGCCGGACTCATGCAAGGGGCGGCACGGGTGCTGGCTCGCGACGGTGTGTTGGTGACCTACGGCCCCTACATGGAAGACGGCGTGCCCACCTCGCCCGGCAACCTCGCGTTTGACGAAAGCCTGCGCGGCACCCACCCCGAGTGGGGCATCCGGCAGCTGGCGGCTGTGGCCGCCGAAGCGCAGCGGGCGGGTTTGCACCTGCGCGAACGCCACGCCATGCCGGCCAACAACCTGCTGCTGGTGTGGGGCCGGGAACCACAGGCGCCGGCCTGAGCTCCATCCCGGTCCCACCGCCCTTGCTGAACACACACCCCATGCTCAGAAACCTCAAAGACCTGTTCGACAACCTCGCCGCCAGCCTCGGCGCGCCGGCCGGCGCCCAGCTGCCCGCCAAGCAAACACACACCCTGCAACTCTCCACCGCGGTGCTGCTGGTGGAGGTGATGCGGGCCGAGCCCGACCTGAAGGACAGCGAGCGCGACGCGGTGATCACCGCGCTGCGGCGCAAGTTCGACCTCAGCGACGACGAGCTGGATCGGCTGATGGAGCTGGCGCACGAAACCGCCCGCACCGCGTACGACTACCAGCGCTTCACCGGCTTGATGAACGAGCGCTTCACCCAGGCGCAAAAGATCAGCGTGGTCGAGGCCATGTGGGAAGTGGCCTTTGCCGACCAGCACCTGGACGCCAACGAGCACCACGTGATCAGCAAGGTGGCCGGACTGCTGCATGTGACGCACGGCGAATACATTGCCGCGAAGTTGCACGCCCAGGCCGCAGCGCAGGGCTGACGCCCGCGAAGGCCGCACAACCGGCTACCGAACTTTGCCTGCGCGGTGGAACGCGTTCACCGGGCGGATACATGGTGAGAACACCATGAAGGCTCACCAACCCCCAAGGAGTCCACTCCATGAAACCCCGAAATCTTGTTGTCTACGCCGTCGCTGCCGCCACGCTGAGCATCAGCTCCCTGTCCTTCGCTCAGGGCAACCCCCATGGCGGCCGCTTTGAAGCGCCCACCCTGCAGCGGGTGGACGATCGGCGCGACGACCGCCGGGATTTCCGTGAAGACCGCCGCGACGACCGCCGCGACTTCCGCCAGGAGCGCCGCGAGGACCGCCGTGACTTCCGCAACGATCGCCGCGCCGACCGCCACGAGTACCGCCATGGCCCGCAAGTGCGTTACTACCAGGCGCGCGGTCCGCAGTTCCAGCGCGGGCGCTACATCCCCACCGAATACCGCAGCCGCCAGTACGTGGTGGTGAACCCGCACCAGCACCGCCTGTACGCGCCACCCCGTGGCCAGCAGTGGGTGCAGGTCGGCAGCGACTATGTGTTGGTGGCCATCGCCACCGGCCTGATCGTCAACCTGATCCTGAACAACTGACCCCGCCCGGCACGACCGGAGCCCCAGGCGCAGCGACCCCTTGAACAGGGCGCTGCGCCTTTTCATTGAACCCACCTGTCTGCGATGATCCGGGCATTGGCCCACCCCCCGCACCGCACACCATGAAATTCCGCCACCTCGCCCTGCCCTTGCTCGCCTCGCTGACCCTGCTGTCGGCCTGCTCGAAAGACGACACCAGCGCGCCTGCCGCCTCTGCAGCCAACGTCACCACCCCGATCGAAGCCGCGCAGGCGCTGGACGTGCTCGCCGCCCAAGGCAAGGGATTTGCCGCCGGCAAGATCCTCAGCGCCAACGCGGTCTATGTGCTGTTCGACCCGCAGTGCCCGCACTGCGCACGCCTGTGGAAAGCGTCCATGCCGCTGCACACCAGCGTCAAGTTCGTCTGGCTGCCGGTGGCCATCATGAACGCCAAGAGCGCGCCGCAAGGCGCGGCCATCATGACCGCCACCAACCCGGTGCAGGCCATGGCGGCGCACGAAACCTCGCTGCTGGCCGGCAGCGGCGGCACCGCCGCCTCGGCCGAGATCGCGCCCGACGTGCTGGCCGCGATCAAGACCAACACCGCCTTGCTGGAGCGCCTGGGTGCCACTTCGGTGCCCTACATCTTGGCGCGCCACCAGCGCAGCGGTCAGGTGGTGATGCAGGCCGGTGCCAACGACACCGAGGCCCTGGCCAATTTCCTCGGCCTGGGACAGCCTTGAAGCGCTGTTTTGTGGCTTACCATCGCGCAGTCGAGCCGCCTTCGCGGCTGTTTAACGGAGGCCCCCATGGGCAAAGAGCAGCGCAACGAAAAACTGTCCAAGAAACCCAAGAAGGACACCTCCGCGCCCAAGGGCCCGGTCACGTCCGACCGGCCCATGCCGCCCGTGACGGCGGTGGCGCCGCGCGGCAAGGAAAAGAACAAGTGACCTTGGCATGAAGGCCACCTGGAACGGCGCCGTGATCGCCGAGAGCGACGACACGGTGGTGCTGGAAGGCAACCACTACTTTCCCGAGAGTTCGCTCAACCGCGATCACGTGACCTTCAGCAACCACCGCACCAGCTGCCCCTGGAAGGGCCAGGCGAGTTACTACTCGCTGCTGGTCAACGGTGAACTCAACACCGACGCGGCCTGGTACTACCCGGACCCGAAACCCGAAGCCGACGAGATCCGGGGGCGCGTGGCCTTCTGGAAGGGCGTGAAGGTCGCGCCCTGATCAAAGGGGCGCGCCGGGGTCGCAATGACCCCGGCCTGCACAGGGCGACTGCCCCGGCCCAAGCCCCCCGGGGCTTATCCTGAGTGGCACAACAACCTCTTCGGGAGACCCCATGAACACTTCCCTGCGCCTTGCGCAACTCGGCCTGGTGGCCGCCGCCGTGCTCGCACTGACCGGCTGCGCCCGCCACGACCACGCCGCCATGCACGCGATGCACCACGGCGGCATGATGGCCACCGCAGCCCCCACCGCTCCTGTGGCCATCACGGCCAGCACACCCACGCTGAGCTCGGGCTACAAGAAGGTGGCCGCAGCGCCTGAGGCCAAGGTCTATTTCGCCAACCTGCGCAACGGCGCCGCCGTCACCAGCCCGGTGAAGGTGGTGTTCGGTCTCAGCGGCATGGGCGTGGCGCCGGCCGGTGTCGAAAAGGCCGGTACCGGCCACCACCACCTGCTGGTCGACGTGGCGACGGTGGATGCCAACGCGCCGCTGCCCGCGAACGACCAGTACCGCCACTTCGGCCTGGGCCAGACCGAGACCAGCGTGGAGCTCAAGCCGGGCACCCACACGCTGCAACTCATCGTGGCCGACCAGAACCACATCCCGCACCACCCGGTGGTGATCAGCGAGCGCATCACCATCACGGTGAAGTGACCGGGCGCCTGCCGACGCGCGCATGGCTCGGGCTGGCGCTCGGCTGGTTCCCGACCTGGGCTCTGGCCATGGGCTTGTCGGTGGAGCCCGCAGACGCCACCTGCGCGCCTTTCGCGACCCCACCACCCGCACCGTTTGAGGCGTCCATCCGCCTGCCCGACAGCCAGGCGGTGGCGGGCTCGAAAGACATCGCATGGGTCTGGCTGGGATCGCCCACTCGCCGCTATCCGCACGGCGCCCTTGGCTCACCGGTGCATGCAGGCAGTGTGCATGTGCTGACCCGGCCCACAGGCGGCCCGGTGGAGCTGGTGAGCCTGTCGCTGCCGGTTCACCGCGTTTTCGAGGACCGTGTGCCCCGGCTGGTGGATCTCGACAACGATGGCCGGGACGAGATCGTGCTGGTCGAAGCCGATGCACTGCGGGGCGCCGCGCTGGTGGTGCTGGGTCTGGCGCAGCGCAATGGGCGGCCCACCCTGGTGGAGCGCGCCCGGGGACCCCACGCCGGCTCGACCTTTCGCTGGCTCAACCCGGTGGGATTTGCCGACTTTGACGGTGACGGCCAACTGGACGTGGCCAGCGTGACCACGCCCCACATCGGCGGTGTGCTCACGCTGCACCACCTGCAGCCACCGTCGCTTGTGCCGTTCGCCCGCGCGCTCGACGTGTCCAACCACCGCATGGGTGCGCTGGAGCAGCAACTGGCGGTGATCGTGCAGCAGCCTGGCTTGCGCCCCACCATCATCGTGCCCGACATGACGCGCCAGGCATTGCATGCCCTGCGCTGGGAGGCCCCAGGCCAGTGGCACGAGCTGGCCGATCTCAAACCGCTGCCAGGGACGGTGGAGCGACTCGCACCCATGCCCGGCGGCGCCTGTGCCTGGCTGGCCGACGGCCGCGCCTTGCGGGTCACTCTGCTGCCCTGACGAAGCCACCACCCGAGATGTTCAGGCGGCCTGTTCGCCCAGCTTGTGCATCTTCTTGAGCCAGCGGCTCACACCCTCGGACCCCAGACCCTCCACCGAGCCGATCAGCGTTTCGTGGATGGGCCCAAAACCCACAAAGCCCAGGATGTTGCGCTCCAGCGATTTGACGCTATGTGCCCGGAAGTACCAGCGGTAGGCCAGCGCCGGCATGCCCATGGTGACCACCACCCGTGCCGAGCGCCCGCTCAGCGGCTTGTGCCCAAACGGCTTGGGGCCTTCGGGCCCCACCGCAAAACCGGGGCGCGCCACCTGCTCCAGAAAGGCCTTGAGCAATGCGGGCATGTCGCCCAGCCAGAGCGGGAAAAAGATCACCACGTGTTCGGCCCAGGCCATGCCGTCCTGCGCGGGCTGCAGCGTGGGCGGCAAGGCGCCGTGGTTCCACGCTTCGGCGGTTCTCAGCAGGGGAAAGTCGATGGCGCCCACGACGATGCGGCGCACCTCATGCCCAGCGGCTGAAGCCCCATCGGCATACGCGTCGACCAGCGCGCGGTTGAGGCGCTCGGCGCTCGGGTCGGGGTGGCCTTCAATCAGCAGAATGCGGCGAGGGGGTGACATAGCGGACTCCATCGAACAGGGGAGTGCCATGGTGGCGCGCCAGCGCCGGGTTCGACTTGACGCGGATCAAGCCCACCAACATCTCAACGCCGGTCGGGCTTGCGCACCTTGGGCTTGTTGGCGCGCTCCTTCTTCTTGTTCTGGCGCTCGGCATCGGCCAGCTGGCCCGCCGCGAGCCATTGCAAGAACTGCTCGGGCGTCTCCAGCGTGATGCGACCGAGCACGCCGCTGCGGAAGTCGGCGATCAGCAGTTCGGCGACCTTCTGCCAGTGGATGCTGCCGCCCGTGCCGATGGCGCCGCGCTTGCGTGCAATGGCCGCCATGAGCTCTTCGTCGGGCAGACTGGCCACGGTGTCCAGCGGCAGGCCGAGCTTGTAGCGCGCTTCGAGCTGCGCACCGTAGCTGACCTTGAGTTTGGAGAGCAGCTCCAGCGCCACTTCCTGGTCGTCGTACGCGTTGCGGCCCACGGCGCCACTGGCTGCGAGGTTGTAGCCGCTCTCGGGCACCACAATGCGCGGCCACAGCATGCCGGGGGTGTCAAACAAGTAGAAGTCATCGGCCAACACCAGGCGTTGTTCGGTGCGGGTGATGCCGGCCTCGTCACCCGTCTTGGCCGAGCGTTTGCCCAGCAGGGTGTTGATCAGCGTGCTCTTGCCCACGTTGGGGATGCCGCAGATCAGCACCCGCATGGGTTTGACCATGCCGCCGCGCAGCGGCGCGAGTTCGAAGCACGACGCGATGATGGCGCGCGCCGGCGCGGTGATGCTGGCGTCCAGCGCGATGGCGCGCGTGTTGGGCTGGGCGTTGTAGTGCGCGAGCCAGAGCGCGGTGCGCTCGGGGTCGGCCATGTCCTGCTTGTTGACCACCTTGAGCGTGG
This sequence comes from Hydrogenophaga sp., assembly GCA_046314475.1. GTDB lineage: Bacteria > Pseudomonadota > Gammaproteobacteria > Burkholderiales > Burkholderiaceae_C > Hydrogenophaga. The sequence goes on from JBKBWW010000073.1 coordinate 14,501, forward strand.
GCCGACCGGCCGTGAGCTCCGCCAGCAGCGGGTTGGCACTGGACCCAGGCAGGCGCGCGTCGAGCATCTCGATCACGACGTCGATCTCCTTCGCACGCTCGGTGATGGCCTTGCGCGTGAGGTGCATGTGCCCGGGGAACCACTGGATGCTCATGGGAAAACGGTCTCGAAGAGAGGTGGGGAGCGGGGATTGTGCCTTGGTGTAACTCCCGGGGGCCGCCGGGCGGGCGCGTCCCTACAATGAATTTCCACCACAACATCCCCTGAGGAGACCCATGGCCATCACCGTCAAAATCGATCTGGGCTACGAATTCGACGTCAAGGCCAAGGCGGCCGAGGTGTTCGAAGTGCTCTCCGACGTGCCCGCATCGGTCGCCCATTTCCCCAAGGTCGAGAAACTCACCGACCTGGGCGGCGGCGTGTACCAGTGGGAGATGGAGAAGGTGGGCACCGCGCAGGTCAACATCCAGACCATCTACGCCAGCAAGTACACCAGCGACAAGGCCAAGGGCACGGTGAAGTGGACGCCGGTCAAGGGCATCGGCAACGCGCTGGTGGGCGGCAACTGGAAGATCGTGGACAACAAGAAGTCCACCAACGTGACCCTGGCGATTCAGGGCGAGATCGAGGTGCCGCTGCCCGGCCTGATGAAGATGGTGGTGGCGCCGGTGGTCGAAGGCGAGTTCGAGAAGCTGGTCGAAAAGTACATCGACAACCTGATCAAACGCTTCGGCGGCGAGGCCTGAAGGCCTGCCACCGGCGGGCCTTCAGGCCGTCAGACGTTCCTTGAAAAACGCCATGGTGCGGTCCCACGACAACTTCGCGGCGGCCGCATCGAAACGCGGCGTGGTGTCGTTGTTGAAGCCGTGCTGCGTGCCCGGGTACTGGTGGGCGGTGTAACGCACACCGGCGGCTTTCAGGGCCGTTTCATAGGCAGGCCAGGCGGCGTTGATGCGTTCGTCGACCGCGGCGAAATGGATCAACAGCGGTGCCTTCACCTTGGCCGCGTCTTCCACCGGCGGGTGGTTGCCATAGAAGGGCACGGCCGCAGCCAGATCGGGCAACTGCGTGGCAAGCATGTGGGCGATACCACCGCCGTAACAAAACCCCACCACGCCCACACGGCCGTTGCTGTCAGCGCGGGCCTTGAGCGTGGCGGCGGCCGCGAGCATGTCCTGGCGGGTCTTGGTCTGGTCGAGCGTGGCGAACAGCGTGCGCGCCTTGTCTTCGTCCCCGGGGTAGCCGCCCAGCGGGCTGAGTGCGTCGGGTGCCAGCGCCAGGTAACCGTCGAGTGCGATGCGGCGCGTGATGTCCTCGATGTGCGGGTTCAGGCCGCGGTTCTCATGGATCACGAGCACGCTGGGCAGTTTGCCGGTGGCGTTGGCCGGCTTGGCCACGTAGGCCTTGATGGTGCCGTAGCCCGATGGTGAAGGCACGTCCACCAACTCGGTCTTCAGACGCGCGTCGTCCTTGGGGATCATCTGCGCGGCGGCAAAGTCGGGGCTGAGCGCGGCCAGCAGGCCCACCGCCGTCATGCCGCCCACCGCAAACTTGCTGGCCCGGTCCAGGAAACCCCGGCGGTCCAGGTCACCGTGCACGTAGGCATCAAAGAGGATCAGCAGTTCCTGATCAAAGTCGGCGGCGGTGAGTCGTGTCATGGCGGCGTCTCCATTGGAAAACGTGCAGGATAGACGCGACCCGCGCCGAATGCGCATTCACGACCCGGGCGTGCGGGTTTGGATTTGTAAAGCAGCAGCGGGCGGCTGCCCGTGCTTCAAGCCGTGACCGGGTTGGCTTGTGCCTGCGGCCGGCCCAGGCGCGTGGGCGAGGTGTATTCCTGCCGGTAGATCTCGAACGGCATGGTGTCGGCCGCCTCGATGGCACGCTGGTCTTCGACCGACTTGGCCGCCATGGCCTCGAAGCGGGCCTGCTGTTTGGTGCTCCATTCGAGCGAGAGCAGGTGCTGGTGCGTGACGCGCGACTGGGCACGCGCAAAGCCGACAAACGAGTCGTCGTGGTGCGCGTGCATGGCCTGCAGCACCCGGGCCGACGGCAGCAGCTCGGGCGACTGCAGGTGGGCAATGGCCAATGCCACGGCGTTGGCGTGGTCGATGCCGCCGTGCGCCAGGTCGAGCGCCTCGGCAATCGGCACGAGCTCGGCGAGGATCTCGTCGGCCCACTGCATGAGCGGCACGGCCTGACCTTCGCGCATGAGGTTCAGGCCTGGCTCGCGACCGCGTGCGGCGGTGAGGTGCTGGTTGTGCGCGAGTTCGCGGATCTCGGCCGGCGTGTCGGGTGGGCTGTCGGACAGCATGCAGTGCAGCAGAAACACGTCAAGGAAACGCAGCGTGCTCGCGCCAATGCCGATGGGCTCGAACGGGTTGAGGTCCATCAAGCGCACCTCGATGTACTCCACACCCCGTTCGCGCAGCGCGTGCAGCGGGCGCTCGCCGGGGTAGATCACACGCTTGGGGCGGATGGTGCCGTAGAACTCGTTCTCGATCTGCAGCAGCGTGGTGGCAAGCTGGTTGTAGTCGCCACCGGGGTTGCGGATACCCACCGCTTCATAGGCTGGCCAGGGTCGCGTGAGCGCGTCGTGCAGCGAGGCCGCGTAGCCTTCCAGACCGTTGTAGCTCACGGCCAGCGTGGCCTGGGCCTCGCTCTGGTAGCCCAGGCGGCCCATCCGCAGCGAGGTGCCGTGCGGCATGTACAGCGTGCGATCGCTGAGCTTCTGCAGTTCGTGCTCGCGGCCTTCGACGAACGATGAACACACCGCCGGCGACGCACCGAACAAGGTGAGCAGCAAAAAGGCGTGGCGGCGGAAATTGCGGATAGTGGCGAAGTACTCGTCGCTGCTCACACCGGGCAGCGACCAGTTGTAGTGGATGCCCGAGATGGTCTGCATGCGCCGGCCGTAGCGGTGGCCCAGGCCCATGCGGTAGACGCTCTTGGCGCGACCCACGTTGGACGAGCCGTAGCGGCCCAGCGGAATGGTCTCGTCGGTGGGCAGGCCGCAGGGCATGCTGGAGGCCCACATCATTTCGTCGCCCACCGCGCGCAAGCTGCGCACGGTGTACTGGTGCACTTCGGTGAGTTCGGCGAGACACGACTCCACCGAGTCGTGCACGCCGGTGATGAGTTCGAGCTGCGACTCGCTGTAGTCGGTGGTGATGTGCGGGTGCGTCAGCGCGCTGCCGAGGGCTGCGGGATGCGGCGTGAGCGCCAGCTTGCCGTCTGGCTGCGAGCGCAGGCTCTCTTTTTCAAGGCCGCGGCGCATGCCGCGCAGGCGCTCGCCAGTGAGAGCGTCCAGCCGGTGATTCAGAGAGGTCATACAGGGGTCGTGTTGCAGGTCCGGGGGGCGGAAGTTAACACGGCTGCGCCATTTCTGCTGGCAGCGCCTGGATCGGCTCTGTGGTAGGCAGGGACGGGCCTTGCGCCCGCTGCAGCCAGGCCTCGATGTGCGGTGGATCGTTCAACAAGCGCAAGTCGTCGTACGCCTGCTGCGCCTCGGGGTAACGCCTGCGCAGGTAGTTGAGCCATTGCTTCAAACGACCGGCGCGGTGGCGGCGCTCCACGCGCGCGCTCACCTGCTGCCAGAAGATCTGCAGCAGCGGCGGCAACACATCCCACGCCACGCCGCCCTGCCCCTTGATGGCCAGGGCCAGGCCGGGATCGGTGACCATGCCGCGCCCGATCATGAGGTGTTCGCAGCCGGTGACTTCGCGGCAGCGCACCGCATCGGCCACGGTCCATATCTCGCCGTTGGCGATCACGGGCAGGCGCAGGTGGGGCGGCAGCGATTCGCGCACCTCGGCCAGACGGTCCCAATACGCCGGGGGTCGATACCCGTGGGCCTTGGTGCGCGCGTGGATCACGAGTTCGTCGGCACCGGCCTCGGCAATGGCGTGGGCGCACTCTTCGGCGCGCAGATCGTCGTTGAAGCCCAGGCGCATCTTGGCCGACACGGGAACATGGGCCGGCACGGCGCGGCGCACGGCTGCCACGATGCGGCCGATGAGTTCGGGCTCGTCGAGCAGCACGGCGCCGCCGCGGCTCTGGTTCACGGTTTTGGCGGGGCAGCCGAAGTTGAGGTCGATGCCGTGCGGTCCCAGGCCAGCGAGTCGCTCGGCGTTCTCGGCCAGGCAGCCCGGGTCGGAGCCGAGCAGTTGCGCGCGCACCGGCACGCCCGCGCGGGTGCGGCCGCCGTTGAGCAGCTCGGGCACCACGCGCACGAACACGCGCTCGGGCAGGAGCATGTCGGTGACGCGGATGAATTCGCTCACGCAGCGGTCGATGCCACCGGTGCGCGTGAGTACGTCGCGCAGGGTGGCGTCGAGCAAACCTTCCATGGGGGCCAACAAGAGCATGGGGGTATTGTCCTTTGCCGGGAGAATGTGT
>JBKBWW010000074.1:0-18881 GCA_046314475.1 Hydrogenophaga sp.
CATGACCTCCCCCCTCACCCCCGTGCCGATCTCCCCCGTCGAGGACATCGTGGCCGAGATGCGCGCCGGGCGCATCGTCATCCTGGTGGATGAAGAAGACCGCGAAAACGAAGGCGACCTCGTGCTGGCCGCCGACCACGTGACGCCCGAGGCCATCAACTTCATGGCCCGCTTCGGCCGGGGCCTGATCTGCCTGACCTTGAGCCGCGAGCGCTGCGAGTTCTTGAAGCTCCCCCCCATGGCCGCGCGCAACGGCACGGTGTACAGCACGGCCTTCACCGTCTCCATCGAGGCCGCCGAGGGTGTGACCACCGGCATCTCGGCCGCCGACCGCGCCCGCACCGTGCAGGTGGCCGTGGCCCGTGGCAGCCAGCCCACCGACCTGGTGCAGCCCGGCCACATCTTCCCGCTGCAGGCGGTGGACGGTGGCGTGCTGATGCGCGCAGGCCATACCGAAGCCGGTTGCGACCTGGCCGCCATGGCTGGCTGCAGCCCTGCGTCGGTGATCTGCGAGATCATGAAGGACGACGGCACCATGGCCCGCCTGCCCGATCTGCAGCTGTTTGCCGCCGAACACGGCCTGAAGATCGGCACCATCGCCGACCTGATCGAGCACCGCAGCCGCAATGAATCGCTGGTCGAAAAAGTCGGCCAACGCACGCTGCAGACGGCGTATGGCGAGTTCACCGCCCACGCGTTTCGCGACAAGCCCAGCCAGGCGGTGCACCTGGCGCTGGTCAAAGGCCAGTGGAGCGCCGACGACGTGGTGCCCGTGCGCGTGCACGAGCCGCTGTCGGTGTTCGACGCTCTGGAGATCAACCGCTCCATGCACTCGTGGGGCCTGGACACCAGTCTGCAGTACCTGAATGCACAAGGCAAGGGTGTGGCGGTGTTGCTCAACTGCGGCGAAAGCGCGGGCCAGCTGCTGGCGCAGTTTGAAGGCACGGCCCGCTCCGCCCAGGCGCCCGAGCGCGGCCGCATGGACCTGCGCACGTATGGCGTGGGCGCACAGATCCTGCGCGAATGTGGCGTGCACAAGATGGCCCTCATGGGCCAGCCGCGCCGCATGCCCAGCATGACCGGCTACGGCCTCGAAATCACCGGTTTCATCCCCAAGGAATAAAGAACATGTTTGGCGCAGAAAAAGGAACAGCGGACAAGCTGGACGGCAAGAAACTGCACATCGGCATCGTGCAGGCCCGCTTCAACGAGAGCATCACCAACACCTTGGCCGCCGCCTGCCGCGCCGAGCTACTGGCGCTGGGCGTGCAGGAAAAGCACATCAAGCATGTGCTGGTGCCCGGCGCGCTGGAAGTACCCGTGGCCTTGCAGGCCATGGCCGAAAGCGATGAGTTCGACGCGCTGATTGCGCTGGGCTGCATCATCCGTGGCGAGACCTACCACTTCGAACTGGTAGCCAACGAATCCGGCGCGGGCGTCACGCGCCTGGCGCTGGACTACCAGATCCCTATTGCCAACGCCATCATCACCACCGAAAACGTCGAGCAGGCCATCGCCCGCCAGACCGACAAGGGCACCGATGCTGCCCGCGTTGCGGTGGAAATGGCCAACCTGCTGGACGAACTGTCATGAGCGAAAACACCCCCACGCCGTCGTCGGCACGGCCCCCAAAGCAGGTCCGCACCGGGCTCAAGAGCACGGGCGTGCGCAAGGCGGCGTCCAAGTCCAACCGCAGCCGCGCACGCGAATTTGCGCTGCAGGCGCTGTACCAGCACCTGGTGGGTGGCAATGCGCCTGAAGCGATAGACGCGTTCACACGCGACCTGGCGGGCTTTCACAAGGCCGACTCGGTGCATTACGACGCGCTGTTGCACGGCTGCATCAAAACCGCCGCCGACCTGGACGCGCTGATCACGCCGCTGCTGGACCGCAAGATGGCTGAGATCTCGCCCATCGAGCATGCCGTGATGTGGATCGGCGTGTATGAGTTTCAGCACTGCCTGGATGTGCCGTGGCGCGTGGTGCTCAATGAGTGCATTGAACTCGCCAAGGAATTTGGCGGCACCGACGGCCACAAGTATGTGAACGCCGTGCTCAACGGCCTGGCGCCCAAACTGCGCGCGGTGGAAGTAGCTGCCGACAAGGCCTCGGGTGCGTCGCCATCGGCCCCAGCGCCTGCCGACGAAGCCTGAGCGCACCGCCGAACGGCCCCGCGCGTGCAACCCACTGCCACGCCTGGAGCCTTCTTCTCCCTTTTGGTTGTGAACCAACGCCCGACCCGCACCGGGCAGGACACCTTCCCATGAAGTTTTCCACGCGCGCCGAGCGCATCGAACCGTTCTATGTCATGGAAGTGGCCAAGGCCGCGCAGGCCCTGGCCCGCGAGGTGGCCGGTACGCGCGAGCCGATGATTTTTCTGAACATCGGCGAGCCCGACTTCACCGCGCCGCCGCTGGTGCAGGAGGCCGCCACGCGGGCCGTGCGCGACGGTGCCACGCAATACACCAACGCCCTGGGCCTGGAGCCGCTGCGCGAACGCATCAGCGGCTGGTACCAAAGCCGCTTTGGCGTGAACGTGCCCGCTCGCCGCATTGTGATCACGGCCGGAGCATCGGCCGCGCTGCAGCTGGCGTGCCTGGCGCTGATCGAATCGGGTGATGAGATCCTGATGCCCGACCCCAGCTACCCCTGCAACCGCCACTTCGTGAGCGCCGCAGAAGGCAAGGCCGTGCTGTTGCCCACCACGGCGGCCGAGCGCTACCAGCTGAGCGCCGACAAGGTGAGCGCGGCATGGGGCAAGAAGACGCGGGGCGTGTTGCTGGCCTCGCCATCGAACCCCACGGGGGCATCGATTGCGCCCGATGAGCTGCGCCGCATCCACGACGTGGTGCGCGCGCACGATGGCATCACGATGATCGACGAGATCTACCTGGGCCTGTCGTACGAGGAGGAGTTTGGCCACACGGCGCTGGCCATCGACGACAACATCATCAGCATCAACAGCTTCAGCAAATACTTCAACATGACCGGCTGGCGCCTTGGCTGGATGGTGGTGCCCGAGGCCATGGTGCCGGTGGTCGAACGCCTGGCGCAGAACCTCTTCATCTGCGCCAGCACCGTGTCGCAACATGCTGCGCTGGCCTGCTTTGAGCCCGAGAGCATTGCCGAATACGAACGCCGCCGTGCCGAGTTCAAGGCCCGGCGCGACTTCTTCATCCCCGCACTGCAGTCCCTGGGCCTGAATGTGCCGGTGATGCCCGATGGCGCGTTTTACGCCTGGGCCGACTGCACGCAGGCTGCCGAGCGCCTGGGCGTGAACGGCAGCTGGGACTTTGCGTTTGAGCTGATGCGCCGCGCGCACATCGCCATCACACCGGGGCGTGACTTTGGTACAGCCGAGCCGGAGCGCTTTGTGCGCTTTTCCACCGCCAACTCGATGGCGCAGCTGCAGGAGTCGGTGGCGCGGCTGCGCAGCGTGCTGGGGTAACGCGCGATGGCATTCGAGTTCCCCATCCGCGTTTATTGGGAGGACACCGATGCCGGTGGCATCGTGTTCTATGCCAACTACCTCAAGTTCTTTGAACGCGCGCGCACCGAGTGGCTGCGGTCGCTGGGAGTGGGTCAGCAGCGATTGCGGGAACAAACCGGGGGCATGTTTGTCGTAACCGGAGCCCAGTTGAAATACCACCGCCCCGCACGGCTGGACGATGAACTGATTGTTACCGCCGCTCTGGAGGCCACGGGCCGCGCATCGTTGACAATAGTGCAGCGCGCGCTCCTGAAACCAGAGCAGATGACTGAACAAGCCCCGTTGTTGCTGAGCGAAGGCACCATCCGCATCGGATGGGTGGACGCCACCACGATGCGACCCGCAAGAATTCCGAACACCCTGCTGGAACAACTCTCACCATGAACTCCCAAGACATGTCCATCATCACCCTGGTGCTGCACGCCAGCTGGGTGGTGCAACTCGTGATGCTGCTGTTGCTGGGCGTCTCCGTCGCCAGCTGGGCCGCCATCTTCCGCAAGCTGTTTGCCTTGAAGCGCGTGAAGACCTTGAACGACGACTTCGAGCGCGATTTTTGGTCGGGCACCAGCCTCAATGACCTGTTTGCCAGTGCCGCGCAAAACGCCAAGCAGGCCGGCCCCATGGAACGCATTTTTGCCAGCGGCATGCGTGAGTACCAAAAACTGCGCGAGCGCCGGATTGTGGACCCCGGCACTTTGCTCGACGGCGCACGCCGCGCCATGCGTGCGAGCTTTCAGCGCGAGATGGATGTTGTGGAATCCAGCCTGTCGTTCCTGGCGTCCGTCGGTTCGGTGTCGCCGTACGTGGGCCTGTTCGGCACCGTGTGGGGCATCATGCATGCGTTCACGGGCTTTGCAGGCATGGAGCAGGTCACCCTGGCCACCGTGGCCCCCGGCATTGCCGAAGCGCTGGTGGCCACTGCCCTCGGCCTGTTTGCCGCCATTCCAGCCGTGATCGCCTACAACCGCTTTGCGCGCGACATCGACCGCGTGGCCACGCACCAGGAGACCTTCATCGAAGAGTTCTCCAACATCCTGCAGCGCAACCTGGGCGCCCAGCCCGCACCCGCAGGCCAGTCGGCCTCCGGCCACTGAGCACGGAGGCACCACATGCCCGCCATGGCATCCCGCGGCCGAGGCCGCCGCACCATCAACGAGATCAACATGGTCCCGTTCATCGACGTGATGCTGGTGCTGCTCATCATCTTCATGGTGACCGCGCCCATGCTCACACCCGGCGTGATCGACGTGCCCAGCGTGGGCAAAGGCAAGAACATGCCCAAGGTCGTGGCGCAGGTCATCGTCAACAAGGACGGCTCGCTCCAGTTGAAGACCCCCGAAGCCACGCGCACCGTCACCCAGCGTGAGATCGGCGATGCCGCCAGCCGCTGGCAGAAAAGCCAGGGCGATGCCAACAGCGCCGTGGTCATCAGCGCGGACAAGGGCGTGCAGTATGAAAACGTGGTGAAGGCCATGGACGCACTGCAAAAAGCCGGTGTGCAGCGCGTCGGCCTGTCTGTCAAACAAGGCGGCTGATCCCCTCCGCTCACCTCGCCTTTCTTCACACTCCATGCACGCCCACGACGACCGCGACCAGTTCTCTCCGCCCCGCCCCCCGGCGCGCCTGCGCGCCATCACGCTGGCGGTGCTGGTGCATGCGGTGCTGATTGGCGCGTTGACCTGGGGCGTGAACTGGAAAAGCAGCTCCGACCAACCCGCGGTAGAAGCCGAACTGTGGGCCGCCGTGCCGCAATAGGCAGCGCCCCGCGCCGTGGAACCGCCTCCGCCGCCCCCTCCTCCACCCACACCGGAGGTCAGAACCCCCACGCCGCCGCCTCCTCCGCCCCCCCGCGCGGTAGAACCACCGGACACACGCGAGGCTGACATTGCCATCGAGCGCGAGAAGAAGCGCCTGGAACAGGAAAAGAAGACCCGCGAGCAGCAGCAGGAGCGCGAAAAACGCGAACGTGAGCGCAAGGAAGATGAGCGCCGCGACCGCGTGGAGCAAGAGAAAAAAGACCAGCGCGACAAGCAACTGGCCGAACAGAAAAAGGCCGAGCAGGAAAAGCAAAAGAAGCTGGCCGAAGACAAACGCAAGGCGGACGAAGCCGCCAAGCGCAAGGCCGAAGCCGAAGAAAAACAACTGGCCAAGCAGCGTGAGGACAACCTGCGCCGCATGCAAGGCATGGCCGTAGGCACCGGTGGCGAAACAGCCACGGGCACTGCCGCGCGCAGCGCAGGTCCGTCCGGCAGCTACGGCGGAAAAGTGGCGGCCAAGGTCAAGCCCAACATCGTCTACCCCGACGCGATCTCAGGCAACCCGCGTGCTGAGGTCGAGGTGCGCCTGTCACCCGACGGCACCATCGTGGGCAAGCGCCTGGTGCAGTCCAGCGGCAACAAATCCTGGGACGATGCGGTGCTGCGCGCGCTGGACAAAACCGAAACCCTGCCGCGCGATACGGATGGGCGCGTGCCCCCGTCATTGACCATTGGGTTCAGACCACAGGACTAATGCGGGCCTTCAACCGCAAAAAATGAAGGCCCCCCGGCCTCTGACGGGATGCTGTCCATAGAAAACACGGCGCAGCGCAATGCCGGCAGAAATTTCAAGCAAAATAGGGCTCTATCGCTTATGCCATAAGCGCTAGTAGCTATATTTTATATAGCAATTGACACCATTCCCCTGTGCTTGCCCGCATCCTGCGGCGAACACATGGCACCAGCGGCACGAACGGCCCATCGCCAGTGAGGCTGCGTTCGGCAAAGGCATCCACAGCCATCGGCGCCATGGGGGCCATCGACGGGTCCCCGTGGGGTTCTATTAAGTCGGCATCTTTGAACTTGAACTATCCGTTCGGGCTGAGCTTGTCGAAGCCTTGCGCGGCGCTTCGACTGCGCTCCATGAACGGTTCAAACTGATTGACGCCGGATCAATAAAACACAGACCGCGGTACATACATCACGGCGAGCGCCCCTCGGCATTTCAGTGCGTTTCTAAAGCTTGAAAAGACCTGCTTTTGAAGGTCTGATTCAACCTTTCGCCGTGTTGGTCGATAAACCAAGGGACACACGCCCGCCTGCCACCCCTACCGGAGATCAGCATGGTCACGCCTTCCATCGGATTCCCCCGCACTGTCCCACCGGCAGCAGCAACCCCCGCCGCCACCACATCCCCGTCGACGGGTCGTGCCTCACAGGCGCAAGAAGCCCAAGCGTCCAACGCAGCCAGCAGCACCTCGCCCGGTAGCCTGCGCAGCCAGCAGAACGCGCAAATCCTGCAAGCGTCGATGGATGTCTCCATCCAGTCGGGCAATGCGTCGCTGACCTTGCTGTACCGCACAGCCATTGACCGCATCAACGAATTTCTGGCCCCTGAATTCGGGCCCAACGCCATTGCCACCGCAGAGGCCCCCGACAACAGCCCCGAGGCCACCGCTGGCCGCATTCTTTCCTTGTCCACAACCTTCTTCGACGCCTTTGCGGCACAGGGCAAGAACAAAGACAAGGCCCCCGACGCGCTGGCGCGGGAGTTTGTCGAACTGATTCGGGGTGGTTTTGAGCGCGGCTTCGGCGAAGCCAAAGACATTCTGAGCGGCCTGAACGTGCTGGGCGAAGACAGTCCGATCGAGCAAGGCATCAACCAGACTTATGCACTGGTCATGAAAGGGTATGACGATTTTCTGGCGAGCAAATTGGCACCCCAGCCTGCCGCAGACACGCCGCCCCCCGAAGACAGCAAAGACACTGGCGCCGCCTGAGCCGCGCCTGAGCGTCCCTGGGCAGACCCACGTCACCCATCCAAGGGACATCAAGCACTCACCCAACCTCCTCTGCGCGCCATCCCAAATGACAAAGCCCCGCAGGCGGAGGCCTGCGGGGCTTTGGGGTTGCCAGCACGATGGGCTGACTGGGCTGACCCGGACTCAGGTCGCTACATGCGCAGAGTCCATCGAGTCACCCCCTCAGCACTGGACAAGAAACATCAGGCGGTCACGCCGTCCGCTACTTCCTTGAACTCGGCGATCTGATCGAAGTTCAGGTACTTGTACACCTTGTCGCCATTCTGGTTGAGCACGCCCATGTCTGCCAGATACTCTTCCTTGGACGGAATGCGGCCCAACTTGGAGCAGATCGCCGACAGCTCGGCCGAGCCCAAGTAGACGTTGGTGTTTTTGCCCAGGCGGTTGGGGAAGTTGCGGGTGCTGGTGGACATCACGGTGGCGCCCTCCTTCACCTGGGCCTGGTTGCCCATGCACAGCGAGCAGCCGGGCATTTCCATGCGGGCGCCGGCCGCGCCGAACACGCCGTAGTGGCCTTCTTCGGTCAGTTGGTGCGCGTCCATCTTGGTGGGCGGTGCCATCCACAGCTTGACGGGGATGTCGCGCTTGCCTTCGAGCAGTTTGGAGGCTGCGCGGAAGTGGCCGATGTTGGTCATGCACGAGCCGATGAACACTTCGTCGATGGCGGCACCCGCGACGTCCGACAGCGTCTTGGCGTCATCGGGGTCGTTGGGGCAGCAGACGATGGGTTCGGTGATCTCGGACAGATCGATCTCGATGACGGCCGCGTACTCGGCGTCTTCATCGGGCGCCAGCAGCTGGGGGTTGGCCAACCAGGCTTCCATGGCCTTGATGCGGCGGCCGATGGTGCGTGGGTCGGCGTAGCCTTGGGCGATCATGTTCTTCAGCAGCACGATGTTCGAGTTGATGTACTCGATCACGGGCTCCTTGTTCAGGCGCACCGTGCAACCGGCGGCAGAGCGCTCGGCCGATGCGTCGGACAGCTCAAACGCCTGCTCGACCTTCATGTCTGGCAGACCTTCGATTTCAAGGATGCGGCCTGAGAAGATGTTGACCTTGCCTTGCTTGGCCACGGTGAGGTGGCCGGCCTTGATGGCGTACAGCGGAATCGCGTGCACCAGGTCACGCAGCGTGACGCCAGGTTGCATCTTGCCCTTGAAGCGCACCAGCACCGATTCAGGCATATCCAGCGGCATCACGCCCGTGGCCGCAGCAAACGCCACCAGGCCGGATCCCGCCGGGAAGCTGATGCCGATGGGGAAGCGGGTGTGCGAGTCGCCGCCGGTGCCCACGGTGTCGGGCAGCAGCATGCGGTTGAGCCAGCTGTGGATGATGCCGTCGCCGGGCTTGAGCGAAATGCCGCCGCGCGTGCTGATGAAGTCGGGCAGCTCGTGGTGCATCTTCACGTCCACGGGCTTGGGGTAAGCCGCGGTGTGGCAGAAGGACTGCATCACCAGGTCGGAGCTAAAGCCCAGGCAGGCCAGGTCCTTCAGCTCATCGCGGGTCATGGGGCCGGTGGTGTCTTGCGAGCCCACCGAGGTCATGCGCGGTTCGCAGTACGTGCCAGGAACAACGCCCAGGCCTTCAGGCAGGCCGCAGGCGCGGCCGACCATCTTCTGCGCCAGGGTGAAGCCCTTGCCCGTGGCAGCAGGCACTGCGGGCAGGCGGAACAGGGTGGATGGGGGCAGGCCCAGGGCTTCGCGGGCCTTGGTGGTCAAGCCACGGCCGATGATCAGGGGAATGCGGCCACCGGCGCGCACTTCATCAAACAACACATCGCTCTTGACTTCGAATTCGGCGATGACGTTGCCGTCCTTGAGCGCCTTGCCAGCGTAAGGCAGCAGTTCAATCTCGTCGCCCATGTTCATCTGGCTCACGTCCAGCTCGATGGGCAGCGCGCCCGAGTCTTCCATGGTGTTGTAGAAAATCGGGGCGATCTTGCCACCCAGGCAGACGCCGCCAAAGCGCTTGTTCGGCACGAAGGGGATGTCTTCGCCGGTGAACCACAACACGCTGTTGGTGGCCGACTTGCGGCTGGAGCCGGTGCCGACCACGTCGCCGACGTAGGCCACCAGATTGCCCTTGGCGCGCAGGTCTTCAAGGAAGCGCACGGGGCCGCGCTTGCCGTCTTCTTCGGGCGTGATACCGGGGCGGGCATTCTTGTGCATGGCCAGGGCGTGCAGCGGAATGTCGGGGCGGCTCCAGGCGTCGGGCGCGGGCGAGAGGTCGTCGGTGTTGATTTCGCCGGCCACCTTGAAGACGCTGACAGTGATGCTCTGCGGTACTTCGGGGCGGCTGGTGAACCACTCGGCGTCGGCCCAGCTTTGCAGCACGGACTTGGCGAAGGTGTTGCCTTTGTCGGCCTTTTCCTTGACGTCATGGAACTGGTCGAACATCAAGAGCGTCTTCTTGAGCGCTTCGGCGGCGACGGAGGCCACGGCCGCGTCGTCCAGCAGGTCGATCAGGGGAGTGAGGTTGTAGCCGCCCAGCATGGTGCCCAAGAGCTGCGTGGCGCGTTCGCGGCCCATCAGCGTGCACACCTCGGTGCCGTGCGCCACGGCAGCCAGGTAGCTGGCCTTGACCTTGGCGGCATCGTCCACACCGGCAGGCACGCGGTGCGTGATCAGGTCCACCAGCATGGCTTCTTCGCCCACGGGCGGATTCTTGAGCAGCTCGATCAGCTCGCCGGTTTGCTTGGCAGTCAGTGGCAGGGGTGGGATGCCCAGAGCGGCACGCTCTGCCACATGGTCACGGTAGGCTTTCAACATCATTTTTCTCCGGTTGCGTTCTAAAGTGGGGCGGTGTGCAGTGGCACCGTGGGCGCAGGCCTCAGGCCGATAGCACAGGGGTTTTTGTTCGTTGTTCCTGGGTCAGGGCTGGTGTTTCAGAACCCGTCGATGTATCGATTATTTGATGGGTTCCAACACGCTCACGGGCGGGTTCTTCTTGATGGCTTCGGCCACCAGCAGTTGCTGCGGGCTCATGCACTCGTCCGCCAGCCGCTGACCGAGCTTCTGGTTCATCAGCATGGATTTATTACCGATTTGCAGCCAGACCGCGCCGCCCTTCTGGTCTTCCAGGCGAATCGTGTTGGTCGTGGTGGCCACAGGCGCCATGTAGTACTTGAAACCCTTGCCTTCGATGTGGAAGCGGCCGGGGTTCACGGTGTCGGCCGTCACGGTCACAAAAGCGCCCAGCTCGCAGGGAATGCGGCCCACGTGCACGCGCTCGGCGATTTCCAGCTCCACAGGCGACAGGGCGGCCTCGGCCGCGATGATGCCCGCAGCCACCTGACCGGTGGCGCTTTTGAGCTGGGTGCGGCTGCTGGTGGCATCGGCCCTGTCGGTTTCCGCCTTCTTGGTGGTTTTCTTGGTGGTTTTGGCTGCGGCCGCCTTGTCGCCGGACTTGGCCACTGGCTTGGCTGCCGCTTTGGCAGCGGGCTTGGTCTCTGCCTTGGCGGCAGGTTGTGCAGGCGTTTGCGCCAGGACGAGGGCTGGAGCCAACAGCATCAAGGCGGAGGCAATGAAAGATTTCATGGGAAAAGGTCCTGCGTGGAAATATTCTGAACGGGGTTCACTGCGAAACGAAGGCCGATGCGCCGAACCAATGGCGCACGGCAAATGGTAGTGCGCGCCCCGTGCTGTGGGCGCGCTCCAGGACCTGCCAGTAAAAGCGGTAGCTGGCGCGGTCATGCAATGTGCCTTCAAAACTGATGGGAGCCCAATCAGAATGAGCGGCAGCAGCTATTACTTTTGAAGCAACTTCAATGTCATCCTGCCGGGGTGCAAATGCCTGCAGGATGGGGCGAATCTGCGCGGGATGGATGCTCCACATGCGGGTGTAGCCCAGCTCACGCGCTGCCTGGGTGGCAGCGTTTTGCATGGCGGCGGTGTCGTTGAACTCGGTGACCACGCAGTGTGATGGCACCTTGCCATGGGCATGGCAGGCCGCAGCAATCTCCAGCTTGGCACGCACCACCAGCGGGTGCGAAAACTGCCCGGACGAGGTCATGCCCTGCGCAGGGATGGCACCGCCGTGGGCCGACACGAAGTCCATGAGCCCAAAACTCAAACTCTGCACGCAGGGGTGCGCGGCAATCTCAAACGCACGGTGCACGGCCGCGGGGGATTCGATCAATACATGGAGGGGCAATTGGGCGGCAGAGGCCCGTTCCAGTGCGCGCTCTATGCGCAGCACATCGTCTACCGACTCCACCTTGGGCACCATGAGATGGCACAGCCTGTGGCCTGCCTCACCCGCAATCGTGGCGACATCGTTGGCGAATGCTGGGTGGTCTACCGCATGGACCCGGGCGGCGACGCGGGCGTCCGGTGCAGCGTCCAGTGCAAGACGAGCCACCAGCCGGGCGTGGTCTCTTTCGAGCCCCACGGGTGCGCCATCTTCACAGTCGAGCGTGACATCAAAAACGCAGGTGCCAAACTCTTGCGTCATTTCGGCCTGCAACTGCAGGCTCTTGCGCATGCGTGCTTCCACGCCGCTGTAATGGTCGCAGACTGGCAGAAAGCCGGTCTGCCCCTGGGCGCCCAGCAGCACATCGCGCGGATGCGGTGGTTGGACCGATGATGAATGGGGTGGCGCAGCGCCCTGCCCCTGTGCGGGGACCCGGGCGGCCTGATCAAGGCCCGATGCCTGAGGCGTCGGCTGCATGCTGTGCACTACTTGGTTTACAGCAGGTGCTTGACGCCGTCTTGCTCGCCTTGCAGCTCGGCCAGGGTCTTGTCGATGCGCTCTTGCGAGAAGGCGTCGATTTCCAGGCCCTCAACCAGCTTGTACTCGCCGTTTTCGCAGGTGACGGGGAAGCCGAACATGGTGTCCTTGGGGATGCCGTACTGGCCGTCCGATGGGATGCCCATGGTGACCCACTTGCCGTTGGTGCCCAGGGCCCAGTCACGCATGTGGTCGATGGCGGCGTTGGCGGCCGATGCAGCCGACGACAGGCCACGCGCTTCGATGATGGCCGCGCCGCGCTTGCCCACGGTGGGCAGGAAGGTGTTGGCGTTCCATTCCTGGTCGTTGATCATCTTGGCGACGCTTTCGCCGTTGATGGTGGCGAAGCGGTAGTCGGCGTACATCGTGGGCGAGTGGTTGCCCCAGACGGTGAGTTTTTCGATGTCGGCCACGGCCTTGCCGGTCTTGGCAGCGATCTGGCTGGCAGCGCGGTTGTGGTCCAGGCGCAGCATGGCGGTGAAGTTCTTGCGTGGCAGGTCAGGGGCCGACTTCATGGCGATGTAGGCGTTGGTGTTGGCGGGGTTGCCCACCACCAGCACCTTCACGTTGCGCGAAGCCACGGCGTTCAGAGCCTTGCCTTGTGCCGTGAAGATGGCGCCGTTGACGGCCAGCAGCTCGGCGCGTTCCATGCCCGGACCGCGTGGGCGCGAACCGACCAGCAGCGCGTAATCAGCGTCCTTGAAGGCGGTCATCGGATCGCTGTGGGCTTCCATGCCGACCAGCAGCGGGAATGCGCAGTCGTCCAGCTCCATCATCACGCCCTTGAGCGCCTTCTGGGGGCCTTCCACGGGCACTTCGAGCAGTTGCAGGATGACGGGCTGGTCTTTGCCCAGCATTTCGCCGGAGGCGATGCGGAACAGCAGGGCGTAACCAATTTGGCCAGCGGCGCCGGTGACGGCCACGCGAACAGGCTTCTTGCTCATGGTGAAAAACTCCAGGAAGTGAAAAAACAGAGGGTGATGCAACGCAAGCACCAGCGCCTGTTACCAGCAGCCCGTGCCCCGCAAAACAGCCAGGGAGTGTACTGCCGATTGGGGGTCCAGGTCAATTTGTCTTATGTCTTATATAAGATATGATTGTTACCTGTTCGCCGTCCGCTTGTCATGTGGCAAACATGCTGCCGCAACGCCGCCGCCGAACCCTTTACGCACCCGCCCACCACCATGTCGTCCCTTCCGTTCGCCGCTGACCCTTCTGCCACGCCCTTGGGCGCTGCGGGCGCCAATACACCGGCGTTCAGCCCGCTGTACCAGCAGATCAAGGGCCTCATCTTGCAAAGCCTGCAACAGGGGGAGTGGAAGCCCGGCGAGGCCATTCCGAGCGAGATGGACCTGGCCGCGCGCTTTCGCGTCAGCCAGGGCACCGTGCGCAAGGCCATCGACGAGCTGGCCGCCGAAAACCTGGTGATGCGCCGCCAGGGCAAGGGCACGTTTGTGGCCACCCATGCCGAGCAGCACGTGCAGTACCGTTTTTTAAAGCTGCTGCCCGACACCGGCGACGCGCGGGTAGAGGGCCCCGCCCAACGCAGCGTGATCGATTGCCGCCGTGTGCGCGCCAGCGCTGACGTGGCGCGCGCGCTGGCCCTGCGCAGTGGGGATGCCGTGATGCAGGCCAAACGGATTCTGTCGTTTGGGGGCGTGCCCACCATCCTGGAAGACATCTGGCTGCCCGGACAAGCTTTCAAAGGGCTGACGGCCGAGCAGTTGGCAAACTACCAGGGCCCCACCTACGCCATGTTTGAAATTGATTTCGGCGTGCGCATGGTCCGCGCCGAGGAAAAAATTCGCGCCGTGCTGCCCGACGAGGAGCAGGCAGGCTTGCTGCACATCACGCCCGTTACGCCCTTGCTGAGCGTGGAGCGTGTGGCCTACACCTACAACGATGTTCCCATGGAGTTACGGCGCGGGCTGTACCTCACAGACACCCACCACTACCGTAACGAACTGAGCTGACACCACCCTGGCAAGCCTGGGCAACTGAGCGGAACTGTCGATCTTTATGCCCGAAGGTCACCGCCCTTGTTGCGTTGCAATAGAATTTTGCGTTCTTTGCATCTTCAAATTACAAAGCAGTTACATCCACGAAAGCACAAAACATGACTGAACTCGCCAAAAAACGGCCTGAATTCCGCAACATCAATGCCTTCAAGGACCTCACCACCTATCGCATGACACCCGCCGCCTGGGTGTCGATCCTGCACCGCGCCAGCGGGCTGATCATGTTCCTGCTGCTGCCTTTCATCATCTGGATGTTCGACACCTCGGTGTCGTCTGAAATCTCGTTTGCCAAGTTTGCGGCGGTGTTCAACATCGGTATTGGCTTTGTGCCCGGTTGGTTCATCAAGCTGGTGGCTCTGGCCTTGATCTGGTCGTACCTGCACCACTTCACTGCGGGCCTGCGCCACCTGTGGATGGACGTGAGCCACAGCGCTGTGACCAAGGAATTCGGCAAGACCTCGGCTTTTGTTGTGCTCGCCATCAGCATTGCGCTGACCCTGGTGCTGGGCGCCAAGCTGTTCGGTCTGTACTGATCGATCGACAACCAAATCATAAAAAAAGCGGTGATCGCTGCCATCCCGTAGCAAACACCGCCGCACAAGAGGAAAGTACCCATGTCCGTCAATTACGGTTCCAAGCGCGTCGTCGTCGGCGCCCACTATGGCCTGCGCGACTGGCTCAGCCAGCGCGTCACGGCAGTCCTGATGGCCCTGTTCACCCTGGCCCTGCTGGCCCAGGTGATCTTCTCCACCGGCCCCATCGGCTACGACAAATGGGCCGGCATCTTCTCGGCCCAATGGATGAAGGTGCTGACCTTCTCCGTGATCATTGCACTGGCCTGGCACGCCTGGATCGGCCTGCGCGAAGTGCTGATGGACTACATCAAGCCCGTGGGCCTGCGTCTGGCACTGCAGGTGTTCAGCATCGTCTGGCTGGTCGGCTGTGCTGGCTGGGGTATCCAGGTTTTGTGGCGTCTCTGAATCCCGCGACTGAAGGCAAAAAATAATGAGCTACACCAACGCTAACATCACCCGCCGCAAGTTTGACGTCGTCATCGTCGGCGCAGGCGGCTCCGGCATGCGTGCCGCGCTTGAACTCTCCCGAGCAGGCCTGAACGTGGCCTCGCTGTCCAAAGTGTTCCCCACCCGCTCACACACCGTGGCGGCACAAGGCGGCGTGAGCGCATCGCTGGGCAACATGTCCGAGGACAATTGGCACTACCACTTCTACGACACCATCAAGGGCTCCGATTGGCTGGGCGACCAGGACGCCATCGAGTTCATGTGCCGCGAAGCTCCCAAGGTCGTGTACGAGCTGGAACACTTCGGCATGCCGTTCGACCGCAACCCCGACGGCACCATCTACCAGCGTCCCTTCGGCGGCCACACCGCCAACTATGGCGAAAAGCCCGTGCAACGCGCTTGCGCCGCAGCCGACCGCACCGGCCACGCCATGCTGCACACGCTGTACCAACAAAACGTGAAGGCCAAGACCAACTTCTTCGTCGAATGGATGGCGCTGGACCTGGTCCGCGACGCCGACGGCGACGTGGTGGGCGTGACCGCGCTGGAGATGGAAACCGGCGACCTGTACATCCTCGAAGCCAAGACCGTGCTGCTGGCCACCGGTGGTGCAGGCCGCATCTTTGCCGCATCGACCAACGCGTTCATCAACACCGGTGACGGCCTGGGCATGGCGGCACGCGCCGGCATTGCGCTGCAGGACATGGAGTTCTGGCAGTTCCACCCCACCGGCGTGGCCGGTGCTGGCGTGCTGCTGACGGAAGGCTGCCGCGGCGAAGGCGCCATCTTGCTCAACAGCAATGGCGAGCGCTTCATGGAGCGCTATGCGCCCACCATGAAGGACTTGGCTCCGCGCGACTTTGTGTCCCGCTGCATGGACCAGGAAATCAAGGAAGGCCGCGGCTGCGGTCCTAACAAGGACTACATCCTGCTCAAGCTGGACCACCTGGGTGCAGACACCATCCACAAGCGCCTGCCATCGGTGTACGAAATCGGCGTCAACTTCGCCAATGTGGACATCACCAAGGAACCGATTCCTGTGGTGCCCACCATCCACTACCAGATGGGCGGCGTGCCGACCAACATCAACGGCCAAGTGGTTGCACAGGCCAACGGCATCAACAACGAAGTGGTCAACGGCCTGTACGCCGTGGGCGAATGCGCCTGCGTGTCGGTGCACGGCGCCAACCGCCTGGGCACCAACTCGCTGCTGGATTTGCTGGTGTTTGGCAAGGCCGCTGGCCGCCACATCGTCGAGTTCAACAACAAGAACAAGGAGCACAAGCCCCTGCCCAAGGATGCGGCCGACCGCACCCTGGAGCGCTTGAACCAGCTCGACAACTCCAACGAAGGCATCTACGCGCAAGACCTGGCGGGCGACATTCGCGCCGCCATGCAGCAACACGCTGGCGTGTTCCGCACCCAGGTCAGCATGGATGAAGGCGTGCAGAAGATCGCCGAGATCCGCAGCCGCGTGGCCAACGTAACCCTGAAGGACAAGTCCAAGGTGTTCAACACCGCCCGCATCGAAGCGCTGGAAGTGGACAACCTGATCGAAGTGGCGCAGGCCACCATGGTCTCGGCCGCCGCCCGCCGCGAATGCCGGGGCGCCCACACCGTGTACGACTACGAGCACCCTGCCGACCACGCCGAGTTCCCGCTGGGCCGCAACGACCAGGAGTGGATGAAGCACACCCTGTGGTACAGCGAAGGCAACCGCCTGGCCTACAAGCCGGTCAACCTCAAGCCCCTGACGGTGGACAGCGTGCCTCCCAAGGTCCGTACGTTCTAACCAGTAGCCCCACGAGAGAAGAACCATGCAAAAACGCACATTCCAAATCTACCGCTACGACCCGGACAAGGACGCCAAGCCTTACATGCAGACCATCGAGATCGAACTCGACGGCCACGAACGCATGCTGCTGGACGCGCTGGTCAAGCTCAAGGAACAAGACCCCACGCTGTCGTTCCGCCGCTCGTGCCGCGAAGGTGTTTGCGGCTCGGACGCCATGAACATCAACGGCAAGAACGGCTTGGCCTGCCTGACGAACATGAACACCCTCAAGGGCACGATTGTTCTCAAGCCCCTGCCCGGCCTGCCCGTGATCCGCGATTTGATCGTGGACATGACGCAGTTCTTCAAGCAGTACAACTCGATCAAGCCGTACCTCATCAACGAAGAACTGGCTCCGGACCGTGAACGCCTGCAGTCGCCTGAAGAGCGCGACGAGTTGAACGGCCTGTACGAGTGCATTCTGTGCGCCAGCTGCTCCACCAGCTGCCCCAGCTTCTGGTGGAACCCCGACAAGTTCGTGGGCCCCGCCGGTCTGCTGCAGGCCTACCGCTTCATCGCCGACAGCCGCGATGACGCCACCGCCCAGCGCCTCGATAACCTCGAAGATCCGTACCGCCTGTTCCGCTGCCACACCATCATGAACTGCGTGGACGTGTGCCCCAAGGGCCTGAACCCCACCAAGGCCATTGGCAAGATCAAGGAACTGATGGTGCGTCGCGCCGTCTGACCTTGCTCAACGCCAAGACAGATAGATAGACAGCCACGTCATGGGTGACACCGCCACCACCGCACCGGCAGCAGCCTCACCGCTGCTGACCGAGCGCGAACTGAGCAAGCTGCACTGGCGCTGCCGGCGCGGCCTGCTGGAAAACGACCTGTTCATCGAACAGTTCTTCGCCCGTTTCGAGCCCGAGCTGAACCAGCGCCACGCCCAGGGTCTCGCGGCCCTGATGGACCTTGCAGACAACGACCTTCTGGACCTGCTGCTTCGGCGCAAGGAACCCGAAGACGCGCTGGACGCACCCGAGGTGCATGAAGTGCTCGGCATGCTGCGGCAAAGCGGCGGCACCCCCGTGCTGGTGGCCTGAGAACGCATTTGTTTGCGCTCACAAGTCCCCAGCCCCTCAAGACCGGATGATCATCGGCAAACCTAAGGAAAGTAACAATGAAGCTAGCTGACAACAAAGCCACCCTGTCCTTCAGCAACGGCAGCCCCAGCGTGGACCTGCCGGTCTACCAAGGCAGCATTGGCCCGGAAGTCATCGACATCCGCAAGCTGTATGCGCAAACGGGCATGTTCACCTATGACCCGGGCTTCATGTCGACGGCAGCCACCCAGTCCGCCATCACGTACATCGATGGCGACAAGGGCGAACTGCTGTACCGCGGCTACCCGATTGAGCAGCTGGCTGAAAACTGCGACTTCATGGAAACCTGCCACCTGCTGCTGTACGGTGACCTGCCCAACGAAGCGCAAAAGACCGACTTCACCAGCCGTGTGACCAACCACACCATGGTCAACGAGCAGATGCAGTTCTTCCTGCGTGGCTTTCGCCGCGACGCGCACCCGATGGCGGTGTTGACCGGCCTGGTGGGTGCTTTGTCGGCCTTCTATCACGACAGCACGGACATCAACAACCCAGAGCACCGCGATATCTCGGCAATCCGACTGATCGCCAAGATGCCTACGCTCGTCGCCATGTCGTACAAGTACGGCATGGGCCAGCCTTACATGTATCCGCAGAACAACCTGAGCTACTCGGGCAACTTCCTGCGCATGATGTTCGGTACGCCCTGCGAAGAGTACAAGGTCAACCCCGTGCTGGAACGCGCGCTGGACCGCATCTTCATCCTGCACGCAGACCACGAGCAAAACGCGTCGACCTCGACCGTGCGCCTGTGCGGCTCGTCCGGCACCAACCCGTTTGCCGCCATTGCAGCCGGTGTGGCGTGCCTCTGGGGCCCCGCCCACGGCGGCGCCAACGAAGCGGCATTGAACATGCTGTACGACATCCAGGCCCAGGGCGGC
>JBKBWW010000075.1:0-18787 GCA_046314475.1 Hydrogenophaga sp.
AGCCAGGAGTTGGTGACCAAGACCTTCCTGCCCGTGCTCAAAAGCGGCGGCATGACGTTGGCGCCGTTCAATGCCTGGGTGGTGCTCAAGGGTCTGGAGACGCTGGACATCCGCATGCAGGCGCAATCGGCGCGCGCGCTTCAGCTGGCCCAATGGCTGCAAGACCATCCTGCTGTGGGGCGTGTGCATTACCCCGGTCTCACCAGCCATCCGCAGCATGCGCTGGCCATGGCGCAGCAGTCGGGCTGCGGCGGTGCCGTGCTCTCGTTCGAGGTGAAGGCGTCTGACGCCGAGCAGGCGCGTGCACGCGCGTTCCACGTGCTCGACTCGCTGCAGGTCATGTCGCTCTCCACCAACCTGGGCGACACCAAGACCTTGATGGCGCATCCCGCCAGCACCTCCCACGGCCGCCTCACCGAAGCGCAACGCCAGACTGCTGGCGTGGTGCAAGGCCTGATCCGCGTGGCCGTGGGACTTGAACACTTTGACGACATCCAGACCGACCTCGACCGCGGACTCCTCACCCTCTGACATGACCACCACCGTCCGCACCCGCTTCGCGCCTTCGCCCACCGGCTTCATCCACCTAGGCAACATCCGCTCCGCTCTCTATCCGTGGGCGTTCGCTCGCTCCACCGGCGGCGTCTTCATCCTGCGCATCGAAGACACGGATCTCGAGCGTTCGTCGCAGGCCGCGGTGGACGTGATCATCGAAGGCATGAAGTGGCTGGGCCTGGACCACGACGAAGGTCCGTTCTACCAAATGCAGCGCATGGACCGCTACAAGGCCGTGCTCGCCGACATGGTGAGCGCCGGCCTGGTGTACCCCTGCTACATGAGCGTGGCCGAACTCGACGCGCTGCGCGAAGCGCAGATGGCTGCCAAGGAAAAACCGCGCTACGACGGGACCTGGCGGCCCGAGCCCGGCAAGGTGCTGCCGCCGGTGCCCGAGGGCGTGAAGCCCGTGTTGCGATTCAAGAACCCGCAAGGCGGCGTGGTCGCGTGGGACGACAAGGTCAAGGGCCGCATCGAGATCAGCAACGACGAGCTCGACGACCTCGTGATCGCGCGTCCCGACGGCACGCCCACCTACAACTTCTGCGTGGTGGTCGACGACATCGACATGACGATCACCCACGTGATCCGGGGCGACGACCACGTGAACAACACGCCGCGCCAGATCAACATCTTTCGCGCACTGGGCAAGGAGCCGCCGGTGTACGCCCACCTGCCCACCGTGCTCAACGAGCAGGGTGAAAAGATGAGCAAGCGCAACGGCGCCAAGCCCGTCACGCATTACCGCGACGAAGGCTACCTGCCCGACGCGATGGTGAACTACCTCGCGCGTTTGGGCTGGAGCCACGGCGACGACGAGATCTTCAGCCGCGCGCAGTTTCTCGAGTGGTTCAACCTCGACCACCTCGGCCGCAGCGCGGCGCAGTTCGACGATGCAAAGCTGCGTTGGGTCAACGCGCAACACCTCAAGGCCATGGCCGACGATGCGCTGGCGCCGCTGGTGGCCGAACAGTTGAAGTGGCAGGGCATTGCGGTGGACGATCGCCTGCCGCGCATCTGCGGCCTGTTCAAGGACCGCTGCGACACCACGGTGGTGCTGGCCCAGTGGGCCAAGGCCTTCTACACCGACATCACGCCCAACGCGGACGAACTCACGCAACACGTGACCGACGCGGTGCGCCCGGCGCTGACCGCCTTGGCCGGCAAGCTCGGCGACGCTGCATGGGACAAGGCCAGCATCTCGGCCGCCATCAAGGAAGTGCTCACGGCCCACGGCCTGAAAATGCCGCAGATCGCCATGCCCGTGCGTGTGTTGGTGATGGGCACGGCCCAGACGCCATCGCTCGATGCGGTGCTCGAATTGCAGAACCGTCAAACAGTCTTGGACCGTTTGCAGAAGGCTTGAAAAAATCGCCTATAATTTGAGGCTTGCTGAAATGCACCGCTGAATCAAACCGGCGAAGCAGATCGGCAAACCCTGTGGGGGTATAGCTCAGCTGGGAGAGCGCTTGCATGGCATGCAAGAGGTCAGCGGTTCGATCCCGCTTACCTCCACCAAAAATCAGGAGCCGCGAGGCGCAGTTGAAGAAGGAACATCACCTTCCAATGCTACAATTCGAGGCTTCCAAAAACGCGATGAAGAGAGTCGCGTTTCGGTTAGTCCAAGGTTTTGACCCTATCGTCTAGAGGCCTAGGACATCACCCTTTCACGGTGAGTACCGGGGTTCGAATCCCCGTAGGGTCGCCAGAATTTGCTGCAAGGCAGCTCAGGCACAAGTGGTTGGCACTTGGTTCGCAAGAACGAAAGCCATCTACCAGGAGTGGTAGTTCAGTTGGTTAGAATACCGGCCTGTCACGCCGGGGGTCGCGGGTTCGAGCCCCGTCCACTCCGCCAGTCAAGAATCAAGTCACCGCGGTCGCAAGACCCCGGTGATTTTTTTCGTCTGTCGTCTGTCCCGACCAAGGCTCAAGTGGCCCGCTCCAGCCAGCGCAGTCGCACGAGTCCGGTCGACAAAGCGGTCCCGCAGATGATCACCAAGCCACATCCCACCATCCACGGTGTGATGGTTTCGCTCAAAAACAGCGCGCCGTAGGCCAGTGCAAACACCGGCACGAGGAAGGTGACGGTGAGCGCCTTGCTGGGGCCGGCCTGTTCGATGATGTGGAAGAACAGGATGTAGGCGATCGACGTGCACAACAGCGCCACCGCCGCGACCGCGGCCCAGGCCGTGAAGCTCACGGGCTCGGTGGGCCAGAACCACAGCATGGGCACGGCCAGGCCGAGTGCGGCGCCGATCTGGCTGCCCGTGGCCGTGGCCAGCGGGTGGGCGCCGGTGAGATACCGCTTGGTGAAGCTGGCGGCCAGGCCGTAGCACAGGGTGGCGAGCAGGCAGGCGCCCATGGCCAGCAGTGTGGTACCGGTGGAGCCCGCGCCCGCCACACCGGTGGCGCTGAACCCGGACTTGCCGACCACCAGCAGCGTGACGCCGGCAAAACCGATGGCCAGGCCCAGCATGCGCGAGCCACCCGGCCGGTCTTTCAGCCAGAGCCACGCGACCAAGGCACCCGTGAGCGGCACGGTGGCGTTGAGGATGGAGGTCAATCCGGTGGTGATGTGCATCACCGCGAACGCGAACAGCATGAACGGGATGCCCGAGTTGAGCAGGCCGACGAACAGGATGGCTTTGGCGCGTTGGCGAAAGTCGGCCCAGACGCCTTTGACCAGAAACACCGGCAACAGAAACAGAGCAGCCAGCATGACCCGCAGGCCGGCGGTGGGCACGATGCCGAATTCAGATGTGCCCAGGCGGGTGAAGAGGAAAGACGAGCCCCAGAGGGCGGCGAGCAGGACAAATTCAAGGGCGAGGACGGGGTTCATGGCGTGAAAGTATGCAGGGGCACCGGCAGCGTGCAGCGGTGGCATTGATGCCGAATGGGGTGTGATTGATGCTGTGCCCGACTCAATGGTGCGGCGCTGGTGAAAACGCGGCGCGTTCCAGCGACAGCAGCGCGGTCTTTCGTTCCAGCCCGCCGGCATACCCGGTGAGCGAACCGTCGGCACCCAGCACGCGGTGGCAGGGCACGACGATGCTGACAGGGTTGCGGCCCACGGCTGAGCCCAGTGCGCGCACAGCTGCTGGCTTGCCGATCGCTGCACTCAGGCTGCCATAGCTGGTGGTGGCGCCGGGCGCAATGCCCAGCAGCGCTTGCCACACCTGTTGCTGGAATGCCGTGCCGGCCTGCAGGTCCAGCGGCAGGTCGAAGACCGTGCGCTGGCCCGCGAAATACTGACCGAGTTGCTGGATGGTGGCTTGCAGCACGGGGTGCGCGGAATGGTGGCGCCAGGCCGAGGTGTCCGGTCCGTGGCGCTGGCCGTCGAACCAGACGCCGCTCAGGCCGCGCTGTGTGGCCGCCAGGGTCATGGATCCCAGTGGGCCTTGCCATGCGGTGAAGACGGTGAGGGGATCGTGTTTCATGCGGATGCTCCTGTGTGGGGGGCGACGTGACCGGCCGACCAGGCCCGGATGACGGCGTAGCTGCGCCATG
Source organism: Hydrogenophaga sp. (assembly GCA_046314475.1). Classification (GTDB taxonomy): domain Bacteria; phylum Pseudomonadota; class Gammaproteobacteria; order Burkholderiales; family Burkholderiaceae_C; genus Hydrogenophaga. The sequence continues at coordinate 4,063 of JBKBWW010000075.1, forward strand.
GTTTCCAGGCCAGCGACAGGGCCTCGGCCTCGCGTGCTGGGTGTTTGAGGTCCCGCACGCCCAGGGCTTTGTGCAGCGCCACGTCACCGGCGGGAAAGGCGTCGGGCCAGCGCAGCGCGCGCATGGCGATGTACTGCGCCGTCCAGTCACCGATGCCGGGCAGTGCCCTGAGCGCCACGATGGTGGCGGGCACGTTGGCGCTGCCGTTGAGCACGAGGCCCTGTTCGGCCACGCCCCGCGCCAACGCCACGATGGCGGCCTGGCGTTGCTTGACGATGCCCAGTTCGCCCAGCGCGTCGCCGCTGGCCTGCGCCAGCACCGCGGGTGCTGGAAACAGCCGCGTGAGCGCTGCAAACGGCGTGTCGATGGGCTCGCCAAACCGGTTCACCAGGCGCTGCGCCAGCGTGCGGGCAGCGGCGACCGTGATCTGCTGGCCGAGCACGGCGCGCACCGCGAGCTCGAAGCCGTCGAGCGCGCCCGGCACACGCAGCCCATCGCCCGCCGGAAATGCGTCATTCAGCACCGCGTTGATCGCGCCCGGGTCGGCGTCCAGGTCGAGGGCCGCCCGCAGGCGGTGGATGACTTGCGGCAGCACCTCGCGCAGTTCGTCGCTCACGCGCAGCACGAGTTGGCAACGCGCCTCATTGAACTCGGCCAACAACCAGCCGCGATGGCTGCGCTCGCCGATGTCCATGCGCAAGGTCTGCCCGAGGCGCAGCCTGTTGTCGACGAAGGCCACACCCTCGATCAGGCGTTGCCGAAAGAAAGCCAGCGTGGCCGCCACGTCGTAGGGTGGCCGGTAGCCCAGGCGCACCGCGGTGCCCCGGCTGCTGTCGCGGCTGCTGGTCTCGCGCCGCAGTTGGGTCGGGTTCAAGCGGTAGTGGTCGAAAAAGGCGGCGTTGAAACGCCGCACGCTCGCAAAGCCGCTGGCCCCGGCGATCTGGGTGATCGGCAGGTTGGTGTCGGCGAGCAGTTGTTTGGCCGTGAGCAGCTTGCGCGTGAGCAGGTATTGCAGCGGCGAAACGCCGAGCCGGTCTTCGAACACCCGGCGGAGGTGGCGGTCGCTCACGCCCAGGCGCGCGGCCAGGCGTTCGCCCATGTTGCCGTCGGCATCCAGCCAGTGCTGGGGGTCGTCCAGCCACAGCGTGGCTTGCTGCAACAGGATGGCGGAGGCGTCTTCGGTGGACCAGTGGCGGTCCATCGGTGCCAGCTCGGGGCGACAGCGCAAACAGGGACGAAACCCCGCGTGTTCCGCCTGCGCCGCGTGCACGAAGAAGCGGCAGTTTTCGCGCCGGGGTGTGCGCACGCGGCAGACCGGGCGGCAGTAGATGCCGGTGGAAGTGACGGCGGTGAAGAACTGCCCGTCGAAGCGCGCGTCGTGTGAGCACAGCGCGCGGTAACAGGCGTCGTCGTCGATGCGGTCTGGGCGGTTCATGGCTGCCATGGTAGGCCGTTCGGATGGGCGTGGCTGGCCGTTTCCGGACATGTGCCTTTGGAGGCCTGAGAGGCCACTCCTACAATGGCCCAACCTCCCCGAACCCAGGACACCTCCATGCAAGTCACCCCCTCGATTTTCAAGGCCTACGACATCCGCGGCGTGACGCCCACCGCCCTCAACGAAGACGTGGCCGAGGCGCTGGGGCTGGCCTTTGGCACGCAGGCCATGAAGCTGGGTGAGAAGAGCGTGGCGGTGGGGCGCGATGGTCGTTTGAGCGGTCCGGCTTTGTCGGCGGCGCTCATTCGCGGGCTGGTGGCCGCCGGTGTGGACGTGATCGACATCGGCCTGGCCACCACGCCCATGCTGTACTTTGCCGCCGCCACGCTGTGCACCAGCGGCATTCAGGTCACCGGCAGCCACAACCCCAAGGACTACAACGGTTTCAAGATGGTGCTGGCCGGGCGCGCGATCTATGGCGACGACATCCAGGCGCTGCGCAAGACCATGGAAGCCGAATCACACACGCGCACCGAGGGCGGGCGTGTGCGCCTGATCAACGTGCAGGCGGCCTACCAGGCACGCATCGTCGGCGACATCAAACTCTCGCGCCCCATGAAGATCGTGGTGGACTGCGGCAACGGCGTGGCCGGTGCGTCGGCGCCCGCGATCTTTCGCGCGCTGGGCTGTGAGGTGGTCGAATTGTTCAGCGAGGTGGACGGCAACTTTCCCAACCACCACCCCGACCCGAGCAAACCCGAGAACCTGCAGGACGTGATGCGTGCGCTGCGCGAGACCGACGCGGAGTTGGGCCTGGCTTTTGATGGCGACGGTGACCGCCTGGGCATCGTCACCAAAGAGGGCAACAACATCTACCCCGATCGCCAGATGATCCTGTTCTCGCAGGACGTGCTCTCGCGCGTGCCCGGTGGCGACATCGTGTTCGACGTGAAGTGTTCGCAGCGCCTGGCGCCTGCGATTGAAGCCGCCGGCGGCGTGGCCCACATCTACAAGACGGGCCATTCGCTGATCAAAGCGCGCATGAAAGAGCTGAGCAGCCCGCTGGGTGGCGAGATGAGCGGCCACATCTTCTTCAAGGAACGTTGGTACGGCTTTGACGACGGCACCTACGCCGGTGCGCGCTTGCTCGAGATCGTGAGCCGCAGCCCGAACGCCAGCGACGTGCTCAACGCCTTGCCCACCAGCTTCAGCACGCCCGAACTCAACGTGGCCTGCGCCGAAGGTGAGCCGCACGCGGTGGTGGAAAAACTGGTCGCGCTGGCGAAGTTCGACGCACCCGCCAAGCTGTCCACCATCGACGGCGTCCGCGTCGACTGGCCCGATGGTTTTGGTTTGATCCGCGCCTCCAACACCACGCCGGTGCTGGTGCTGCGCTTTGAAGGCCAGACCACCGAAGCCTTGCACCGCATTGAAGCGGTGATGCTGGCCTTGCTCAAGCAGGCCAAGCCCGACGCCGTGGTCGGCGCCAGCGCGCACTGAGGCGGCTCAGCGCGGCGAAGGCGGCAAGAGGGCCTGCACGCGCTCGATGACCGTTTCGGCCTGCGCGTCCACCAGCGCGGTGGTGTCCACGGGCCGGTTGGCGCTCCACACCGCCGCCACTTCCTGCGCAACGTCCGCGTCGCTGCCTACCAGCCGGGCTTGGCGCAGGCCGTCAAGGCGCTCGTAGCTCTCGGCGAAGTTCCACACGTTGGGCCCGTGCAGCACGGCGCAGCCCAGCGCCAAGGGCTCGTGCGGGTTGTGCCCACCCACCCTGGCGAATGAGCCGCCCACCAGCGTCACTGGCGCGAGCCGGTACCACAGGCCCATTTCGCCGATGGTGTCGGCGATGTAGACCGGTGCTTCGGTGGCAATGTGGGCGCCGGTGCTCCGCAGGGGCACGTCTTGCAGGCCCGCAGCCGACGCCAGCGTCGCCACTTCAAGCCCACGTGCGGGCGCTCGTGGCGCAATGATCAGCAGTGCATCGGGTCGCTGTTCGCGCAGCCGCGCGTGGGCTGCTAGTGCGAGATCTTCCTCGCCCGGGTGGCTGGATGCCAGCAACCACACCGGCCGGCCGGCGAGCGCTTGTTGCCAGGTTTCCAGGTCGTCCGCATCACAGCCCAGCGGCGGCACCAGCGCCTTGATCGTGCCGCTGATGGTGATGCGTTCGCGCGGTGCGCCCAGCACCACCAGCGCGTCGGCGGTGGCTTCGTTTTGTGCGAACAGCTCGCGAAAGCCCGGCAGCAGCGCCTGGTAGAGCCAGCGGCCCCAGCGCCGCTTGGCCAGCGACTCGGGCGACAGCCGCGCATTGACCAAGGCGCGTGGAATGGCGCGCGCGTCGGTCTCGGCGATCAGTGCTGGCCACAGGTCCATCTCGCACCACAGCGCGAGCGAGGGTTGCCAGTGGTCGAGGAAGCGCGACACCGCCTCGGGCGTGTCGACCGGCGCGAACTGGTGCTGGCAGCGCGCGGGCAGGCCGGTGCGGCGCAGCGCGTCGCCCGAGGTGCGCGCGGTGGTGGTGATGAGAAAAGTGCAGTCGGGGCGCCGCTCGGCCAGACGCGCGAACAAACCCGCCAGCGCCATGGATTCGCCCACGCCCACCGCATGACCCCACACCAGCGTGCCAGTCGGCCGGTCGGCGTATTCGCTGCCCAGCTTTTGCCGCACGCTGCGCGGCGTTTCCTTGCCGCGCAGCAAACGGCGCTGCAAGCCTTTGCGCCACACCGGGGCGAGCCAGGCGGCCACCACCAGGTAGGCCCGCAGTGCCCACGGCTGGCGCGCGCGTGTCATCGGGCTTCCAGCCAGGGCACGAGCGTGGCCATGTGTTTGGCGGTGGCGCCGCCGTGTTCGGCGTAGAACGCTTCCGCGCCTGCAATGGCGCGGGCGTAGTCGGTGGGTGAGGTCAGCAACTGCACCAGCGCGGACGACAGGCTGGGGATCGTCATGTGCTGCTGCAGGACACCCGCGGCCAGCGCCTCCACGCCGGGGTATTCAATGCCCCAGATGCTGTGGCCCACCATCACCGGTTTTTTCAATGCCAGCGGCTCGATCACGTTGTGCGCGCCCATTGGAACGAACGAGGCGCCGACCACCACCACCTGCGAGAGCGCGAGGTAGAAGTACATCTCGCCCAGCGAGTCGCCCATGAGCACGTCGATGGTGCTCATGTCGGGTGCATCGGGGGTGGGTTGCAACGCGGCGTCGAGCATGCGGCTGCGCCGCGCCACGCGCAGGCCCGCCGCTTCGAACATCTGCACCACCGCATCAAAGCGCTGCGGGCTGCGCGGCACGTAGACCACCAGCGGTGGCGGCAGGCCCGCTGCTTGCAGGCCCGCCTGCACCTGCCGAATGGCGTCGATGAACTGTTCGTCTTCGCCCACGATGGCGCTGGCGAAACACACCACGGGCCTGAGCCCTGGTGCAGCGGTGGCGAGTTGCCAGGGGACCAGCAGGGCATGGGCCGCGGCCAGCTGTTGCGGCGCCACCGGCAGATCAAAGCGGGTTTCGCCCGCGATCACCACACGCTCACAACCCACGTCGCGAAAGCGCTGGGCATGCGTTTCGGACTTGCACAGCACCAGCTCGTAGGCCTGGAAGACGCCGGCGCGAAAACCGCCCCATTTGCGGTCGCGCACGATGCTCTTCTTGGGGTACTGGGCGTTCGCCATGGCCAAAGGAACCCCCCGGCGGCGGATGGTGGCCAGCAGCACCGGCCAGGTGTCGATCTCGGTCATGACCGCCGCGCGCGGTTGCACCCGGCGGATCAGGCGGCGCACCGCCCAGCCCAGTTCCAGCGGCACGTAGCTCACCTTCAGGCGCTGCTGCGCAATCGCTTCGGCAAACAGCGTGTGGGCGGCTGTGCGGCCGGCCGGGGTGAGGGTGGTGATGAAAACGGGGTAGCCGGCAGCCAGCAGGGCGCGCACCAGAGGCGCGGCGCCGCGCATTTCACCCATGGATGCCGAATGCACCCACAACGGGCGGTCCAGCCCGGTCGGTGCGGCGCCGAAGCGCTCGTCCCAGTGCGCCCGGTACAGCGGCTCGCGCTGACCGCGTTTCCACAGAAACAGCAGGAACACCGGCAGCAGCAGATGCCACAACACCTCGTACACGCCGATGAGCACGGACAGCCGCCAACTGGGCGGAAATGGGCGGGACGCGGTGCGTGTGGAAGAGGGGAAGGCCATCGGTGGAAACGGTGCGGGTCGGGCGGGGGTGCCTGCGCGTCGCTCCAGGGGCTCCGGACGAAGGCCATTCAGTATAGTTACGCCCTTGGTCAGGTCCTCACCCAGCGGCCCGCCTCCCCACACAGGAACACCTCCGATGCCCCTTCCCACGCCGGCCTGGACCGCAGTCATTCCGCTGCGCGCCGGATCCAAGGGCCTGCCCTCGAAAAACATCCGCCCGCTCGCGGGCAAACCGCTGTACCGCCACGCGGTGGACCAGGCGCTGCAAGCCGGCGCCCAGCGCGTGGTGATCACCACCGACATCCCCGAGGTGCTCTGGGCCGAACTGCCTACCCAGGTGACGCTGGTGGAGCGCCCGCCCGAGCTGGCCGGCGACACCGTGCCCATGGCGCCGGTGTTGCAGCATGCCCTGCACACCGCCGACTGCCACGGCACGGTGGTGCTGTTGCAAGCCACCTCGCCCCTGCGCCTGCGCAGCGACATCGAAGCCGCGCTGGCGGTGTTCGCCGGGGGTTATTTCGAACTCGTCATGTCGGTCACCAGTGCCGACCGGGGCGTGCTCAAGTGGGGCACGCTGCGCGGCAACCGGTTCCAGCCACTCTCAGACCCGGCGCACTGCTTTGCCAACCGCCAGAGCCTGCCACCGGTGGTGCGCCCCAACGGCGCGCTGTACGTGTTGAACGCCGAACGTTTTGTGGCCAGCGGCAGTTTTGTCTCCGAGCGCATCGGCGTGGTGGAAATGCCGGCCGAGCGCAGCCAGGACATCGATTCGCTGGACGACTTTGAACGCTGCGAAGCCGCGCTGGAGGCTGCGCATGGCCAGTGAGATGAACACCGACCACATGCCGCTTTACGCTGCGCCCACCTGGCAGTGTGTGATGGTCTGCTGGGGCACGAAGTACTCCACTTCGCTCATCAACAACCTGGTGCGCAGCATCGCCAGCAAGACCGCGTCGCAGCCGCGCTTCATCCTGATTTCGGACCGGGACCGCCCCGATCTGGCGGACCGCATCGAGCTGGTGCGGTTTCCGGAGTACTGGCTTGCACCGCCCCTCAGAACGGCGGGGTGCCACTCAAAACTCGTCATGTTCGATCACGACATTTTGCAAACGGACTTGCCCGCGATCTATGTCGACCTCGACACCATCGTGTTGGGTGACTTGAGCATGGGACTGTCCCTGATGAAGAATCGCCAGACGGTGGCCATTTTGCCGAGCGCGATCATTCCGTTTGGATGGGTGGGAAGGGCACTGCATCGCTGGACCGATGGTCGCAAGTACGCTCGGGGCAATTCTTCGTTTGTGATCTACCACCCCGGCGAATGCCACTACATCGCCGAGCAGTTCAAGCTGACTTATGCGAAGTACCCGAAGATGCAACTCAGGCACATGGTGGCCGACGAACGATTCATCAGTTGGTCGGCACAGGAACACATGGTCAGCATCCCCGAGTCGTTTGCGGTCAAGTTTCCCCGTGAGTTCATGTTCCATTGGGGCTCCTGGCTCTACATCAAAGCCCGCCTCCCGTGGGTGCAAAAGCGCCGCAAGGGCTTGGTGGCCATCACGCTCAACGGCTTGATGATCAAGCCCGAAAAGCTGCTCTCGCTCAAAGAGGGCGATGTGATCGTTGACGAAAAATCCCGCAAGCTGATCTGGAGCGAAAAGACGCTCGGCTTCATGCGGTCCAAAATCCAGGCGTTCTACGCCGGCTCCCTGTAAATTCCCGCCGCCATTCGGCAAGAGGCCTCCATGAAAATCGCCCACCGCGACATCTCTCCCAACCACCCCCCGCTGGTCGTTGCCGAAATCGGCATCAACCACGGCGGCAGCCTTGATGTGGCCAAAGGCATGGTGCTTGCCGCCCACCGCGCTGGCTGCGAGATGGTCAAGCACCAGACGCATTTCGTCGACGACGAGATGACCGACGAGGCCAAGCAAATCTTCCCGCCCAACGCCGACAAATCCATCTGGGACGTGATGGAGGAATGCGCGCTCTCCAAGGACGACGAGATCCAGCTCAAGGCCTACGCCGAGTCGCTCGGCATGATCTACATCTCCACGCCGTTCTCGCGCGCCGCCGCCGACTTCCTCAACGACATCGGCGTGTCTGCGTTCAAGATCGGCTCGGGCGAGTGCAACCACGTGCCCCTGATCCGCCACATCGCCAGCTTCGGCAAACCGATCATCATGAGCACCGGCATGCAGACCATTGACGGCATGCGCCCATCGGTCAAAGCGCTGGACGACTCGGGTGTGGACTACGCGCTGCTGGAGTGCACCAACCTCTACCCCTCGCCGCCCGAGATCGTGAGCCTGCAAGGCATCACCGAATTGAAGAGCGCCTTTCCGCGCGCCGTCATCGGGTTCTCCGACCACAGTATCGGACCCGAGATGGCGCTGTCCGCCGTGGCACTGGGCGCGTGCATCCTGGAGCGCCACTTCACCGACACGCGTTACCGCAAGGGCCCGGACATTTCCTGCTCGATGGACCCGGCCGAACTCAAATTTCTGATCGACCGTTCGCGCGAGATTCACACCGCGCTGCACAACCCCAAGGTGCGCACCGCACCCGAGGAAGACGTGTACCGCTTCGCGCGTGGCTCCATGGTGGCCGACCGCGATCTCGCCGCCGGCCATGTGGTCACCCCCAGCGACATCTGGGCTCGCCGCCCGGGTTCGGGCGAGATTTCGGTGCAGCACTTCGACCGTCTCGTGGGTGCGAAGCTCACGCGCGCGGTCAAACGCAACCAGCAGTTGCTTTGGAGCGATCTGGACGGTGTGAAACCCCTGGCCAACAGCTGACTCGAATGAGCGCGAAACGACTGCTCTTCGTCACCGGCACCCGGGCCGACTTCGGCAAGCTGGAGCCGCTCGCGCTGGCCGCGCAGCAGGCCGGGTTCGCGGTGGGCTTTTTCATCACCGGCATGCACATGATGCGGCGCTACGGCGAAACCCGGCTGGAAGTGAAGCGTTTTCCCGGCGCCGAGTTTTTCGAGTTCGTGAACCAGCGCGAAGGCGACGCGCAGGATTTCATTCTGTCCAAAACCATCCTGGGTTTCTCCGACTTTGTGCACGAGCACCGGCCCGATCTGGTGGTGATCCACGGCGACCGTGTCGAAGCCCTGGCCGCTTCCATCGTCTGCGCCATGAAGTACATCCCTTCGGCGCACATCGAAGGCGGTGAGGTCTCGGGCACCATCGACGAGAGCATCCGCCACTGCAACACCAAATTGTGTGCAGCGCACTTTGTGAGTTCGGAAGGTGCGAAGCAGCGCGTGCTCGCGCTGGGTGAATCGCCCGAAAGCGTCTACAACATCGGCTCCCCCGAGCTCGACACCCACGCGCGGCCCTCGGGCGTGACACTGGCGCAAGTGAAGGAGCGCTACGCGATCCCGTTCGACGACTACGGCATCGTGATCTTCCACCCCGTGACCTCGGAGGCCGACACCATCGGCGCGCAGGCGCAGGCACTGTTCGCGCGGCTGGAAGCCAGCGGCCGGCATTTTGTGGTCATCGCCCCCAACAACGATCCCGGCACCGAAGACATCTTTGCGGTGTTGGAAAAGTTGCCCAAAGACCGTTTCCGCCAGATTCCGTCGATGCGGTTCAACTACTTTTCCGAGCTGATGAAAAACGCCTCGGCGATGGTGGGCAACAGCAGCGCGGGAGTGCGTGAGGCGCCGTTTCTGGGTGTGCCCAGCATGGATGTGGGCACGCGGCAGAACCGGCGCGCCAGTGGTGTTTCGATCACGGCGTGCTCGGCGTTTGACACCCAGGCACTGGATCACTTTCTGTCCCATGACTGGGGGCACCGGTTTTCGGCCGATACGACATTCGGCTTGGGCAATGCGGCCGAGCGTTTTGTGAAGGTGCTCGAATCACCCGATTTCTGGGTTCGGCCCATGCAGAAGGTGTTTGTCGAGAGTTGATCTCCGTGTTTGAGTCGAGTCGTCTGTGGGCAAGTCCCCTCACATGCTTAAAAAACTGTATGCCTGATCCCGCTCACACAACGCCTTTTTTTGTTCGTCTCAACGCAGCAGCCCGCATTTTTCAAGCCCTTATGGACAACATAGCGCGCTGGGGCTGTGTGGCCATTCTTTTTGCAGCGCCAACATCACGCGCGCTTTTCAATCTCAGCGCTGCCGCAATCGTTCTAGGGTGGGTGCTGTCAGGGCGCTATGGCTCTCGGCTGCGCACGATGGTCAGCAACCCGATCGGCTTGCCTGCGCTGCTTATGGCTGCACTGATCGTTGTGGGGTCAAGCTATACCGTGGCGCCTTGGGCAGACGTCTGGGATCATTGGGAGCGGTATAGCAAGTTCTTGTTAGTGCCTTTGATGGTCTCTTTGCTCGATGATGAGCGGTGGCGGCAACGCGCTTGGCAAGCATTCGTCGTTGCCATGTTGATCATCTTGGCCTCGACCTATGTCAATGTTTGGTTGGATATCCCGTGGTCGAAAACTCATAACCAAGGGTTCGGGGTTGACCACAGCGTATTTGCCAACCACATCGCGCAGGGCTTGGTTATGTCGTTCTTTGTCGCTGTGGCTGTCGTGCGGTTCAAACAATCAGCACGTGCGGACCAGCGCCTGTTATGGGCGATCGTGGCAATCTTGGCAATCTTCAGCGTCACCCACCTGTCCCTTGGCCGTGCTGGGCAACTTGCGTTGCCAGTGGTACTTGCCGTTCTGGCTTTGGTTGCGGTACCGTCCCGCTGGCGTTTGACTGCTGTCGCCATTGTTGCGGTCGCAGTAGTGCTTTTGGTATGGTCTTCATCAGTGCTGCAGAAACGATTTGACTTGGTGTTGGAGCAAATCAACGCCTACGATTTCAAGAACGACTACACCTCTGTCGGTGCGCGTCTGCACATGTGGAAAACTTCGTTGGATCTGATTTTTGAAAGCCCCCTGGTGGGGCACGGAACTGGCGCGTACCATTCATTGGCAGCGAAGGCATTTAACGATCCTGTTATGTGTGATATCGCATGCTTTCACCCCCATAACCAACTGCTTTTTTTTGGCGTCGACCACGGATTGATTGGTATCGTTTTGTTTCTCTTTTATCTGTACAGGCCCATTCGATATGCTTGGGGAAGTACGGACGCGGAAGCGGTTTTGTTGCTAAGTTTCATGGCGGTCTTCGCTGTGGACATCATGGTTCATGGCGCTCTGTGGATTCACATGGAGGCTTACTTCTTTTTCTCCATGTTGGCCTTGCTGATGTCAAGCGCCGCGGTGAAGAAGCAAGTTGCACGGCCCAGGGCAGGACGCGGTTTGCTCTAGTCAAGTAAACGGTCAATCTCATGGCGAATACTCGTCTCCATATCTGGCAGTTCACCGCTTGCAAGCTGCGCGCGGACAACGGCAAGCGCCTTCATGTTGTTCCAGTCCCTCGACTTTTTGAGGTAAGGGACACCAAAGACTGTCAGCGCGGCGATTGGAGCCGTTGCAAGGAGGTTTTGCTTTTCGGTTGAACGGAGAGACAGGCCGAGTGCTGTTTGCCGCCATGCGGGCGTGTCTTGGAAGTTGGCAATCGCAGCCTTGACTTCAAGCTCGACGTGTTTGTCGATCGAAACCAGATTGCTCATGAGCAAGCTCAGGTTCGTGTTGTCCAAGCTTCGCAGGTAGTCGTCGAACATTGCACGTGTATAGATGGCCTCACTGGTAATACCAGCGTCGATCAGCGCATGTGAAAAGCCACGTTCTCCCCGACGAATGGTTTTGTACTTATTGCTGGTAAGGCGGTACCGATCCCAAAAACGGATGAACGCTGGGTGATGCAGGGCGTCGCGCTTGAGCATGAGGAAAAAAGACCCGAAGAAGGGGCGTTTTTTGGGTGGGACGTTCTCGGTCTGGCGAAGCGGGTCCAGCTGCAGTGCGCCGACGAAATCTGCTGCGCTGTTTTCCATGCGGTTGATCAGCGTTTCGTTGCTGTTCAACGGAAACCAGATGCTGTCGTTCAAGATGATCAGGATGTCGGGGTCAACTTTCCACTGTGATAACAGCCAGATTCCGTCTCGGTAGCCGCCGAAGTCGTAGCCGAAGTTGGGTCTCTCGGCTATCCGCCATGTCCACGGAAACAAGCGATTTTTGTCATCGTTGCTCAACGTTGCGTTGCTGATGATCAGTGGGGCATAGCCCTTGTCGACCAAGTGCTGGCATGTCCACACCGTGGCATCGGAGATTCCCTTGGGCTGGTACACCAGCAGCAGCGCCACTTTGGGACCTGGTGCAACCTGACCGTGTTCCGCCTGCAGCATGGCGTTGCGTTGCGCGTCGTGACGACGCCTCAACAGGGGTTCTGTGAAGAACTCGGGGATGCCCTTGAGCTGTTGACGAATGCGGTTGAGCTCGCGCTCCAGCTTCCAGGTGAACAGACTCATAGGCCCAGCGCGCTCACTGCGCCAACAGCGAATTGATCGGCAACAAGTCCTCAGGCACCAGACGGCCGCTGGCCTGCTTTAGCCGCAGGCCGCCGAGCAGCACGTTGTAGCGGGCCTGTGCCAGGTCGCGTTTGGTCTGGAACAGCTGGCTTTGCGCGTTGAGCACGTCGATGTTGATGCGCACGCCCACCTGGTATCCCAAGCGGTTGGCGTCCAGGGCGCTCTGGCTGGAGGCTTCAGCCGCTTCCAGGGCTTTCACCTGGCCCTGGCCGGACAGCACGCCCAGGAACGCGCTGCGTGTGGCCAGGTCGACGCCGCGTTTGGCGGCTTCCAGGTCGGTGCGGGCCTTGTCTTCGAGCGACATGGTTTCCCTCACCCGGTTCTGGATCGCGAAGCCTGCGAACAGCGGCATGTTGAACTGCACGCCGACGCTGGCGTTGTTGCTGCGCACGGTGTTCTGGGCGAGCGTGTTGGTGGAGGGCGCGCGGGCCACCTGGTACTGCGCCACCAGGTCCACGGTGGGCTTGTGGCCGGCTTCGGCCTTGCGGGTTTCCAGCTGCGCGATCTCCAGGCCGCGGGTGGCCTGCAGGATGGTGGGGTGGGTCTCGTCGTTCAACGCCACCCAGGCCTGCGGATCGGCGGGAAGCAGCGGTGGCAACACCACCGGCGCCACCAACGGCTTCGGCGCCACGGCCGCCCGGCCCACGAGCTGGTTCAGCGTGAGCTGTTTCACCCGCAGGTCGTTTTCGGCGGCGATCTCCTGCGCCACGACCAGGTCGAAGCCGGCCTGTGCTTCGCGCGAGTCGGTCACGGTGGTGGTGCCGACTTCGAAGTTGCGCTTGGCCGCCGCGAGCTGTTCGCCCACCGCGGTTTTCTGGGCGCGCACGAAGGCCAGTGTGTCGGTGGCCGCGAGCACGTCGAAGTAGGCCTGCGTGGTGCGCACGATCAGGTCTTGCTCGGCCAGGGTGAGCGTGGCCTTGGCCACGTCCACCGAGAGCAGGGCCTGGTCGTTGATGAGTTTGTTGACCGGGCGGTACAGCGGCTGGCTGGCCGAGAGCGTGGCGCTCTGGCTGTTGCTGGTGGTGTCGGTGCCACCGTTGATCTCGCGTCGCGCCCAGCTGGCGGCCGCACCCAGGCCCACTTCGGGCAGCAGACCGGCTTTGGCCTGGTCGGCGCGGAACAGGTTGGCCTCGTATTGCGAGCGCGCCGACAGGAAGGTGGCGTCGAAGCCGCGAGCCGCTTCATACAGCTCCACCAGGTTTTGGGCCTGTGCTCCCGTGGCTGCGCCCAGGGCCAGACCGACGGCCATGGCCAGGCGGCTCATGGAAAAAGGTCGGCTCCGATGGGAAGCGGGTGCGTGCGGGACTGTCATGGAGTTCCTTTGAAACGAATGGCGAGCGATTGCCGAAAGGTGGCGTGGCCGATCAATAGACCGGAACAGCGGGGTCGCGTTCCTGCGACCAGGCGTGAATGCCGCCGTGGATGTTCACCACCTGTGTGAATCCCTGGTTGATCAAGAAGTTCGCCACTTGCGCGCTGCGCATGCCGTGGTGGCAGAGACAGGCAATGGGTTGGTCGCGGTCGAGCTCGGCCAGGCGCTCGGGCACGCTGCGCATGGGGATGTGGCGCAGCTCGAAACCTTCCGCTTTGACGGAGGCGGTCTGCAGTTCCCAGGGCTCGCGCACGTCGAGCACCACCGGCAAGCCGCCAGCGGGCGCCTCGCTGGCCACCTGCGTGAGCCAAGTGTCGAGTTGGCCGGGTTGAATCGCTTTCATGGGTGTCCTTGATGGAGGCTTCAGAAGCGGAAGCTCGAAGGCTCGGGAAAATTCAGCAAGCGCGGGGCCACGGTGTCCCAGGGTTGCGCGGTCTGGAACGAGGCGTCGTTGATGCGGGTGACGATGGTGGCGCGCATCATGGGCTCATGACCGACGATGGCCGCCAGCCGGCCACCGGGCGCCAGCAGGGCCAGCAGGGCGGGCGGGATTTCGGCGACCGAGCCGCTGAGCAGGATGGCGTCGAACGGGCCGTTGACGCTGCACGCAGCGAAGCCTTGCGCCGCAGCATCGGCGTGTTTGACCTCCACGTTGGTGATGCCCGCGTTGCGCAGGTTCTCGCGCGCGGTGCCGGCCAACACCGGGTCGATCTCGACCGAGACCACGCTGTGCGCCAGGCTGGCCAAGAGGGCGGCCATGTGGCCGCTGCCGCTGCCGATTTCCAGCACCTTGTCGGTGGGCTTGAGGTCCAGCTCCTGAAGCAGGCGGGCTTCGACCTTGGGGGCCAGCAGGCATTGGCCATCCACCGCGGGGTGGGTCAGGGGCAGCTCCATGTCGGCGAAGGCCAGGGCGCGGTGCGCGGCGGGCACGAATGCCTCGCGGTGAACGTGCAACAGCAGTTCGAGCACCTGGGGGGAGAGCACCTCCCAGGGGCGGATCTGCTGCTCGATCATGTTGAAGCGGGCTTGCTCAAAGCCGGTGTGGATGGTGGGCGCGGTGGTGGTCGTCATGGAGAGGGCTCCTGGGGGCATCTGGAATAGGAAGGGGATGGCTGGATTTTACGGAGCCGACGCCACCGGTTCGACCTGGGGGCCCATGCCCAGCTTGCGCCGGCACCACTGGGCCAGATCGTCCATGTAGCAGTAGACGACCGGCACCACCACCAGGGTGAGCAGCGACGAGGTGATGACGCCGCCGATGACGGCCTGGCCCATGGGCGCGCGCTGTTCCGAGCCT
>JBKBWW010000076.1:0-18580 GCA_046314475.1 Hydrogenophaga sp.
CCGCCGCCGCAAGATGCCAGTCACCATCCTGCTCAAGGCCATCGGCCTGACGCCGGAAACCATCCTGGCCAACTTCTTCGTCAACGACCACTTCCGCGTGATGGACAGCGGCGCGCAGATGGCCTTCGTGCCCGAGCGCCTGCGCGGTGAAGTGGCCCGTTTCGACATCACCGACAAGGCCGGCAAGGTCGTGGTCGCCAAGGACAAGCGCATCACCGTGCGCCATACCCGCGAACTCGAGCAGTCGGGCACGACGCACATCAGCGTGCCCGAAGATTTCATGATCGGTCGCGTGGTGGCGCGCAACATCGTGGACGAGGACACCGGCGAGATCATCGCCAAGGCCAACGAAGAGTTGACCGAAGTGCTGCTGAAGAAACTGCGCACCGCCGGTGTGCAAGACCTGCAGTGCCTCTACACCAACGAACTCGACCAGGGTGCGTACATCTCGCAGACCCTGCGCATCGACGAAACCGCCGACGAATTCGCCGCGCGCGTGGCCATCTACCGCATGATGCGCCCCGGCGAGCCGCCGACCGAAGACGCGGTGCAGGCCCTGTTCCACCGCCTGTTCTACAACCCGGACACGTACGACCTGTCGCGCGTGGGCCGCATGAAGTTCAACGCCCGCGTGGGCCGCGACGAATCCACCGGCGCCATGGTGCTGTCCAACGAAGACATCCTGGCTGTGGTCAAGATCCTCGTGGACCTGCGCAACGGTCGCGGCGAAGTCGATGACATCGACCACCTGGGCAACCGCCGCGTGCGTTGCGTGGGCGAGCTCGCCGAGAACCAATACCGCACCGGTCTGGCGCGTATCGAGAAGGCCGTGAAAGAGCGTCTGGGCCAGGCCGAGCAAGAGCCGCTGATGCCGCACGACCTGATCAACTCCAAGCCGATTTCTGCGGCGCTCAAGGAGTTCTTCGGTGCTTCGCAGCTGTCGCAGTTCATGGACCAGACCAACCCGCTGGCCGAGATCACCCACAAGCGCCGCGTGTCGGCTCTTGGCCCGGGCGGTCTGACCCGCGAACGCGCTGGCTTCGAGGTGCGCGACGTGCACGTGACCCACTACGGTCGCGTTTGCCCTATCGAGACGCCTGAAGGCCCGAACATCGGCCTGATCAACTCGCTGGCGCTCTACGCCCGCCTGAACGAGTACGGTTTCATTGAAACCCCGTACCGCCGCGTGATCGAAGGCAAGGTCACGAACCAGATCGACTACTTGTCGGCCATCGAAGAAGGCAAGTACGTCATCGCGCAGGCGAACGCCACGCTCGACGGCGAAGGCCGCCTGACCGGTGACCTGATCTCCGCCCGTGAAAAAGGCGAGTCGATCCTGACCCCGTCCGACACCATCCAGTACATGGACGTGTCGCCGGCCCAGATCGTCTCAGTGGCCGCATCTTTGGTGCCGTTCCTGGAGCACGACGATGCGAACCGCGCGCTGATGGGCGCCAACATGTCGCGCCAGGCCGTGCCTGTGCTGCGTCCTGAAAAGCCGCTGGTGGGCACCGGTATCGAGCGCGTCGCCGCGATCGACTCCGGCACCGTGGTGACCGCCACCCGTGGCGGCAAGGTCGACTACGTGGACGCGACCCGCATCGTGGTGCGCGTGAACGACGCCGAGGCGGTGGCCGGTGAGGTGGGTGTGGACATCTACAACCTCATCAAGTACCAGCGTTCCAACCAGAACACCAACATCCACCAGCGCCCCATCGTGAAGAAGGGCGACCTGCTGGCCAAGGGTGACGTGATCGCCGACGGCGCATCGACCGACCTCGGAGAGATCTCGATCGGCCAGAACATGCTGATCGCCTTCATGCCCTGGAACGGCTACAACTTCGAAGATTCGATCCTGATCTCCGAGAAGGTGGTGTCCGAAGACCGCTACACCTCGATCCACATCGAGGAACTGGTGGTGATGGCACGCGACACCAAGCTGGGCGCCGAAGAAATCACCCGCGACATCCCCAACCTGGCCGAGCAACAGCTCAACCGCCTGGACGACTCCGGCATCATTTACGTGGGCGCCGAAGTGCTGCCCGGCGACGTGCTGGTCGGCAAGGTCACGCCCAAGGGCGAAACCACCCTCACGCCTGAAGAAAAGCTGTTGCGCGCGATCTTCGGCGAGAAGGCTTCCGACGTGAAGGACACTTCGCTGCGTGTGGACCAGGGCTCGCAAGGCACCGTGATCGACGTGCAGGTGTTCACCCGCGAAGGCATCACGCGCGACAAGCGCGCCCAGCAGATCATTGACGACGAGCTCAAGCGTTTCCGCCTGGACCTGAACGACCAGCTGCGCATCGTGGAAGCCGACGCGTTTGACCGGATCGAGAAGCTGCTGATCGGCAAACTGGCCAACGGTGGCCCGAAGAAGCTGTCCAAGGGCACGACCATCGACAAGGCCTACCTGGATGACGTCGAGAAGTACCACTGGTTCGACATCCGCCCGGCCGACGAGACCGTGGCTGCCCAGCTGGAGTCGATCAAGAACTCCATGGAGCAGACGCGCCACAGCTTCGACCTCGCGTTCGAAGAAAAGCGCAAGAAGCTCACGCAGGGCGACGAGCTGCCTGCGGGCGTGCTCAAGATGGTCAAGGTCTACCTGGCCGTCAAGCGCCGCTTGCAACCCGGTGACAAGATGGCCGGCCGTCACGGCAACAAGGGCGTGGTCTCCAAGATCGTGCCCGTGGAAGACATGCCTTACATGGCCGACGGCACGCCTGCCGACATCGTGCTCAACCCGCTGGGCGTGCCTTCGCGCATGAACGTGGGTCAGGTGCTCGAAGTCCATTTGGGCTGGGCCGCCAAGGGCCTGGGTCAGCGCATCGGCGACATGCTGCAAGCCGAAGCCAAGGTCTCTGAGCTGCGTGGTTTCCTCGACACCATCTACAACCAGGCGGGCAAGAAAGAGTCGCTGGGCGACATGAGCGATGCCGAAGTGATCGAGATGGCCGAGAACCTCACCACCGGTGTGCCGTTCGCCACCCCGGTGTTCGACGGTGCTTCGGAAGACGAGATCCGCACCATGCTCAAGCTGGCGTATCCCGACGACATCGCCGAGATCAAGGGCCTGACGGCCACCCGCACCCAAGCGCAGCTGTACGACGGCCGCACGGGTGACGCTTTCGAGCGCAAGACCACCGTGGGCTACATGCACTTCCTGAAGCTGCACCACCTGGTCGACGACAAGATGCACGCCCGTTCCACCGGCCCTTACTCGCTCGTCACCCAGCAGCCGCTGGGCGGCAAGGCGCAGTTCGGTGGTCAGCGTTTCGGCGAGATGGAAGTGTGGGCGCTGGAAGCCTACGGCGCTTCGTACATCCTGCAGGAAATGCTCACCGTCAAGTCGGACGACGTGCAAGGTCGCACCAAGGTCTACGAGAGCATCGTCAAGGGCGAGCACACGATCGAGGCGGGCATGCCCGAGTCGTTCAACGTGCTGGTCAAGGAGATCCGCTCGCTGGGTATCGACATTGAGCTCGAGCGCTCCTAATTCACCGAAAAGGAAAGAGTCACATGAAATCTTTGCTCGACCTGTTCAAACAGTTCACGCCCGACGACCACTTCGATGCGATCCGCATCGGTCTGGCCTCGCCGGAAAAAATCCGCTCGTGGTCCTTCGGTGAAGTCAAGAAGCCCGAGACCATCAACTACCGCACGTTCAAGCCCGAGCGCGACGGCCTGTTCTGCGCCAAGATCTTCGGCCCCATCAAGGACTACGAATGCCTGTGCGGCAAGTACAAGCGTTTGAAGCACCGCGGTGTCATCTGCGAGAAGTGCGGCGTTGAAGTCACGCAGACCAAGGTGCGCCGCGAGCGCATGGGTCACATCGATCTGGCCGCACCGTGCGCCCACATCTGGTTCCTGAAATCGCTGCCATCGCGTCTGGGCCTGATCCTGGACATGACGCTGCGCGACATCGAACGCGTGCTGTACTTCGAAGCCTACGTGGTGACCGACCCCGGCATGACCCCGCTGAAGAAGTTCGGCATCATGTCCGAGGACGACTTTGACGCCAAGCGCAAGGAATTCGGTGACGAGTTCGTGGCCAAGATGGGCGCCGAAGGCATCAAGGAACTGCTGCAGGCCATCGACCTCGACATCGAGATCGAAAAACTGCGCAACGACCTGACCGGCTCCGAGCTCAAGATCAAGAAGAACGCCAAGCGCCTGAAAGTGCTGGAAGCCTTCAAGAAGTCGGGCATCAAGCCCGAGTGGATGGTGCTCGACGTGCTGCCCGTGCTGCCGCCGGACCTGCGTCCGCTGGTGCCCCTGGACGGTGGCCGTTTCGCGACCTCCGACCTGAACGACCTGTACCGCCGCGTCATCAACCGCAACAGCCGTCTGCGTCGCCTGCTGGAGCTGAAGGCTCCTGAAATCATCGCGCGCAACGAGAAGCGCATGCTGCAGGAAGCCGTGGACTCGCTGCTGGACAACGGTCGCCGTGGCAAGGCCATGACCGGCGCCAACAAGCGCGCGCTGAAGTCGCTGGCCGACATGATCAAGGGCAAGAGTGGTCGTTTCCGCCAGAACTTGCTGGGCAAGCGCGTCGACTACTCGGGCCGTTCGGTCATCGTGGTCGGCCCAACGCTCAAGCTGCACCAGTGCGGCTTGCCCAAGCTGATGGCCCTGGAGCTGTTCAAGCCCTTCATCTTCTCGCGCCTGGAAGCCATGGGCATCGCGACCACCATCAAGGCCGCGAAGAAGGAAGTCGAAGCCGGCACGCCAGTGGTGTGGGACATCCTCGAAGAGGTGATCAAAGAGCACCCGGTGATGCTCAACCGCGCACCCACGCTGCACCGCCTGGGCATCCAGGCGTTCGAGCCCATCCTGATCGAAGGCAAGGCGATCCAGCTGCACCCATTGGTCTGCGCTGCGTTCAACGCCGACTTCGACGGTGACCAGATGGCCGTTCACGTGCCGTTGTCGGTGGAAGCGCAGATCGAAGCGCGCACCCTGATGCTGGCATCGAACAACATCCTGTTCCCGGCCAACGGCGAGCCGTCCATCGTCCCGTCGCAAGACGTGGTGCTGGGTCTGTACTACGCCACCCGCGACCGCATCAACGCCAAGGGCGAGGGCATGATCTTTGCCGATCTGTCCGAGCTGCTGCGCGCGCTCGACAACGGCGTGGTGGAAATCACCGCCAAGATCAGCGTGCGCCTGACCCAGCAGACGCTGGACAAGGCCACGGGTGAGTGGACGTCGTCGACCTCGCTGGTGGACACCACCGTGGGCCGTGCACTGCTCTCCGAGATCCTGCCGCGTGGCCTGCCTTTCGACGTGCTGAACAAGCCGCTGAAGAAGAAGGAAATCTCGCGCCTGATCAACACTTCGTTCCGCAAGTGCGGCCTGAAGGAAACCGTGGTGTTCGCCGACAAGCTGCTGCAAAACGGCTTCCGTCTGGCCACGCGCGCCGGTATCTCGATCGCCGTGGACGACATGCTGGTGCCCAAAGAGAAGCCGGCCATCATCGACCGTGCCGAAAACGAGGTGAAGGAAATCGCCCAGCAATACGCTTCCGGTCTGGTGACCGCGGGCGAGCGCTACAACAAGGTGGTGGACATCTGGGGCAAGGCCGGTGACGAGATCTCCAAGGTGATGATGGCCCAGCTGGCCAAGCAGAAGACCACCGACCGTCACGGTAAGGAAGTGGACCAGGAGTCGTTCAACTCCATCTACATGATGGCCGACTCGGGCGCGCGCGGCTCTGCTGCGCAGATCCGCCAGCTCGCCGGCATGCGCGGCCTGATGGCCAAGCCCGACGGCTCCATCATCGAGACCCCCATCACGGCGAACTTCCGTGAAGGTCTCAACGTGCTGCAGTACTTCATCTCGACCCACGGTGCACGAAAAGGTCTGGCCGACACGGCGCTGAAGACCGCCAACTCGGGCTACCTCACGCGCCGCCTGGTGGACGTGACGCAAGACTTGGTGGTGAACACCCAGGACTGCGGCACCACCAACGGCACGCTGATGCGCGCCATCGTTGAAGGTGGTGAAGTCATCGAGTCGCTGCGCGACCGCATCCTGGGCCGCACCACGGCCGAAGAGGTGGTGCACCCCGAAACGCGTGCGCTGCTGGTGCCCGCTGGCGAGATGCTCGACGAAGACATGCTCGACATGCTGGAAGTCGCTGCGGTGGACGAAGTGAAAGTGCGCACTGCACTGACTTGCGAAACCCGCTTCGGCATCTGCGCCAAGTGCTACGGCCGCGATCTGGGCCGTGGTGGTCTGGTGAACATCGGTGAAGCGGTCGGCGTGATCGCCGCGCAGTCCATCGGTGAACCCGGCACGCAGCTGACCATGCGCACCTTCCACATCGGTGGTGCGGCGTCGCGTGCGGCGGTGGCCTCCAGTGTGGAAGCCAAGTCCAGTGGCGTGATCGGCTTCAACGCCACCATGCGCTACGTGACCAACACCAAGGGCGAACTGGTGGTGATCTCGCGTTCCGGCGAAATCATCATCCACGACGAACATGGCCGTGAGCGCGAGCGCCACAAGGTGCCGTACGGCGCCATCCTGTCGATCAAGGCCGACCAGAGCATCAAGGCTGGCGCCATCCTGGCGAACTGGGATCCGCTGACCCGCCCCGTCATCACGGAATTCGCCGGTCAGGTGCGTTTCGAGAACGTCGAGGAAGGCCTCACCGTCGCCAAGCAGGTGGACGATGTCACCGGTCTGTCGACCCTGGTGGTGATCGATCCCAAGCGCCGCGGCGTGGCCAAGGTGGTTCGCCCCCAGGTCAAGTTGATCGATGCCCAAGGCAACGAAGTGAAGATCCCGGGCACCGACCACTCGGTGACCATTGGCTTCCAGATCGGTTCGCTGATCCAGGTGCGCGACGGCATGGACGTGGGCCCAGGCGAGGTGCTGGCCCGTATCCCGGTTGAAGGTCAGAAGACGCGCGACATCACCGGCGGTCTGCCGCGTGTGGCCGAGCTGTTCGAAGCCCGCAGCCCGAAAGACAAGGGCATGCTGGCCGAGATGACCGGTACCGTGTCGTTCGGCAAGGAGACCAAAGGCAAGGTTCGCCTGCAGATCACCGATCCCGAAGGCAAGGTGTGGGACGACCTCATCCCCAAGGAGAAGAACATCCTGGTGCACGAAGGCCAGGTGGTCAACAAGGGTGAGAGCGTGGTGGACGGCCCGGCCGACCCGCAAGACATCCTGCGCCTCTTGGGCATGGAAGAGCTGGCCCGCTACATCGTTGACGAAGTGCAGGACGTCTACCGCCTGCAGGGCGTGAAGATCAACGACAAGCACATCGAGGTGATCGTTCGCCAGATGCTGCGCCGCGTGGTCGTGGACAGCGTGGGTGATTCGAGCTACATCGCAGGTGAGCAGGTCGAGCGTTCGGAGATCCTCAACACCAACGACGCGCTGCGTGCCGACGGCAAGCTGCCGGCGGTGTTCAGCAACATCCTGCTGGGTATCACCAAGGCCTCGTTGTCGACCGACTCGTTCATCTCGGCGGCTTCCTTCCAGGAAACCACCCGGGTGCTGACCGAAGCGGCCATCATGGGCAAGCGCGACGAGCTGCGGGGTCTGAAGGAAAACGTGATTGTGGGTCGCCTGATCCCGGCCGGTACCGGCATGGCCTACCACGAGGCGCGCAAGGTCAAGGAGAAGATGGACGACGAAGAACGCCGTGCCATCGCCGAAGCCGATGCCGTGTCGCTGGCGGCCGATCAGGCCGAGCAGGCCGACGCTTCAAGCACCAACGAGTCGGCTGAATAAGTCCACCCCGCTGAAGCACAAGAAGCCCCCAGTCATCCGACTGGGGGCTTTTTTCATGGTGCCGTCCCGCGCTTGGGCGCAGGGCCACAGGTATATTGGCTTCGCCTGCCGGGGGGCGGGGTCGCCAACAAGGAGTGCCGAAGATGTCCGTTTCGTTGTGGGTGTTGCTGGGTCTGGGCCTGGCGGTGTTCTTCTGGGGCGTGGGTGCTTACAACCGCCTGGTTCGTCTGAAGAACGCCATCGCCAATGCGTTTGGTCAGATCGACGTGCAGCTCAAGCGGCGCTACGACCTGATCCCCAACCTGGTGGAGGTGGCCCGCAAGTACCTCGCTCATGAAGCGCAGACGCTCGAAGCGGTGATTGCTGCGCGCAACCAGGCCCGCACGGCCGAACAGACCGCCGCTGCCAGCCCGCTCAACGCGGGCGCCCTGGGTGCGCTGGCCGGCGCTGAACAGATGCTGGGGGGCGCCCTGGGTCGGCTGTTTGCGGTGGCGGAGGCCTACCCCGATCTCAAGGCCGACCAGACCATGCGCGAACTCAGTGAAGAGCTCTCCAGCACCGAAAACCGCATCGGTTTTGCGCGCCAGGCCTACAACGACAACGTCCTGGAGTTCAACGACGCGGCGGCCCAGTTCCCCGCCCTGATCGTGGCGCGCCTGTTCAACTTTGTGCCGCAGGCCATGCTCGAATCCACGACCAGCGAAGCCGAGCGCCAGGCATTGCGCATCGAGATCTGATCCGCGATCGCCAGCGCGCCCATGCGGTTCTTCGAATTTCAGCGCGAGGCCCGGGGCGAGACGGCGCGCCTGCTGCTGGCCTTTGGCGTCACCGTCGTGCTGCTGCTGGTGGCCGTCAACGCCGCACTGGCGCTGGCCTGGGGCCTGACCTGGGGCTTCTGGATGCCCGGCGGCCTCAGCTTCCCGCGGTACTTTTTTGAGGTCAACACCGCCGTCACGCTGTTGTTTGTGCTCGGCGGCTGGTGGGTGGAGACCTCGCGCCTGAGCGAGGGTGGTGGCGTGCGCCTGGCGGAGCAGCTGGGCGCGCGGCTGGCGCAACCCTCTGGGGATTTTGACGAGCAGCGCTTCTGCAACATCGTCGACGAAATGGCGATTGCATCCAACGTGCAACGCCCGCAGCCGATGGTGCTGGCGCGCGACCAGGGCATCAACGCCTTTGCCGCTGGCTGGGACGAAGAAGACTCGGTGGTCGCGGTCACGCAAGGCGCACTGGAGCACCTCACGCGCGAGGAACTGCAAGGCCTGGTGGCGCACGAGTTCAGCCACATCGGCGAAGGTGACACGCGATTGAACATGCGGCTGGTCGGCATGGTGTTCGGGCTGGAGATGCTCTTCCGCATGGGCCAGGCGCTGTTCGAGCCCGACACCAAAGACCGGCGCATGGCCGCCGCACTCATCGGCCTGGCCATCATGGCCGCGGGTTGGCTGGGTTGGGTCGCCGGCCATGCCTTGCAGGCGGCGGTATCGCGCCAGCGCGAACTGCTGGCCGATGCGCGGGCCGTGCAATGGACCCGCAGCCGCGACGGCCTGGGCGGTGTGCTGCGCAAGATCCTGACCCAGCAGAACGCGGGCGTGGAGACACGCGCCGTGGGATCGGTGGTGCAGCACATGCTGCTGGTGGCCAACGAGTCGGGCAAGGTCGCGGGCTGGTTCGATTCGCACCCACCGCTGACCGAGCGCATTCGCCGCATCTACGGGCGAAACCTGGGCCCGCTGCCCCTGCAGCGCGAGGCAGCGCCCGAGGCCCCGCCGTCAGCCGCCGTGCCGACCACCGACACACCCGGTTGGACCCTGGTCTGAACGGGCCGTGCCATCGGTCCGTGCTGGTACCCTCACCGGTCCCACACCCCATTGCCCGGAACCCGATTGACCGCCTCGGCCTCGCCCTCCCCACCCGCCTCGCGCCCACCCGGCGCACCCCTGGGCCCCAGCCTCGCCACCCAGTTGCGCCACACGGCGCGTTGCGTGAGGGCCGTCGAGCAAGGGCAATCGCTCAGCGATGTGCTGCTCCAGGTCGCCGCCGAGTTGCGCCCGGGCGTGCAGGCGCTCACATTCCATGTGTTGCGCCAGCTGGGCACGGCCCGCGCGCTGGTGGACCAACTGGTGCAGCGCAAGCCCGACGCGGCCGTCCAGGCCCTGCTGTGCAGCGCCCTGAGCCTGATGCTGGAGGACACCGAGGCGGGTTCGTCCAGCGGCTTGCACTACGCCGCCCACACCGTGGTCAACCAGGCGGTGGACGCTGCCCGGCAAGACCGCGGCACCGCGCGCCAGGCCGCGTTCATCAACGCCTGTCTGCGCCGCTTTTTGCGAGAACGCCCGGTGCTGCTGGACGCGGCCCTGCGCCAGCCGGTGGCGCGCTGGAACCACCCGACGTGGTGGATCGAGCGCCTGCAGCGCGACCACCCCGAGCACTGGCAGGCCATCCTGTCCGCCAACAACCAGCCCGGCCCCATGACGCTGCGCGTCAACCGCCGCCAGATCGAGCGCGCAGCGTACCAACAAGCGCTGCTGACGATCGGCGTGGCCTCCACCGCGGTGGGCGACGACGGCCTGGTGCTCGACGCGCCACAGCCTGTGGAACGCCTGCCCGGTTTTGCGCAGGGCCACTGCTCGGTGCAGGACGCCGCCGCCCAGATGGCTGCGACCCTGTTGCTCGAAGGTCGCAGCTGGAGTGCCGCCGACCGCGTGCTCGACGCCTGCGCCGCCCCCGGCGGCAAAACCGCCCACCTGCTGGAACGCGCCGACCTGCACCTGCTGGCGCTGGACCTGGACGCCCGCCGTTGCGAACGCGTCGACGACACGTTGAAGCGACTGGGGCTGAGCGCCGAGGTTCGCTGCGCCGATGCCGGCCAGCCCGCCACCTGGTGGGATGGCGAGGCGTTCGACGCCATCCTGCTCGACGCGCCTTGCTCCGCCTCCGGCATCGTGCGCCGCCACCCCGACGTGCGTTGGTTGCGCCGCGCCAGCGACGTCGAGCAGTTGGTCAAAGTCCAACGCGCCTTGCTCGAAGCGCTCTGGCCGCTGCTCAAACCCGGCGGACGCCTGGTGTATGCCACTTGCTCCGTGTTCCGCGCCGAAGGCGCCGATCAGGTGCAAGCGTTCCTTGAGCGCCACACCAACGCGGTGCATCGGCCTTCGCCAGGGCATTTGCTGCCTGGTTCGGCCGCCCCGGCGGGGGAGTTCAACGACAATCCGTTGGGTGGATATGACGGATTTTTTTACACTCGCATCGACAAGGCCGGGCCTTGACCGACTGCCGCGCCCGACGCGGTGGGCACGGGGTATGAGCCGCCTGGCGGGCGTCCATCCGTTGTGTCGCGTGCTTCTGGCCTGGATCCTCGCCTTTTGTGTGCTCGCGCCGGCCCAGGCGCAGAAGCCCCAGGTGTTTCAGCTCAACCTGCAGCGCACGTCCGAGGCGCTGTACCTCTCGGGGCGCATGGAGCTCTTTCCCGAACAGGTGGTGGAAGAAGCGTTGCTCAAGTCGGTGCCGCTGTATTTCGTCTGGCAGGCCGATGTGTACCGCGAGCGCTGGTATTGGACCGACCGCCGCATCGCCAGCGTCACGCGCACCCTGCGCCTGGCCTACCAGCCGCTCACACGCCGCTGGCGGGTCAGCCTCTCCAACGACGCGGCTGTGAACGCCGGGGGCGCCGGGCTGCAATACGCGCTGCACCAGAACTACGACTCTCTGGCGGACGCGCTGGCCGGCGTGGCCCGGGTCACCCGTTGGAAGATCGCCGACGCGGCGCGGCTGCCCACCGATGAAAACCACCGGGTCGAATTCGCCTTCCGGCTCGACCTGTCGCTGCTGCCCCGGCCGTTCCAGATCGGCCTGGGCAACCAGCCGGGCTGGACCATCGAGGTGCGCGACCAGATCGACGTGCCCAACCGGGTCGAGCCCGAGCGTGCGCCCGCGCCCGCGTCGGATCTGGACGCAGGCGAAGTGCCCGCCAGCGCTTCGGCGGGTGCGGATGTGACCTCTCCGGCCCGCTGAAAAGCCCACCGGCCTGCGCACCCGTTGCAGAACCCCCGTGAACCCGCCCGACACCCACCCGACCCCGCGCAAACGACCCGCCGCCGTGCGCTGGGCTGTGGGCGCGGGCCTGGTCTTCATGACCGGCGTGGGCATGGTTCTGTTGTTCCTGCTCACCCTGGCCACGCGCAACCGCGCGCTTTACGAACAGAACTTCGGCTGGCTGGTGGCCATCAACGTGGCGGTGGCGGGGTTTCTGCTGTTGGTCATCGTGTGGCTGGGCGTGCGGCTGGCGCTGCGCTTCAAGCGCGGCAAGTTCGGCAGCCGCCTGCTGATCAAGCTGGCCGCCATCATCGGCCTGGTCGGTGTGCTGCCTGGCTTGCTGATCTACACCGTGTCCTACCAGTTCGTTTCGCGCTCTATCGAAAGCTGGTTCGACGTGCGAGTGGAGTCCGCCTTGAGCGCCGGCCTCAACCTCGGACGCACCACGCTGGACACGCTCGCCGCCGACCTCAGCAACAAGACCCGCGTGGCCGCCGAAGGCCTGGGGCGCACGCCCAATTCGTCGGCCGTGCTGGCGCTGGAGCGCCTGCGCGAGCAACTCGGTGTGACCGACCTCGTGCTCTGGAGCGCGTCGGGCCAGGCGCTGGGCAGCTCGGGCCTGTCGCGTTTTGAGCTCACGCCCGAGCGGCCCAGCGCCGCGCAGTTGCGCAGCGTGCGCGCCTCGCGCGTGGTGGCGCAGATCGAGGGGTTGGACGAGGGCGCCGACGGCGAGCTCCAAGCGGCCCTGGCCGCCAACCAGGCGCGCATCAAGGTGCTGGCGCTGGTGAGTCCACCCAGTTTCGGGTTTGATGCCGAGCCGCGTTTTCTGCAGGTGGTGGCGCCCTTGCCCCCGGCCCTGGTGGCCGACGCGCTGGCCGTGCAGGTGGCCAACCGTGAATACCAGGAACGCGCGCTGGCGCGCGAGGGCCTGCGGCGCATGTACATCGGCACGCTCACGCTGGCGCTGTTTCTGGCGGTGTTCGGCGCGGTGCTGCTGGCGGTGCTGCTGGGCAACCAGCTGATCCGTCCGCTGCTGGTGCTGGCCGAAGGCATGCGCGAGGTGGCCACCGGCGACCTCTCGCCCAAAAAATCGCTCGCCTCGCGCGACGAACTCGCCGGCCTCACCCGCACCTTCGCGCTCATGACGCAGGACCTGTCGGACGCGCGCGCCGCCGTGCAGCAAAGCATGGAGCAGGTGGACGCCGCGCGCGACAACCTGCAGACCATCCTGGACAACCTCACCGCCGGCGTGGTGGTGCTCGACCAGCAGGGCCGGCTGCAGAGCGTCAACCCCGGCGCCGCGCGCATCCTGCGCACACCGCTCAACGTGCACATGGGTCAGCCGCTGGCCACCGTGCCCGGGCTGGAAACCTTTTCGTCGGCCGTGCTGCAGCAGTTCGAGCGTTTCCTGTCCGACCAGACGCCGCACGAAGGCGGCTACTGGCAGCAGTCGTTTGAACTCAGCGCCAACGGCGCCACGCCGTTCGATGAAGGCATCACCCTGATTGCACGCGGTGCGCTCCTGCCCAACAACGAGCGCCTGCTGGTGTTTGACGACGTGTCGGAAATGGTCTCGGCCCAGCGCGCCAAGGCCTGGGGCGAGGTGGCGCGGCGCCTGGCGCACGAGATCAAGAACCCGCTCACACCCATCCAGCTTTCGGCCGAGCGCCTGGCCATGAAGCTCGACGGCAAGGTGCAGCCCGCCGAGCAGGCCATCCTCAACAAATCGGTGCGCACCATCGTCGACCAGGTCGACGCCATGAAGCGCCTGGTCAACGAGTTTCGCGACTACGCGCGCCTGCCCGCCGCGCAGCTGCAACCGGTGGATCTCAACGCACTCGCGCGCGACATCCTTTCGCTCTACGACAACGCCGCTGTGCCGGTGCGCCTGGAAGCCGCCGACGACCTGCCCATGGCGCAGGCCGATCCGCAGCAGGTGCGCCAGATCCTGCACAACCTCGTGCAGAACGCGCAGGACGCCATGGCCGGCGTGCCCGGCGCCCAGGTGCTGCTGCGCACGCGCCGCTCCGACTCCGGCCAGTGGGTGCGCCTGTCCGTGCTCGACCAGGGCCCCGGTTTTGCCGAGCACATCCTCAAGCGCGCATTCGAGCCCTACGTGACCACCAAGGTCAAGGGCACCGGGCTGGGACTGGCCGTGGTCAAGAAAATCATGGACGAGCACGGCGGGCGTGTGGACCTCAGCAACCGTGTGACCGATGGCAAGGTGATCGGCGCGCAAGTGTCGTTATCATTCGCGGTTGCGAATTGACAACAAGTACCGAGGGAAACACACCGCGCCATGGCAACAATTCTGGTTGTAGACGATGAACTGGGCATCCGGGACTTGCTGTCCGAAATCCTGAACGACGAAGGTCACACGGTCGAACTGGCCGAAAACGCGGCCCAGGCCCGCGCGGTGCGCGCCCAGTTGCGTCCCGACCTCGTGCTGCTGGACATCTGGATGCCAGACACCGACGGTGTGACGCTGCTCAAGGAATGGGCCAGCACGGGCTTGTTGTCGATGCCGGTGATCATGATGAGCGGCCACGCCACCATCGACACCGCGGTGGAAGCCACGCGCATCGGCGCCACCGCCTTTCTCGAGAAGCCCATCACCCTGGCCAAGCTGCTCAAGGCGGTGGACCAGGGCCTCAACAAGACACCCCCCAAGACCAGCGCCACCGCGACCCCGGTTCGCCTGAGCGCTGGCCTGTCGATGGAACTCACGGTGGAAGCGGCCATGACCGGCAGCACCGCGCCCGAGCCGGTGATGGACATGGGGCCGCAGTCCTCGCAGTCCTTCAACCTCGAAGGCCCGCTGCGCGAAACCCGCGACGAATTCGAGAAGGCCTACTTCGAATACCACCTTGCCAAAGAAGCCGGCTCCATGACACGCGTGGCTGAGAAGACCGGCTTGGAACGCACCCACCTCTACCGCAAACTCAAGCAACTCGGCGTGGATCTCGCGCGCAGCAAACGCAACGCCCTCTGAGTGCCGCCGCTCGGGAAACCGGGCAACGGAAGCTGCTACAATCTCGCTTCTCTCAGGCCCGGTAGCTCAGTTGGTAGAGCAGCGGATTGAAAATCCGCGTGTCGATGGTTCGATTCCGTCCCAGGCCACCAAACTTCTCGCAAAAGCCCATCCAACGCGATGGGCTTTTTCGTTTCCGGGTCCGCCGCACGGTGCCGATCCTCTGGGGCTTGTCCCCTCCCTGCCGACTGGATGCCCCATGAACCACCCTTTGTCCGTGACGGACCGCGACGACCTGCTCGCTCGCTTCAATGCCGGTCTCATCACCCGCACCCTGCGCCATGTGGCCGAAGAGGCGCGGCTCGATGGCGAGAGCTTGAAGCAGGGTGTGGAGCGTTACGAGATCGACTACGCCTGGCAGGTTCTGGGGTCGCAGCGGCTGCAGGAGGCGTGTCTTGTGGTGCTCGCTGCGCACCTGGGTGGCGAGGTCAGCGAAGCGCAGCGCGCCTGTCTGGTGGACGTGTTGCAGTCCGCCGCGACCGCGCAGCCCACCGACGCGCTGATGAGCTTTGACAATGACGTGCCCGAACACCTGGCCACGCTGCTGTGCGCGTGGTTCGACCGGCAGTCGGTGCGGATGACCGAAGCGGCCTGAGGGCGCACACGCGCCGCACCCTTCGCGCCAGAATGCGCGCTTGGGCACGTCAGGCCCGCCACCCGTGGAGCGCACCGTGAATCTTTGCAAGGCTTGTCGAACTGGGCTGCTGGCGCTGGTGCTGCCAGCGCTCACCGCGTGCGGTGTGGAAACCCTGGGCACCGCCGCCACGGCGGGTGCGATCAAGCAGCAGGAGATCGAACAAGGCCGCGCGGTGCAGCAGCAGGTCCAGCAGCAACTTCAGCAGTCCATGGATCTGACGCAGCAACAGCGCACGGAGCAACTGGACCAGGCCACGCGCTGAACGCGCCAGCCCTCAACGCCAGCCCGGCGCCTTCTTCAACAAGAAGTTCATCAGCGGCTCTTTCATCTGGCTTCCCTCTGCGGGACGGCGGATGCCGCGCAGTTCCTGGCCGCAGCCGCTGGCGGTTACGTTGCCTTCCCACACCGCGTCCATGGTGACGCCGTCGGCCGATTCGTCGAGGTTGAATTCGCCACTGGTCACGTCGCCCGAGACCAGGGCCTGGCGGTCGTTGCCGGGTGTCGTGCGTTTGAGGCTGCCGCGCACGCTGCCCGGGTACTCGGGGTGGCGCTCGAACAGCAGCGCGCCGGTGGACGCGGGCGCGGTTTCGCTGCCGCCGGCCTGCGGCCACAACACGAGTTGCCACAGGCCGTAGAGCTGGGCGGGGGCCATGTCGGCAGGCAGGGTGCAGACCACGGCGGGCGTTTGGGCCGAGGCGGGCAGCACGGCGGCGAAGGCCAGGGCGACCGATGCGATCCAGTGGTGTTGACGTCTCTTCATGGTGTGGTGTCCGCCGCTTTTTGCGCGGCCTGTTCGGTGGCGCGTTGCGCGAACTCGGCGCGCAGGGCGCGCAGCTTCTCGCGCGGATCTTCCTTCGTGGTGGCCTGGTCCAGCCCCATTTCCTGGATGAAGCGGCTGGCCTGGCCGGGAATGCTCTCACGGCCCTTCTTGCGCCGCTTGAGCCAGCTCACCGCCAGCGTGCGCTGCGCGCGCGTGATGCCCACGTACATGAGGCGGCGTTCTTCCTGCAGGCGCTGCGCCATGTTCTCCACGGCGGCGTCGCTCTGGCCAGGTTCTTCGTCCATCTTGAACGGCAACAAACCTTCGTTCACCCCGACCAGCATCACGTGTGGCCACTCCAGGCCTTTGGACGCGTGCAGCGTGGACAGCGTCACCACGTTCTGGTCCTTCTCGCGTTCGCTCAAGGTCGAGAGCAGCGCGATGGTCTGCACCACCTCCATCAGGCTCTTGCGTTCGCTCTCCACCTGCACACCCGCCTCGTCTTCGACTTGACCACCGCAGCGCCCGGCGACCCAGTCGCAGAAGTCCACCACGTTGGTCCAGCGCGCAGCGGCCACCTTTTCGTTGTCTTCGCTGTCATACAAGTGCTTCTCGTACGCAATGTCCTTGAGCCATTCGGTGAGGAAGGCGCGCGCGGCCTCAAAGCCCACGGTGTGTTTGGCGCGGTACTCGAGCTCGTTCACCGCGCGACCGAACTCGTGCAGCGTGGCCACGGCGCGCGCGGGCAGGGCGGTGCTCAGCGAGTTGGCGAACAAGGCCTCGAACAGGCTGAGCTTGTATTGCGTGGCAAAGGTGCCCAGCGCCTGCAGCGTGGTGTGGCCGATGCCGCGTTTGGGTGTGGTGGCCGAGCGCAGAAACGCCGGGTCGTCGTCGTTGTTGACCAGCAGGCGCAGCCAGGCGCAGAGGTCGCGGATCTCGGCCTTGTCAAAAAAGCTCTGGCCACCCGAGACCTTGTAGGGAATCTGCGCGCGGCGCAGCGACTGCTCGAACGGGCGCGCCATGTGGTTGGCGCGGTAGAGGATGGCGAAGTCGCGAAACTCCTTGTGCTGCGAATTCGAGCGCAGGCTCTGGATGCGGGCCACGGCGCGTTCGGCCTCGTGCTCCTCGTTGTCGGCATCCACCACGCGGACCGGCTCGCCTTCACCCAGGTCGCTCCACAGCGTCTTGGGAAACAGCTTGGGGTTGGGGCCGATCACGTTGTTGGCCGCGCGCAGGATGGCGCTGGTGGAGCGGTAGTTCTGCTCCAGCTTGATGACCTTGAGCTCGGGGTAGTCCTGCGGCAGGCGCTTCAAGTTGTCCAGCGTGGCGCCGCGCCAGCCGTAGATCGACTGGTCGTCGTCGCCCACCGCGGTGAAACGTGCGCGTTCACCCACGAGCAGCTTGAGCAACTCGTACTGCGTGGCGTTGGTGTCCTGGTACTCGTCCACCAGCACGTGGCCCATCTTCTTTTGCCAGCGCTCGCGCACGTCGAGGTGTTCGGTCAGCAGCTTCAGCGGGAGTGAGATCAGGTCGTCGAAGTCCACGCTCTGGTAGGCGGTGAGGCGCTCTTCGTAGCGGCCCATGATGGTCGCGGTCACGCGCTCGTTCTCGTCTTTCGCCTGGGCCAGCGCTTGTGCCGAATTGAGGCCCGCACTCTTCAAGGCGCTGATGGCCCACTGCCAGCCGCGCGCAGTGGCCGCGTCGTTGGTGCCACCGCAGTCCTTGAGCAGGCTGGTGATGTCGTCGGTGTCCAGAATGGAGAACTGCTTCTTCAGGCCGAGCGCTGCACCGTCTTCGCGCAGCAAGCGCACGCCCAGCGCATGGAAGGTGCAGATCAGCACCTTCTTGGCGTCGCGCCCCACCAGCTGTTTGGCGCGCTCGCGCATTTCGGCGGCGGCCTTGTTGGTGAAGGTGATGGCGGCGATGCGGTCGGCCGCCAGGCCCGCCTGGATGAGGCGCCCGATCTTGTGCGTGATCACGCGCGTCTTGCCCGAGCCGGCGCCCGCTAGCACCAGGCACGGCCCGCCCAGGTGGTTCACGGCTTCGAGTTGGGCGAGGTTCAGGCCGTTGGACATGGAGGCAGAGGGAGCGGGCGGCGCAGCAAAATCACAGCTTTGGATCATACCGGCAGGGGTTGGCGCGGCGAGCCTGCTGCCGCCTGAGACAATCGCCCCCGTGCTCAACATCCTGCTCGTCACCTTCCCGTTTTTTGCGCTTGTGCTCGCCGGTTTTGTGGCTGCACAGCGCAAGATGTTGCCGCTGGAGGCGATTCCCGGCCTCAACGGTTTCGTGCTGTTTTTTGCCCTGCCCTGTTTGCTATACCGCTTTGGCTCCACCACGCCGATCGCCGAGCTGCTCGACGCCTCGGTGATGGGGG
>JBKBWW010000077.1:0-18560 GCA_046314475.1 Hydrogenophaga sp.
AGACATCCCTCAAGCGCACCTTGATCGGCAAGGTCGTCAGTGACAAGCGCACCAAGACCGTGACGGTCCTGGTCGAGCGTCGTGTGAAGCACGAGCTCTACGACAAGATCGTGGCCAAGTCGAGCAAGTACCACGCCCATGACGAAAAGGGCGAGTACAAGACCGGCGATACGATCGAGATCACCGAGAGCCGTCCGCTGTCGAAGACGAAGAACTGGGTCGCCACCCGCCTGGTCCAAAAGGCCGAGCTGGTTTAAACGCGATTCGCGCTGCTCGCAGCGCCAAACCGAAAAGCGACCGACAATGCCGGTCGCTTTTTCTTTTTCCGGGACCGTTTTTCGATCCCCCACACCCAGGCCCACAAGCCCAAAACCACAAGGAGCACAGCATGATTCAGGTTGGCGAAAAGATCCCGGCGGCAACGTTGATGGAGTACAGCGAAGTCGAAGGCAACGGTTGCAGCATCGGCCCCAATGCCGTGGATGCCCACAAGGCCGCGGCCGGCAAGACGATCGCCGTGTTTGCGCTGCCCGGCGCCTTCACCCCGACCTGTTCGGCCAAGCACGTGCCTGGTTATGTGGAGCACGCCGCCGACTTCAAGGCGGCCGGCGTGGACGAGATCTGGTGCCTGAGCGTGAACGACGCGTTTGTGATGGGTGCCTGGGCGCGTGACCAGAAGACTGGCGACAAGGTGCGCATGCTGGCCGACGGCAGCGCCGACTTTGCCAAGGCCACGGGTCTCACGCTGGACCTGACGGGCCGCGGCATGGGTCTGCGCAGCAACCGGTACTCGATGCTGATCAAGGATGGCGTGGTCAAGGCGCTGAACGTTGAAGCGCCGGGCAAGTTCGAGGTGAGCGATGCGGCCACCTTGCTGGCCCAGGCCAAAGCCGGCATCTGAGCGCGGCTCGATTTCAAGCAAAGGCTGCCGGTGGTGACATCGGCGGCCTTTTTGTTTTTTGTCTCCAGGTAGCTGGCTCGCTGGAGAGCGACCTCAGAGATCCACCTTGAGGTAGTGCGCCCCGGGAATCGGGTTGTGATAGTAGGGCGCCACCTCCACAAAGCCCGACTCCTGGTAGAGCGCTCGGGCGGTCTCCATGTCGCTGAGCGTGTCCAGCAGCATGGTGGTGTAGCCCGCGAGACGGGCATCGGACATGACCTGCTCCACCAACAGGCGTCCCAGACCAAAGCCCCGGAACGGACGGCGCACGAACAGGCGCTTCATCTCGCAGGCGTCGAGGTGGTCGGTGTTCGTGAGCGGGCGAAACGCACAGCAGCCTGCGGGTTCACCGTCCACCAGGGCAACAAACACCGAGCCTGCGGGCTGCGCGTAGTCACCCGGCAGGTTGGCGAGCTCGGCCTCGAATCCCTGAAAGCACAGGTCAATGCCCATGTCGGTCTGGTAGTCGAGGAACAAGGCGCGGACCGTGTTCAGGTCGTCGGGAAACTGGGCCAGCCGCAGCGTGATGTCGGCTGTCTCGTCGGATTTCATGCGGGGTGGGATCTGAATGAAAACGTGGGCGGGGAGACCACTATACGGCCGCGGTCGAAGCCATCAGAAAGCGCTGCCCAACTGGACCAGCCAGGCCACGGCCCCCCCGCATACCGCCAGCACCACCAGCGCCAACACCCGCGAAGCGGTCGAATCGCGCGCCTGCGGCACGGCGAGGCCGGCCGCCACCTGCTTGTCGCCCACCACCATGGGGTGCACGAGGTTGTCCTTTTTCACCCACTTGTAGAAGGCGATGGCCGCCACATGCACCACCACCAGCGCGATCACGATGAACTTGCCCACGTTCTTGTGATAACTCGTCGCCAAGGTCACGGTATCGCCCGACACGAAGCGCACCAGGGGACCGAAGAAGGCGATCTCGTCATCGCTCATGAGGCCGGTGGTGACCTGCGCCAGCAAGATCAGCAACAAGGCAAACACCGACAAGGCGCCCAGGGGCGTGTGACCCACCCGGTGTTCGGGCCTCGCGCGGCCCCGCAAGTAAGCCAGCACCGAGGATGGCGCATACAGAAAGTTGCCAAAGCGCGACCAGTGGCCACCCACGAAGCCCCAGACGAGGCGGAACAGCAGCAGCGTGAGCACCGCATAGCCCAGGCGCAGGTGCCAGTTCATCCAGTTGCCGCCCACGTTGGCGGTGATCACAAGGCCCACGACGGCGGCGGCGAGCAGCCAGTGGAACAGGCGGGTGGGCAAGTCCCAGACGCGAATGGTTTGCATGGTCGAGATGGCAGAGTTCAAAGAAGAGTGGAGCCAGAGGGCATGTCGACAGTTCCAACGGAACTTAAACGATGCCGGCACACTCACGCGCAGGTAGCACAGGGCTACCTTTTGTATTCAACCACGCTCAGGAGTGTTCATGAAGATTCTCGCCCCGTTGGCCATGGCCATCGCATTCACCAGTTTGTCCGCCCCGGCGTTCGCCCAGTTCCAGAAGCCCGAGGATGCAGTGAAGTACCGCAAGGCCGCCTTCACGGTGATGGCCAGCCATTTCGGGCGCGTGGGTGCCATGGCCAACGGGCGTGCGCCGTTCGACCCCAAGGTGGCGGCCGACAGCGCGGCCATCGTGGAGACGATGAGCAAGCTGCCGTGGGAAGGTTTTGTCCCCGGCACCGACAAGGGGGACACCCGCGCGCTGCCAGCGATCTGGACCGAGCAGGCCAAGTTCAAGGAAGGCGCCGACAAGCTCCAGGCCGAGGCGGCCAAACTCAGCGCCGCCGCCAAGACGGGCAACCTCGAAGCCGTGAAGACCGCCTTTGGTGCTGTGGGCCAGACCTGCAAGGCCTGCCACGACGCCTACCGCAAAGACTGATGCCGCTTGCGGCCTGAGCCGGAATGCAAAAAGCCGGGACCTGGGTCCCGGCTTTTTGTTGTCTGGCGTGGGTTGCGCTTCAGGTCTGCGCCAGCAGTTTTTCGATGAGCTGGTGCAGCGCCGCAAAGTCGGGCTCACCCACATAGCGTTTGACGATGCGGCCCTGCTTGTCCACCAGGTAGGTGGTGGGGGTCAGCTTGACCTCGCCCCATTGCATTGCCACCTCACCGGTGTTGTCGAGTGCGACCTTGAAGGGCAACTGGCGGCTCTGCGCAAAATTGAGCACCCAGTTCGGTGGGTCGTACTCCATGGCCACGGCCACGGTGTCAAAGCCCTGACCTTGGTACTTGTGCCAGGTGGCCACGATCTGCGGCATTTCCTTCACGCACGACACGCAGGTGGTGGCCCAGAAATTCACCAGCGTGACCTTGCCCTTGAGGTCGGCGGTGGTGGCTTTGGAGCCGTCCAGCAGCACGAAGGTGGAGTTCGGTGCGGACTCACCGCCCGCGCAGCCCGCAAGGCCCAGCACAGCGGCGGCGCCCAGAGCGGCCACGGCGGCAAGGCTGCGGCGGCGCAAGCGGCCAGGTCGATCAAGTTCGGTCATTGTGTTTTCATTTCCCGGGGGCTACATTGCCCCACGCCATTCGTTCATCAGCATCCAGGAGACACCGCATGCAGCGCCGCCAGTTTACCCAGTCCACCGCCGCCATCGGTCTCTTGATCCTCGCGGCCCACCAGCAGGCGCGGGCCTTGTCGCTGGGCGATCTCAGCGAGGGCGACGCCACCAAGGGCATCAAAGCGGCCCTGGAAAAAGGGGCTCTCGCTGCCGTGGCGCTGCTGGGCAAAGCAGATGGATTCCTCGGGAATCCAAAAGTTCGGATTCCCTTGCCCGGTTTTCTGGAAGACGCCTCCAAGCTGCTCAAGCTCACCGGTCAAGGCAAACGGATCGACGAACTGGTCACCAGCATGAACCGCGCGGCCGAGGCGGCCGTGCCCATGGGCAAAGACCTGCTGGTGAACGCCGTCAAATCCATGAGCGTGACGGATGCGAAAAACATTCTGGGCGGTGGCGACAACTCGGTAACGCAGTTTTTCGCTGAGAGAACCCGCACACCGCTGGGTGAGAAGTTCCTGCCGGTGGTGACCAAGGCCACCGAAAAGGTGGGCCTGGCCAACCAGTACAACAAAGTCGCCGGCAAGGCGGCGGGCATCGGGCTGGTCAAGTCCGAGGACGCCAACATCCAGAAGTACGTGACCGGCAAGTCTCTCGATGGCCTCTACACCATCATCGGTGAGGAAGAGCGCAAGATCCGTCAGGACCCGGTGGGCACCGGCAGCGCCATCCTCAAGAAGGTGTTTGGCGCGATGAAGTGAGCGCCGGCTGATGGATCAGCCCTTCTTGAGCTTGATGCGCGCCTCTGTCAGGCGAGCCTCCAGGTACTCACCGTAAAAATCCGGCACGGCCACACCCACCAGGCGCTCGGCGAGCTCCTGGCCGTCGGGGCCGAAAAACATCACCGTGGGCGTGAAGCGCGCCTTCCAGGCGCGGGCCTGATCGGCCGGCGTGGTGGTGTCCCCTGCAAAGCCCTGCAGGTTGGACTGGCGGTCCTGCACATCGATCTGCACCGCCACCAGCAAGCCCTCGCGGCGCATGGGCGCCAGGTAGTGGTTGCGCACCAGCTCGCAGTACACGCAGCCCTTGAGCGTGGTCATCACCACCAGCGGCTCGCCGCGCGTGGCGGCGGCCTGAGCGGCGCCGCGCAGCGAGGTGGGCGTGGGCAAGGGCTGCGCAGCGGTGGCCATGGTGGTTGCGTTCAGACCGCGCCGCTGCGCTGCAACTCGGCGAGTTGTTCCGGTGTACCGCCCAGCCAGTCGGTCAAGACCTCGGCCGTGTGCTGGCCCAGCAGCGGTGGCGGCAATTCGTTGCGCACTGGGGTGACGCTGAGCTTGAGCGGGCTGGCGACCAGATCGACCTGATCGGCCAGCGGGTGCTCCCAGCGCTGCACCATGCCGCGCGACAACACGTGTTCGTCGGCGAACACCTCGGCCAAGCTGTTGATCGGGCCGCAGGGCACTTTGGCGGCTTCCAGCGCGGCGAGCCAGTCGGACTTGCTGCGGGTTTTGAGGATGGCCTCCAGCAGCGGCACCAGCACGGCGCGGTGGCGCACGCGGTTCTGGTTCTGCGCAAAACGGGGGTCGGCACACAGCTCGGGCTGGCCCGCGACCGCGCAGAACTTGGCGAACTGGCCGTCGTTGCCCACGGCCAGGATGATGTGTTGCGCCTGGCCTTGCGCGTCGGGCGCGACTTCAAACACCTGGTAGGGAACGATGTTGGCGTGGGCGTTGCCCGCGCGGCCCGGCACCTTGCCGTCGTCACGTCCGCGCACCAGGTAGTTGGCGCCCAGGTTGGCGAGCATGGCCACTTGCGTGTCGAGCAAGGCCATGTCGATGTGTTGGCCCTCGCCGGTGCGCTCGGCGTGGCGCAGTGCGGCCTGGATGGCCACGGTGGCGTACAGCCCGGTGAACAGATCGGCGACCGCCACCCCGACTTTTTGGGGGCCGCCACCGGGCAGGTCGTCGCGTTCGCCAGTCACGCTCATGAGGCCGCCCATGGCCTGGATGGCAAAGTCGTATCCTGCGCGCTCCTTGTAGGGGCCGGTCTGGCCGAAGCCGGTGATGGAGCAGTACACGAGCCTGGGGTTGAGGGCGCGCAGGCTCTCGAAGTCCAGTCCGTAGCGCGCCATGTCGCCGACCTTGTAGTTCTCCACGAACACGTCGGCCTTGGCCGCGAGTTCGCGAATCAACTGCTGGCCCGCCGGTGTGGCGATGTCGCAGGTGATGGAGCGCTTGTTGCGGTTGGCGCCGAGGTAATAGGCGGCCTCGGCCGTGTCGTTGCCGTCGCGTCCGCGCAGGAAGGGTGGACCCCAGCCGCGCGTGTCGTCACCGCCCGGGTGTTGGTCGGCGGGTGGGCGCTCCACCTTCACCACGTCGGCACCCAGATCGGCCAGGGTTTGCGTGCACCAGGGGCCCGCGAGCACGCGGGACAAATCGAGTATGCGGATACCATCCAGAGCATTCATGTTGCCATTGTGCGTGACGCCGCCTCGCCCACGGTGTCGCCGCGGCGGCGCACCCAAATCCATCCCATGTTTTCAATCCTCTTCGATCGCGCGAAGCGGCGCTGCAGGCCGTTCGCCGCCTTGTGTCTGCTGGCGCTGGCCGGTTGTTACCCCACCTTCAACTGGCGTGAGCTGCGGCCCGAAGGCACACCGTTGCAGGCGCTGCTGCCGTGCAAGCCCGAGACGGCGGAACGCACGGTGCCTTTGGGCGGAGCACCCACGGTGCTGCACATGCACAGCTGCAAGACCGGCGACCTCACCTTTGCCCTGGCCTGGGCCAACGCGACCGATGCTGCCGCCACGCCCGCCCTGTTGAACGAATGGCAGCGTGCTTCGCTGGCCGCGATCCGCGTGGACCCCGCCAGGCAAACCGACCCTGCGCACCACTGGGCCGCCACCGTGGCCGGCGCCTCGTCGGTGCAGGGCGTCATCGCGCAAGGCACCGATCCACAAGGCCAGCCCGTGCAGGCCCGGGCCGTGTACTTCGCGCGCGATGCGCAGGTGTTCCAGGCAGCGATCTACGGCGCGGCCAGCGACGAAGTCAGGACCACCTTCTTCGAGGGACTGAAGCTGCCATGACCGGTGCGCCGGCACACGCCCACAGCGACGCGCTGGGCACACGCGCGGCGGTCGTCGTCTTTTTGACGTTTGCCATCACGTACTTCCTCTCGGCCCTGGTGCGCGCCATCACGGCCACGCTGTCACCCACGCTGAGCCTGGAGTTGGACCTGGATGCGGGTGACCTCGGGCTGCTCGCGGGCGGTTACTTCCTGGGCTTTGCACTGACGCAATTGCCGCTGGGCAACTGGCTCGACCGCCACGGGCCCCGCCAGGTGATCCTGGCGTTTTTGACGGTGGCGGTGTTCGGGTGCATGGCGTTTGCGCTGGCCACGAGCTTTTCGGGTTTGCTGGCCGCGCGGGTGCTCACCGGCATGGGTGTGAGCGCCTGCCTGATGGCACCACTCACCGGCTTTCGCCGCTGGCTCACACCCGCCACACAGTTGCGCGCGAACTCGTGGATGCTCATGACCGGTTCGCTGGGCATGGTGGCCGCCACCTTGCCGGTGCAGTGGCTCATGCCCCATACCGGATGGCGCGGGCTGTTCTGGCTGCTGGCCGGGCTCATCGCGCTCTCGATGTTGGGCCTGGCGCTGGCTGTGCCGCGCTGGCGCCAGCCGGCAGAGCCCTCGTTGCAGGACACGCCGTCGAGCGCCAGGGGCTATGGCTTCATCTGGCGCAATCCCTACTTCCGCCAGATGCTGCCGATCGGCTTCGTGAATTACGGCGGCATGGTCGCGGTGCAGACCCTGTGGGCCGGGCCGTGGATGGTGAAGGTGGCGGGCTACACGCCGCAGCAAGCGGCGGCCGGCCTGTTCGGCATCAACCTCTCGATGCTCTGCGCTTTCTGGCTCTGGGGTGTGGTCAACCCCCACCTGGCGCGGCGCGGCCTGCGCCCCGAGCGACTGATTGCCTGGGGTCTGCCGTTGAGCTTTGTGGTGCTCGCCGCCATCGTTTGGCTCGGTGCGGGAGCGGGCTGGGAGCTGTGGGCGCTGTTCTGTGTCACCAGCACCTTCGTGTCGCTGTCGCAACCCGCGGTGGCGCTGGCCTTGCCGCCCGAGGCCGCCGGTCGCGCCTTGTCGGCCTACAACCTGGCCATCTTCGGCGGCGTGTTCGGCGTGCAGTGGGGCATTGGCCTGTTGATCGAGGCGCTCGGCGTGTTCGGCTGGAGCGAGCCGGTTCGGTACCGCGGCGCCATCGCTTTCTTTGGCGTGTGTTGCGTGTTCGCCTACCTGGCTTTCTGGCGCGCCTGGCGAACCCGTCCGCACACGCAGGCCGGCTAAACTGCATCCATGAACGGCATCTTCATCATTGCGCACGCGCCGCTGGCTTCTGCTCTGCGCCAGTGCGTCATGCATGTGTTCCCCGACAGCGCCGACGCTGTCGCGGCGCTGGATGTTCAACCCAACGTACCGCCCGAAGAATCGCTGGCCCAGGCGCGCGCGCTCATGCGCCAGATGCACCTGCCGCAAACCCTGGTGGTGACCGACGTGTTCGGCGCCACGCCGTGCAACGTGGCGCAGAAACTCATCGACGGCATCAACTCCAAGTTGATCACCGGCGTGAACCTGCCCATGCTGTTGCGCACCGTGTCGTACCGACACGAGTCGCTGGACGCGCTGATCTCGCGCGCCATGATCGGTGCCACGCAGGGGGTGATTCAGGTGGCGGTGACCGCTCCGCAGAACCAGGCCAGACGAGCCACCCATGATCAAGACCACCGTGACCATCAGCAATAAGCTGGGGCTGCATGCACGCGCCTCCGCCAAACTCACCAAACTCGCCGGCAGCTTCGCCAGCGATGTGTGGATGTCGCGCGGCGACCGCCGTGTGAACGCCAAAAGCATCATGGGCGTGATGATGCTGGCCGCTGGGTTGGGGAGCACGGTGGAGGTGGAGACCACCGGTGCCGATGAACAGGTGGCGATGGATGCGCTCCTTGCCCTCATCAACGACAAGTTCGGCGAAGGCGAATGAGCTTCTCAGTCCACGGTCTCGCCGTTTCCCGGGGCATTGCCATCGGGCGGGCGGTGATCGTGGCGTCGAGCCGGGTCGACGTGGCCCACTACTTCGTGCAGCTCGAACAGGTCGAGGGCGAGATCGAGCGGCTGCGCCATGCGCGCAACGAGGTGGCCTCCGAAATCCTGAAGGTGCAGCAGAGCCTGCACGAGCTCGGCCCCTCGGACGCTCACCCCGAACTTACCGCCCTGCTTGACGTGCACCTCATGCTGCTGCAGGACGAGCAGCTCACGGGCGGGGTCAAGCACTGGATCGTCGAGCGCCACTACAACGCCGAATGGGCGCTCACCACCCAACTGGAGGTGATCGCGCGCCAGTTCGACGAGATGGAGGACCCTTACCTGCGCGAGCGCAAGGCCGATCTGGAGCAGGTGGTCGAACGCATCCTGCGCGTGATGCGCGGGGTGACCTCCCCGGTGGGTGTTGGCCAGCAGCGTCCCGGGCAGGACAACGCGGTCGACGTGCCGCTGGTGCTGATCGCGCACGACCTGTCGCCTGCCGACATGCTGCAGTTCAAGCAAAGCGTGTTCGCCGGTTTCGTCACTGACGTGGGCGGCAAGACCAGCCACACCGCCATCGTGGCGCGCAGCATGGACATTCCGGCCGTGGTGGGCGCTCGCTCGGCCAGCCAGCTGATCGAACAGGACGACTGGGTCATCATCGACGGCGATGCCGGTGTGGTGGTGATCGATCCTTCACCCATCCTGCTGGCCGAATACGGCTTCAAGCAGCGCCAGGGTGAGGTCGAACGCGAGCGCCTTTCGCGCTTGAAGAACACGCCCGCCGTCACGCTCGACGGGCAGAAGATCGAGCTGCTGGCCAACATCGAACAGCCCGAAGACGCGGTCGGTGCGCTCAAGGCCGGTGCCGTGGGCGTGGGCCTGTTCCGCAGCGAATTTCTCTTCATGGGGCGCAACGGAAAACTGCCCGACGAGGAGGAGCAATACCAGGCCTACAAACGCGCGGTCGAGGGCATGCAGGGCCTGCCAGTGACCATCCGCACGGTGGACGTGGGCGCCGACAAGCCACTGGACCGCGTGGCGCAGCGCGCCGGCGAAGAACACCTCAACCCGGCGCTGGGCCTGCGCGCCATCCGCTGGAGCCTGGCCGACCCCGCCATGTTTCTGGCGCAACTGCGCGCCATCCTGCGCGCGGCCGCGCACGGGCCGGTGCACCTGCTCATTCCCATGCTCGCGCACGCCAGCGAGATCCGCCAGACGCTGGCGCTGGTGCACCGCGCGCGCGACCAGCTGGACGCTGCGGGCGTGCGGCACGGCGCGGTCAAGCTGGGCGCGATGATCGAGGTGCCCGCAGCGGCCCTCACGATTCCACTGTTCCTCAAACACTTCGACTTTCTCTCGATCGGCACCAACGACCTGATCCAGTACACGCTGGCGATCGATCGGGCCGACGAAGCTGTGTCGCACCTTTACGACCCGGTTCACCCCGCTGTGCTGCACCTGCTGGCCAGCACCATCGCGCAGTGCCAGGCGCAGGGCAA
The DNA here is from genome assembly GCA_046314475.1 of Hydrogenophaga sp. GTDB lineage: Bacteria > Pseudomonadota > Gammaproteobacteria > Burkholderiales > Burkholderiaceae_C > Hydrogenophaga. Next base: position 10,020 of record JBKBWW010000077.1, read on the forward strand.
GGGGGTGAGTGTGTGTGGCGAGATGGCGGGCGACGTGGCCATGACACGTTTGCTGCTAGGCCTGGGCCTGCGCAGCTTTTCCATGCACCCCTCGCAGATCCTCGCGGTCAAGCAGCAGATCCTGCGCTGCGACACGACGCGCCTGCAGACCTGGGCGCAGACGGTGTTGGCGGCGGAAGATCCCGCGGCCTTGATGACCGACTGAAGGTCAGTTGGATGGGCGAGTTGCCATGACGGCGGCGCCCACGATCATCAAAGCCGCCAGTCCGATTGCGGGACTCGGCATCTCACCCCGCACCAGCAGCAAGGTCAATGTCGACAACAGCGGCGTGAGAAAACTCAGCACACCAATCTGCCGCGCATCCCCGCGTTTGAGGGCTGCATCCCACAGAAAGAACGCGCCACCGAGCGGCCCCAGGCCGAGCACGGCGATCAGCAGCATGTCCTGGGTCGAGAGCGAGACGGCGGGTTCCAGCAACGCGTGGCACAGCAGCGAGAGCACACCCGAGAGCAGCGCGAAGCTGCCGATGGCGGCTGTGGGGAAGGCGCGCACGCGTTTCGTCATCAGCGAATAGCTGGCCCAGATGAAAGCCGAGGCCAGCGCCGGGACGTAGCCCCAGGCCCAGCCGGTGTCGCCGGCATCGCCCGCGCCGCCCAGGATGGCCAGCGCCGCACCCGCAAAGCCCAGCAGGGCGGCAAAGACATGCTTGCCCTGCAAGGTGACGCCCGGCAGGAACAGCGGCGCCATCACCACGATGCCCAGCGGCCAGAGGTAGTTGACCAGGTTGGCCTGCACCGGGGGTGCGTGGCGCAGCGCGATGAAGAGCAGAAAGTGAAAGCCGAACAGGCCGTACACCCCGAGCGCCAGCGTGCTCGCCGGCACGCGCCACTCGCGCACATCGAAGCGTGAGAGTGGCAAGGCGATCAGGCTGCCCACCAGCAGCGACAGCCCGGTGAGCAGGAACGGCGGTACGTGCGACAAGGCCACGCCGAGCGCGGCCAATGAGGCCCAGAGCACGACAGCGCCGAGGGCGAGCAGGTTGGCGGTGTTCAAGCGGGACGACGACGCAGGGGGCGCTTCACTTCAACACGCCGTGTGCCTGCTGGTCGGCGTGGTACGAGCTGCGCACCATGGCGCCCACGGCGGCGTGGCTGAAGCCCATCTTGTAGGCCTCGGCTTCGAACATCTTGAAGGTGTCCGGGTGCACGTAGCGGCGCACCGGCAGGTGGTGGCCACTGGGGGCGAGGTACTGGCCGATGGTGAGCATGTCGATGCCGTGCGCACGCATGTCGCGCATGACGGCCAGGATCTCTTCGTCCGTTTCGCCCAGGCCGACCATCAAGCCGCTCTTGGTCGGCACGTGCGGGAACAGCGCCTTGAACTTCTTCAGCAGGTTCAGGCTGAACTGGTAGTCGGAGCCCGGGCGTGCCTCTTTGTACAGGCGTGGCACGGTCTCCATGTTGTGGTTCATCACGTCGGGCGGTGCGGCCTTCAGGATCTCCAGCGCACGGTCGTCGCGGCCGCGGAAGTCGGGCACCAGCACCTCGATCTGCGTCTGTGGCGAGAGCGCGCGGGTCTTCTCGATGCAGGCCACGAAGTGACCGGCACCGCCGTCGCGCAGGTCGTCGCGGTCCACGCTGGTGATCACCACGTACTTGAGCTGGAGCTGTGCGATGGTCTTGGCGAGGTTGTCCGGCTCGTTCACATCCAGCGGATCAGGGCGGCCGTGGCCCACGTCGCAAAACGGGCAGCGCCGCGTGCACTTGTCGCCCATGATCATGAAGGTGGCGGTGCCTTTGCCGAAGCACTCGCCGATGTTGGGGCAGCTCGCCTCCTCGCACACCGTCACCAGCTTGTTGGCGCGCAGGATGTCCTTGATTTCGTAGAAGCGGGTGGTCGGGCTGCCGGCCTTCACGCGGATCCACTCCGGCTTCTTCAGCACTTCGGCCGGCACGATCTTGATGGGGATGCGCGCGGTCTTGGCCTGGCTCTTCTGCTTGGCTGTGGCGTCGTAGCTGGCGGCGGGCTGGGCCTCGCGGACGGTGGTGTCGGCGGTGGCAGCGGGGGTGTCGGTCGGGTTCATGGCGGCGGCGCGGGTGGCGCTTGAAGTCAAGGTGAGAGGGTGGCGCCGAGCTTCTGGCTCAGCACGTGCGCGGCCTCGTCCCAGGAAACCGCCACCCCGATTGTAGAAAGGTCCACCGTTTGCAGGCCGGTGTAGCCACACGGGTTGATGCGCTGGAAGGGTTGCAGATCCATCGCCACGTTGAGTGCCACGCCGTGGTAGGTGCAATGGCGGCTGACCTTGATGCCGAGCGCGGCGATCTTGCCCAGGCCGGTGAAGTCGGGTGTGGGTGCCGGTTCGCCGGGGATTCGCTTCTGCGGTCGCTGCGGCAGCAGCGCGTGGCTGAACGGGTCGTCCAGCCGCACGTAAATGCCGGGTGCACCCGCCACACGGTGACCCGTCACGTGGAACGCGGCCAGCGTGCGGATCACGGCTTCCTCGACCCGGTAGACGAATTCCTTGACGTAGTAGCCCGCGCGCTGCAGGTCGATCAGCGGATACGCCACCACCTGACCAGGGCCGTGGTAGGTCACCTGCCCACCCCGGTTGGTTCGCACCACGGGGATGTCGCCGGGGGCCAGCAGGTGGTCCTCGCGACCAGCCAGCCCTTGCGTGAACACGGGCGGGTGTTCGCAGGTCCAGAGTTCGTCGATGGTCTCGGCTGTGCGCTCGGCCGTGAAGCCTTGCATGGCCTCGTAGGTGGTGTCGTAAGGCACCCGACCCAGGGAGCGGATGTTCACAGAACGATCTTGACCATGGGGTGCGTGGTCAGCGTGCGGTAGAGCTCGTCAAGCTGTTCGCGGCTGGTCACGTGCACGCTCAAGGTGAGTCCCATGTAGTTGCCCGCCTTGCTCGGGCGCTGCTCCACGGTGCCGGGGTCGAAGGTGGCGTCGAACGCCTTGGCCACGTGCACCATGGCATCGACGAAGCCCGCCACATTCGCGCCCATCACCTTGATGGGAAATTGGGTCGGGTACTCGATGAGGGATTGTTCAGGCGGGATGTCGCGGGGTTGTTCCATGGTGGTTCTCCGGTTCAGACCGACGCAGCGGCCCCAGTTCGCAGCGTTCTCGGAACGATTATCGGCGGCGGCACCCGTGATGAACGGGCAAGCTCCGCTCAGCCTTGACGGAGCCATGGGGTTTCTACGTATAATCAGCGGCTTTGCGAATGTCGCCCAACCGTAACCTGTCTGTAACCATCCATGTCGACAATGCAACGCGTCGATCCGGATTCGCAGGCCCAGGCAGGTGGGGTAGATGGTGAGCAAGAAGCTGAATTCAAGCCGCTGACGCGCGAAGAAGCGCGACAGTGGCGAACCCGCCAGCCGAGCCTGTCCTTGTGGCGTCTGGTGGGTCTGCAATTGTTGGTGGGATTGTCCGCAGGTGCGTTGGCCTGGTTGTTCACGCAATCGGCCTCGGTGGCCGGGTCGGTTTTGTACGGCGCGGCGTCGGTGGTGTTGCCTTCGGCCCTGATGGCCTACGGTTTGACGTCCAGCGCATTGAACCGTCTGCTGGCGGGTTATGCGCAAGCCGCCTTTGCGGGGTTTTTGTTGTGGGAGGGGGTCAAGATTCTGCTGGTGGTGGCCATGTTGTGGTCGGCCCCCTGGATCGTCCCCGAGCTGAATTGGCTGGGCCTGTTGGCCGGTCTGGTGTTGGTTCTCAAGGTGTACTGGTTTGGATTCTGGATCCAGACCCGGCGCGCAAATCTAAACGGTTGAATTTCCGACAAATCGGTGCAAACGAACATGGCAACTGAAGGCAGCGCTCTGACCCCCGGCGAATACATTCGCCACCACCTGGTTCACCTGACCAACAAAAAGCAGGCGTCGATCGTCGACTTTTCGGTCATCAACATTGATTCGGTGATCGTCAGTTCCCTACTGGGTATCCTGATCTGCTTCGTGTTGTGGATGGCAGCGCGCAAATCCACCGCTGGCGTGCCAGGCCGTTTTCAGGCCGCCGTGGAGATGTTGGTCGAGATGGTCGACAGCCAGGCCAAGGCCGTCATCCACAACGCCCACAGCCGCAAGCTGGTTGCACCCTTGGCGCTGACCGTGTTTGTCTGGATCTTCGTGATGAACTTCATGGACATGTTGCCCGTCGACATGCTCCCGTCTATCTGGCACGTGGCCGGCCCGGCCATGGGTTACCCCGACTACCTGCGCGTGGTGCCCACCGCCGACCTCTCCACCACGCTCGGCCTGTCCGTGTCCGTGTTGCTGATGTGCCTGTTCTACAACATCAAGATCAAGGGCATTGGCGGCTGGACGCACGAACTCGTCACCGCGCCTTTCGGCACTAGCAAGAACCCCATCTGGGCGGTGCTGCTGGGCCTGGTCAACTTCCTGATGCAAATGATCGAGTTCGTGGCCAAGACGGTCTCCCACGGCATGCGGTTGTTCGGAAACATGTTCGCGGGTGAGTTGGTTTTCATGCTGATTGCGCTGCTGGGTGGCTTTGCCTCCCTCTCGCTCGGCGGTGGACTTTTCTTCGTCGGACATGTGATCGCAGGCACGGTTTGGACCTTGTTCCACATCCTGGTCATCACCTTGCAGGCGTTCATTTTCATGATGCTGGCCCTGATTTATCTCGGGCAGGCGCATGACGCTCACTGAGTGGCGCGGCCTGTCCTCGCTCTGAGTTCTCGTTTCTCTCTTTCCTTTTTTCAACTTTCGTTCATCTCATAGGAGTCATCATGGAAAACGTTCTGGGTCTTGTCGCACTGGCTTGCGGTCTCATCGTCGGTCTGGGCGCCATCGGCGCATCCATCGGCATCGCGCTGATGGGCGGCAAATTTCTGGAAGCGTCTGCCCGCCAGCCCGAGTTGATGAACGACCTGCAGACCAAGATGTTCATCTTGGCCGGTCTGATCGACGCGGCCTTCCTGATCGGCGTGGCCATCGCCCTCCTGTTCGCGTTCGCCAACCCCTTCACGCTGGCTTAATGGGATTTGCTGCCACGTCGGGCAGCGTTTTGTTCAGTCGGGTCTTTTGACTTTCGGCTGGCAGCGCACCCACGCAGCAGCAAGTGCATCACCACTTATGTCAACACACAGAAAGGCGTTGCGATGAATATCAATGCAACCCTCTTTGCGCAGGCCATCGTCTTTGCGATCCTGGTGTGGTTCACGATGAAATTCGTGTGGCCCCCGATTGCCAAAGCGCTCGATGAGCGTGCGTTGAAGATTTCCGAAGGTCTGGCGGCTTCCGAAAAAGCCAAGTCCGAACTGGCAGTGGCCAACAAGCGTGTGGAAGAAGAGTTGGGCAAATCGCGCAACGAAGCTGCCACCCGCCTGGCCGACGCCGAGCGTCGTGCGCAGACCGTGATCGAAGAGGCCAAGGCGCGTGCGACCGATGAAGCCAACAAGATCGTGGCCGCCGCTCACCTGGAAGCCGAACAGCAGGTCGTCAAGGCCCGCGAAGCCCTGCGCGAGCAAGTGGCTGCGCTGGCTGTCAAAGGCGCCGAGCAGATCCTCAAGCGCGAAGTCAACGCCGGCGTTCACGCCGAGTTGCTGGGCCGCCTGAAGACCGAGCTCTGATTCCCCGACACGGCACCAAAGGACAACCATGGCCGAAATCGCCACCATTGCCCGCCCTTACGCGGAAGCGCTGTTCCAGGCCTCGGGCGCTGGCGCGGCAGGCACCGCCGCCTGGCTCGACGAGCTGGCGTCGGTGGCTGCCGATGAACAGCTTCGTCTGTACGCCGACAATCCCAGGACCACACCCGAACAGGTGTTCAGCCTGGTCAGCGGTGTGATCAAGACGAGCCTGCCCGCCATGGCGCAGAACTTCCTGCGCACTGTGATCGACAACGGCCGCCTGGCTGCGCTGCCTGAAATCGCGGACCAGTTCCGTGCTTTGAAGAATGCGCAACAAGGTGCGTTCGATGCCGTGGTCTACAGCGCGTTTGCGATCGACAGCGCTGCGTTGGCCGATCTCTCCGGCGTGTTGGAAAAGCGCTTTGCCCGCAAGCTCAACCTCCAGGTCGAACTGCAGCCCGACTTGATCGGTGGCATTCGCGTGGTGGTGGGCGATGAAGTGCTCGACACCTCGATCAAAGCCCGCCTGGAACACATGAAATCCGCCCTGACCGCGGCCTGACCCCGGTTCAAACGCTGTCACCCCGCGCCCGCTCGCTCACCATTTAACGAAAGAAGGAAAGAGTCATGCAACTCAATCCCGCTGAAATCTCCGAACTGATCAAGTCCCGCATCGAGGGACTGGGCACATCGACCGATGTGCGCAACCAAGGCACCGTGGTGTCGGTGACCGACGGTATCGTCCGCGTCCACGGCCTGTCCGACGTGATGCAGGGCGAGATGCTGGAATTCCCGGCCAACAAGGACGGCGTGCCTTCCTTCGGTCTGGCGTTGAACCTGGAGCGCGACTCCGTGGGCGCCGTGATTCTGGGTGAGTACGAGCACATCTCCGAAGGCGAGACCGTGAAGTGCACGGGCCGCATTCTGGAAGTGCCGGTGGGTCCCGAGCTGATTGGCCGCGTGGTCAACGCCCTGGGCGCCCCCATTGACGGCAAAGGCCCGATCAACGCCAAGATGACCGACGTGATCGAGAAGGTTGCGCCCGGCGTGATCGCCCGCAAATCGGTGGACCAGCCGGTGCAGACCGGCCTGAAGTCGATCGACTCGATGGTGCCCGTGGGCCGTGGCCAGCGCGAGCTGATCATCGGTGACCGCCAGACCGGCAAAACCGCCGTGGCGATCGACGCGATCATCAACCAGAAGGGTCAGAACATGACCTGCGTTTATGTCGCGATTGGCCAGAAGGCCTCGTCGATCAAAAACGTGGTGCGTGCCCTGGAGCAGGCTGGCGCGATGGACTACACCATCGTCGTGGCCGCCTCGGCTTCCGAATCCGCTGCCATGCAGTACCTGTCGGCCTACTCCGGCTGCACCATGGGCGAGTACTTCCGCGACCGTGGCCAGGACGCCCTGATCGTGTACGACGACCTGTCCAAACAGGCCGTGGCCTACCGTCAGGTTTCGCTGCTGCTGCGCCGCCCACCAGGCCGCGAAGCCTACCCCGGCGACGTGTTCTATCTCCACAGCCGCCTGCTCGAGCGCGCGGCCCGCGTGAACGCCGACTATGTCGAAGCCTTCACCAAGGGTGAAGTCAAAGGCAAGACCGGTTCGCTGACCGCACTGCCCATCATCGAAACGCAGGCCGGCGACGTGTCCGCTTTCGTGCCCACCAACGTGATCTCGATCACCGACGGCCAGATCTTCCTGGAAACCAGCCTGTTCAACGCCGGTATCCGCCCCGCCATCAACGCCGGTATCTCGGTGTCGCGCGTCGGTGGTGCAGCCCAGACCAACCTGATCAAAGGCTTGTCCGGCGGTATCCGTACCGACCTGGCCCAGTACCGCGAGCTGGCCGCGTTCGCGCAGTTCGCTTCCGACCTCGACGAAGCCACCCGCAAGCAGCTCGACCGCGGTGCCCGCGTGACCGAGCTCCTGAAGCAGGCCCAGTACAGCCCACAGTCGATCGGTTTGATGGCGTCCACGCTGTTCGCCGTCAACAAGGGCTACCTGGATGACATCGAAGTGAAGAAGGTGCTCTCGTTTGAGAACGGCATGCACGCTTTCCTGAAAGACAAGCACGCGGCCATGCTGGCGACGATGGAGAAGAACGGCGCGAAGTGGGATGTCAAGCCCGCCAAGGCAGATGACAGCGACGCAAAGAAGGCATTCAAGAAAGAGTGCCAGGATGCCGAAGCCCAACTGGCAGCAGCCATCGCCGACTTCAAGAAAACCGGCACCTACTGATCCGGCCCATTGACTTCTTAGAGGAAACACAATGGCAGCAGGCAAGGAAATACGCGGCAAGATCAAATCGGTGGAGAACACCAAGAAGATCACCAAAGCCATGGAAATGGTCGCCGCCTCCAAGATGCGCAAGGCGCAGGAACGCATGCGCGCGGCCCGGCCTTACGCGGAGAAAGTGCGCCAGATCACCGGCAACCTGAGCCGCGCCAACCCCGAGTACACGCACCCCTTCATGCAGACCAACGACGCCAAGGTCGCGGGTTTTGTGGTGGTGACAACCGACAAGGGGCTGTGCGGCGGTTTGAACACCAACGTGCTGCGCGCGGTGACGACCCAGCTCAAGGACCTGCAGGCGCAGGGCCAGACCGCTGAGGTCGTGGCCATCGGCAACAAGGGCCTGGCGTTCATGAACCGCGTCGGCGCCAAGGTCGTGTCCAGCGTGACCGGTCTGGGTGACACGCCGCACCTCGACAAGCTGATCGGCCCGGTGAAGACCTTGTTGGACGCGTACACCGAAGGCCGCGTCAATGCGGTCTACGTCTGCTACACCAAGTTCATCAACACGATGAAGCAGGAGTCGGTGGTCGAGAAGCTGTTGCCGCTCAACGCGGGTGATCTGCAGGGCGACACCAGCGGACGCGATTGGGACTACATCTACGAACCCGATGCGCCGGCCGTCATCGACGAGCTCTTG
>JBKBWW010000078.1:0-18454 GCA_046314475.1 Hydrogenophaga sp.
CTGGCCACCGAGATCCCCAGCCACAACCTGCGCGAGGTGGCCGACGCCTGCGTGGCGCTGATCAAGAGCCCGAAGCTCACCGACGACGAACTCTTCGCCATCCTGCCCGGGCCCGACTACCCCGGCGGCGGCCAGATCATCAGCCCGGCCAGCGACATCGTGGATGCCTACCGCACCGGGCGCGGCAGCCTCAAGGTGCGCGCGCGCTGGAAGATCGAAGACCTCGCGCGCGGCCAGTGGCAACTGGTGGTGACCGAGCTGCCGCCCGGCGTGAGCACGCAGCGCGTGCTGGAAGAAATTGAAGAGCTCACCAACCCCAAGGTGAAGGCCGGCAAGAAGGCGCTCACACAGGAGCAGACGCAGCTCAAGGCCAGCATCCTGATGGTGCTGGACGGTGTGCGTGACGAGTCGAGCAAGGACGCGCCGGTGCGTCTCTTGTTCGAGCCCAAGAGCAGCCGCATCGAGCAGCAGGAACTCATCACCGCGTTGCTGGCGCACACCAGCCTGGAAAGCTCCACGCCGATCAACCTCACCATGATCGGTATCGACGGACGGCCGACGCAGAAGTCGCTGCGGCAAATGCTCAATGAGTGGATCGAGTTCCGCCAGGGCACGATCACGCGCCGCTCGCAGCACCGCCTGAGCAAGGTGCTGGACCGCATCCACATTCTCGAAGGCCGGCAGCTCGTGCTGCTCAACATCGACGAGGTGATCGCGATCATCCGCCAGGCCGACGATCCCAAGGCCGCGTTGATCGAGCGCTTCAAGCTGAGCGACCGGCAGGCCGAGGACATCCTTGAAATCCGCCTGCGCCAGCTCGCGCGGCTGGAGGCCATCAAGATCGAGCAGGAGCTCAAGTCGTTGAAAGAAGAGCAGGGCAAGCTCGAAGACATCCTGGGCAATCCCGGCAGCCTCAAGCGCCTGATGGTCAAGGAGATCGAGGCCGATGCGAAGACCTTTGCCGACGCACGCCGCACGCTGATCCAGACCGAGAAAAAGGCCGTGGCCGAGATCAAGGTGGTGGACGAACCGGTGACGGTGGTGGTGTCCAGCAAAGGCTGGGTGCGCGCACGCACCGGCCATGGTCACGAGGCCGGCAGCTTCGCGTTCAAGGCGGGCGACGGCTTGTACGGCACGTTTGAATGCCGCACGGTGGACACGATGATCGTGTTCGGCAGTAACGGGCGCGTGTACTCGGTGCCGGTGGCCAGCCTGCCCGGCGCGCGCGGCGATGGCCAGCCCATCACCACGCTGATCGAACTGGAGAGTGGCACGCAGCCGCTGCACTACTTTGCCGGCCCGGCCAACGCCGCGTTGCTGCTCGCGAGCTCGGGTGGTTACGGCTTCCTGGCGACGGTGGAGAACATGGTCTCGCGCCAGCGCGGTGGCAAGACGTTCCTGAATCTGGGCGAGGGCGAAACACCTTGCGCACCGTCGCACGCCGCATTCACCTCGGGCGGCCAGCCGCTGAACGCCGCCACCCACGTGTGCTGCGCCTCCACCGGCGGGCGCATCCTCACGTTTGAAATCGGCGAGCTCAAGCTGATGGAAAAAGGCGGTCGCGGCCTGATGCTGATCGACCTCGAACCCAAGGACACGTTGGCGGGTGCCGCGGCCTACACCCGCAGCGTGAAGATCGAAGGCATTGGGCGCGGCGGCAAGGAGCGCGACGAAACGCTGGAGATCCGCAGCCTGAACAACGCGCGCGCATTGCGTGGCCGCAAAGGCAAGGCGGCCGATCTGGGCTTCAAGCCCAACCGCGTCACGCGGGTGGAGTAAGCAGGTGGCGCGCTCGCCCACGCTGGCCGAGCTGCGCCGCTTCGCGATTGCGCGAAGCCTGTTCAAACCGCAGACGCTGCCGGCCGCGATTCGCCGCTTGGGCTTTGTGCAGGCCGACCCGATGCGCGCGCCGGCGCGTGCGCAGGACCTGATCCTGCGCCTGCGGGTGCGCGACTACCGTGCGGGCGATCTGGAGCGCCGCTACGGGCGGCTGGGCATCGAGGAAGACGCCTTCGTCAACTACGGCTTCGTGTCGCGCGACATGCAGGCGCTGCTGCACCCACGCACCCCGCGCCGGCCGTGGGACGCGGCCACCACCCGCCGGGCGCAGGACGTGTTGGCCTTCGTGCAGGAGCGGGGCGTGGTGCACCCGCGTGAGGTGAGCGAGGCCTTTGCGCACCACGGCCGTGTGGCGGGCTACTGGGGTGGTGAACTCAACGCGAGCACCCGTTTGCTGGACGACATGCACCACCACGGCTGGTTGCGGGTGTGCCGGCGTGAGTCGGGCACGCGGGTGTACGAAGCGATGAGCCATGTCGAACAGGACGAGAGCCCGTCGGCGCGGGTGGCGCGCGCCGAAGCCCTGGTCGATCGCATCGTGGCGCTGTATGCGCCGCTGCCCGCGCCCAGCCTGGGCTACCTGGTCACGCTGCTGCGCTACGGCGCGCCCCAGTTGGCGGTGGAGGCGCGCGCGGTGGCCAAGGCCGCTCGGTCGCGCTACGGCCATGCGGTGGTGGACGGCACGACCTGGTTCTGGCCCGCAGACGAAAACCCGTTGTCGCGCCGTCATCAGCCGGACGAGGGCCTGCGGCTGCTGGCGCCGTTCGATCCCGTGGTCTGGGACCGCCGTCGCTTCGAGATGCTGTGGGGTTGGGCCTACCGGTTCGAGGCCTATGTGCCGGCTCCGAAGCGCACCATGGGCCACTACGCATTGCCGGTGCTGTGGGGCGAACAGATGGTGGGCTGGGCCAACCTGCGCCTGGAGCGCGGGCAGCTCCGGCACGAACTCGGCTTCATCGACGGGCGCCCGCGCGATGCGGGTTTTCAGTGCGCGCTGGACGAGGAACTGGCGCGCTTCGAGATCTTTCTGACGCCAGAGGAATGAACATGGACAACAGCGAATGGACCGGGGTGGTGGTTGCAGCGGTGCTGGCGGTGCTCGCGTTTGGTGTCACCCGCTTTGCGGTGCGGCACTTCGCGCGAAAACGCGCCGTCAAGGAGCAGGTCGCCGCACAAGCCACCCAGAGCCGCCAGGTGCGTCGAGCGAGCGAACGCAGGCAGCAGCAAGAAGCGACACGAACGAAGTGACCTCCACCAGGGGCATCAAGGGTCCGGCTCCGCCGGCCCAAGATGCCGCCCCCCTTCAGGGGGGAGCGCCGTGAGACGCGCGGGGGGTCAGGCCAACTCTGCGATCAGCTCGATTTCCACGCAAGCGCCCATGGGCAACTGCGCCACACCGAACGCACTGCGCGCATGCGCGCCGACCACCGGGCCAAAGACCTGGCCGAGCAGTTCGCTGCAGCCGTTGGTGACCAGGTGCTGCTCGGTGTAGGTGGCGGTGGAGTTGACCAGGCTGAGCACCTTGACGATGCGCTTGACGTCGTCGAGGGTTTTGCCGGCGGCAAGGCAGGCGGCGGCCAGGGTGCCGAGCAGGTCGATGGCCACGGCGCGGGCGGCGGGTTTGGCTTCGTCGGTGGTCATGGTCAGGCCGAGCTGGCCGACCCAGGGCTTGCCGTCTTGTTTGGCGATGTGGCCGCTCAGAAAAATGAGGTTGCCGGATTGCACGAAGGGCACGTAGGCCGCGGCGGGCACCGAGACGGGCGGCAGGACGATGCCGAGTTGTGACAGCTTGTCGTAAATGCTCATGGGAAGGCTCCTGAAGAATGAGCGACCCATTCTAATGACGGCCCTGGCGTCGGGCGGTCGGCGCAGGGCTCAGGCTTTGGGGCCTGTCTGCTGCGCTTCGAGCACTTTCAGTTCGTCGGGTGGCGCCACCGTCACGGCGACTTGCAGCGTGTGGTCGGCGCCGCTTTGAATGACCCCGCGCATGGGCGAAACGTCGCCAAAATCGCGGCCGGTGGCCAGCGTCACGTAGTCCTCGCCCGGGCTGCCCCAGCCGCAGCGGTTGTTGGTGGGGTCAAAGTCGAACCAGGCGCCGGTGGTTTCGGTCTTGTCGTCCGATTCGCTCACGATCGGCACGTACACCGACACCCAGGCGTGCGAGGCATCCGCGCCGATCAGGCGCACCTTGCCGGGCGCCGGGCGTGTGAGCAGGTACCCGCTCACGTAGCGCGCGGGCAGGCCGAGCGTGCGCAGGCAGCCCAGCATGATGTGCGCGAAGTCCTGGCACACGCCCTTGCCTTGCGCCAGGGCTTCGAGCGCCGGGGTGTTCACCTCGGTGCTCGCGGTCTCGTAGGTGAGATCGGTGTGGATCAGTTCCATCAACGCCTGGGCCGCGGCCAGCGCGGGCAGGCCGGGCTTGAACGCGGGGCGCGCGAAGGCTGCAAAGGCGTCGTCGCGCGGCACGTAGGGCGACGCAAACAGGAATTCGGCCGCCGGATCGAACGGGGCATTGGCCCGGTAGCGGAAATGCTCACGCACACGCTCCCAAGTCATGCCGCGCCAGGGAGGGGTCTGGGGCAGCGGCTGGTGCGCGCTGGTCTCCACCAGGCTGTCGGCCTCCACCGTGAGCACGCTGTGCGTGGCCTGCAGCGAAAAGAAGGTGCGCTGGTTGCCGAACACGTCGGTGGTCTGGCTGCGCGCGGCCGGCATCGGGTCGATGCGCAGCTCGTTGTTGATCAGGTGCTGGTGCGGCGTGTCCAGCGGGCACAGGTGCACCATGTGCTGGGCCAGATCGATCGAGCCGTGGTAGCGGTAGCGGGTGCGGTGGAGGATGCGCAGGAGCACGTCAAACGCCTAAGGATTGATTGCGCAGATCGGCGTGGCTGAAGTGCAGGCGACTGAGTTCGTTGGAGAGTTCCACCGCGGCGATCTCGCAGCCATCCAGCAGCTCGGCCAGGTCGCTCCAGGTGCGCAGGCCTTCGGGACTGCGTTGCCAGTTGCTCAGGTCTTGCAGCACCCAGGTGTCGGGGTTGGGCAGGCCCTGCGCCAACACGGCGTCCTGTGGCGTGGCGCTGCGGGCCAGCTTGTCCAGGCGCGAGCGCAGCGTCTGAACAACCCATGCCAGCGAGCGCGGGTTGTCGCGGTCCATCACCAGCAGGTCGATGAGGGCCACCATGTCGCGCCGCTGCTGGTACTGGGCGTGGAAGGTGATGGTGCTGTCGAACAGCGCAATCACGGCTTCAAAGCCGGCCTGGTCGTGCACGCAGCCGTGTTCGAGCGCGAGGGACAAAGCGCGCGAGAGCGTGATGAGGCGTTCGATGTGGCGGCCCATGGAGAGCAGGCGCCAGCCGTCGTCGTGGACCATGCGGTCGGTCTGCGAGCCGGTGATGGCGGCCAGCAATTCGCTGGCGTTCTGCAGCGCTGTCAGCGCTTCGGCGGTGGCGTACTCGGCGTCGGTCGACAAGGCGGCGCAATCGCGCGCAAAGCAGGTTTCGGTGCGCTCGATCAGGTGCCAGTGTTCCTGCGACAGGCGCTCACGCACCTGCGAGGCGGCGGCCTTGAGCGCGCGCAGGTTGAAGCCCACGCTGTGCGACTTGGCGAACAGCGGGTCGGCCGCTTTCGGCGACAGCGCGGCCATGAGGCTGCGCGCGAACACGCGCGGTGAGGCGGTGGCGGTCGGCGCTTCGGAGATCACCAGCGAGTTCTCGGTCGCGGTGGCGGTGAGCCAGGCCATGAGCGGGCGCGAATTGGGTTCTTCGCCACCCAGGTGGTTGAGCACGATCTGCGCGAGGCGCACGCTGTTTTCGGCGCGCTCGGTGTAGCGGCCCAGCCAGAACAGGTTTTCGGCCGCGCGGCTGGTCACCGGGCGTTTCTGCTGCGCCAGCGCCAGCGTGGTGGGCGCAGACTGCAACAGGCTGGTGTGGTCCACCGGGCCGTCGGTGAGCACCCAACAGTCGGCGCTGCTGCCGCCGCGCTGCATGGCGGCAATGAGTTCGCCGCGCGGCGCCAGGCGCACCAGACCGCCGGGCAACACGCGCCAGGATCCTTTGCCGTCGGCCAGCGCAAACACGCGCAGCATGGCCGAGCGCGGCATCAGCCGCTCGCCCGACCAGGTGGGGGTTTGAGAGAGCGGCAGCCACGACTGCACGGTGTAGTGGTCCGGGTGGCGCGCCATGCGGCCGGACCACTCGTCCAGCTCACGCTCGCTCAGGCTTTGGCCCATGGCGGTGTCCAGGCCCGAGCGCGGGTAGGTCGGTTTGATCACGCTGCCCTTGATGAGCGGCAGCACCTCGCGCAAGGCCGCGTCTTCGCCGCACCACCAGGTGGCCAGCGACGGCATGGCGAGTTCTTCGCCCAGCAGGTGGCGGCTGATGGCGGGCAGAAAACCGAGCAGTGCGCTGGATTCGAGCGGCGCCGAGCCCGGCGCGTTGGCGAGCACCACGTTGCCCGCGCGCAGCACCTGCAGCAGGCCGGGCACGCCCAGGCGCGAGTCGGAGCGCAACTCCAGCGGGTCCAGCCACTCGTCGTCCAGGCGTTTGATCAGCGCGTGCACCGGCTCCAGGCCGCTGAGCGTCTTCAAGTACAGGCGCTGGTCGCGCACGGTGAGGTCGTTGCCTTCCACCAGCGTGAGGCCCAGGTAACGCGCGAGGTAGGCGTGTTCGAAGTAGGTTTCGTTGTAGGGGCCGGGCGTGAGCAGCGCGATGCGCGCGTTCTCGCCTTCGGGGCACATTCGCTTGATGCCGTCCATGAGCGCGCGGTAGCTCGCGGCCAGGCGCTGCACCTTCATGCCGGCGAAGGCCTTGGGGAACTGGCGCGCAATCGCGATGCGGTTTTCCAGCAGGTAGCCCAGGCCCGACGGTGCCTGCGTGCGCTGACCCACCACCCACCAGCGGCCATCAGGCCCGTGCGCCAGATCGAAGCCCACGATGTGCAGCCAGGTGTCGCACGGTGGTTTCACGCCCTGCATGGAACGCAGGTAGCCGGGGTGGCCTTGCACGAGCGCGGCGGGCAGCAGCGCGCGCTTGAGCAGTTCTCGCTCGCCGTAGAGGTCGCCCATGATGGCGTTGAGCAGGCGGGTGCGTTGCAACACGCCGGTCTCGATCTGGGCCCAGTCTTGCGGGCCGACCAGCATGGGGAAGAGGTCGAGCGCCCAGGGCCGCTGCAAACCGGCCGAGGCGTCGGCGTAGACGTTGTAGGTCACGCCGTTGTCGCGGATCTGGCGCTGCAGGTTGTCGCTGCGGCGGTTCAAGTCCTTGAAGCCGTCGGTGCCGATGTGCTCGAAAAAGCTGTCCCAGTGGGGTGCCAGTGCGTCGCTCGTGGGCTTGCCGCCAGCGCGCAATTCGTCGCGGTGGCCGGCATCGGCGGGAACCGACAAGGACAAAGCCCAGTCGCCGGGATTCTCGGGACTGAGCTCGTCAAACAGGGAGTCGGAGGCGTCGTGGTTCACTGCTCCCGAGTATGCCCGCTGCCCTGCGGGCGATACCCCGCCGGTGTGCCCGCCTTGTTGCTTCCGTCACACAAGGCGGGCCACCTGCCGGGTGGTCAGTAGCGCAGGTCCAGCGTGGCGGGGAACTCGCGGCTGCTGCTGGCCGGCTTCACGTCCATGTGGCCGGGGGTGTGGCCCATCTGGAAGAAGCGCGACATGCGGCGGCTCTCGGCCTCGTAGGCATTGATCGGGAAGGTGTCGTAGTTGCGCCCGCCCGGATGCGCCACGTGGTACTGGCACCCGCCCATGGAGCGCTTCATCCAGGTGTCGACGATGTCGAAGGTGAGCGGCGCGTGCGACGGGATGGAGGGGTGCAGCGCCGATGGTGGGCTCCACGCCTTGTAGCGCACGCCGGCCACATACTCGCCAGCGGTGCCGGTGGTCTGCATGGGGATGGCGCGGCCGTTGCAGGTGATCACGTGGCGGCTGTCATTCCAGCCTTTCACTCGCACCTCGATGCGCTCCAGCGAGGAGTCCACATAACGCACGGTGCCGCCGGGCGCACCTTCTTCGCCCATCACGTGCCAGGGTTCCAGCGCGCTGCGCAGCGTGAGTTCGATGCCGCGCGCGGCCACTTGGCCCACCATGGGGAAGCGGAATTCGAAGTGCGGGTCGAACCAGGCCATGTCGAATTTGTAGCCAAAGTCGGCCAGGTCGGTGAGCACGTCCTCGAAGTCCATGCGCACGTAGGTCGGCAGCAGATAACGGTCGTGCAGCTCGGTGCCCCAGCGGGTGAGGCGGCCGTGCCACGGCTTCTGCCAGAAACGCGAGACCAGGGCGCGCAGCAGCAGCTGCTGCGCGATGCTCATGCGGGCGTGTGGTGGCATTTCAAATGCGCGCAGCTCCAGCAGACCCAGGCGCCCGGTGGGGGTGTCGGGCGAGTACAGCTTGTCGATGCAGAACTCGCTGCGGTGCGTGTTGCCGGTCACGTCGATCAGGATGTTGCGCAGCGTGCGGTCCACCATCCACGGCGGCATGTGGTCGCCGTAGGTGGTGCGGTTCTTCTCGATCTGCGCCAGCGCAATCTCCAGCTCGTACAGCTGGTCGTTGCGCGCTTCGTCCACGCGCGGTGCCTGGCTGGTCGGGCCGATGAAGAGGCCGCTGAACAAATACGACAGCGAGGGGTGGTTGTGCCAGTACGCAATGAGGCTGCCGAGCAGCTCGGGTTTGCGCAGGAACGGCGAGTCCGCCGGCGTGGCGCCACCCATCACGAAGTGGTTGCCGCCACCGGTGCCGGTGTGGCGGCCATCGGTCATGAACTTCTGCGCGCACAGCTTGGTCTGGTGCGCGGCCTCGTACAGGAACTCGGTGTGCTCCACCAGCTCACCCCAGGTGTGGGCGGGGTGGATGTTGACCTCCACCACGCCCGGGTCGGGCGTGATCTGCAGCATCTTCAGGCGCGGGTCGCGCGGTGGTGGGTAGCCCTCCAGCACGATGGTCATGCCCAGGCGCTCGGCCGTGGCTTCCACCGCGGCCAGCAGGTCGAGGTAGTCCTCCAGGTGCGCCATGGGCGGCATGAACACGTAGATGTGCTGGATCTTGCCGCCGCCGGCTTTTTCGGCCTTGGGGCCGTTGGATCGGTGCGGGTCGCGGGCCTCCACACAGAGCGCGGTGCGGGTGAGCCAGGCGGCTGATTCGGCGCGCTGTGGAAAGCGGGCCGACAAGGCTTGGGCCGGTGCCGCGCCCGGGCCAGGCTGGCCGGCGCGCAGGCCTTCCACGGTCTCGGCGTCGGGGTCGAAGTCCATGCCCTGCATGGAGACCGTGCCGCCCTCGGCAAAACCGCCACCCACCTGGTGCGGCGAGACCTGGTGCTTGACGGCCGCGCCACGTGGCAGCGGGTCGCGCGCGGTGTGCGGGTCCTGTTCGATGTGGTACGGGTAGTCGCCGGCCGAGACCCAGGGCAGCGAGTCCAGTGGCAGGCGGTAGCCCATGGGCGAGTCGCCGGGCACGAGGTACATGCGCTCGTCGCGGAAGAACCAGGGGCCGGTGGACCACACCGTACCGGAGATGCGCGCGTAGTTGCTCTTGCCGTTGTTGGACAGCGCGCCGTTGGGGCCAGAGGCCTGCAGCGGCAGCACGTAGCCAACCGTGGCCTCCAGACCCTGGGTGAACACGCGGCGCAGGCGGGCGCGTTCCAGTTCATCGTCCAGCTTGGCGTCGAACGGGTCCACGTTCACGGGCAGGCGGCGCTCGCGCCAGAGGTAGTACCAGGTGTCTTCAAACCCGGGGGTGATGTACTGCGTGGACAGGCCGAGCTTGCGCGCGAGGGCCTGCGTGAAGCGGCGCGCGTCGTCGGCGGTGTAGTGCTTTTCGTCGCGCTCGTCGGCCAGCAAGGCAGGGTTGTTCCAGATGGTTTCGCCGTCGGCGCGCCAGAACATGGAGAGCGCCCAGCGCGGCAGTTGCTCGCCCGGGTACCACTTGCCCTGGCCCATGTGCACGAAGCCGCCCGCGCCGTATTCCACGCGCAGGCGGTTCAGCAGTTCGGTGGCGTAGCCGCGTTTGGTGGGGCCGAGCGCGTCGGTGTTCCATTCGCCCGCGTCGCGGTCGCTCGTGGCTACAAAGGTGGGCTCGCCGCCCATGGTCAGGCGCACGTCGTGTTTCTGCAGGTCCAGGTCGACCTTCTCGCCCAGCGCCACCACACCAGCCCACTGGTCGTCGGTGTAGGGCAGGGTCACGCGGGGCGATTCGTAGACACGGGTCACGCCCATGTGGTGGCTGAACTCCACCTCGCACTTGTCCATGGCGCCTTCCACCGGCGCGGCGCTGGAGGGTTGCGGCGTGCAGGCCAGCGGGATGTGACCTTCACCCGCGAGCAGGCCGGAGGTGGGGTCCAGCCCGATCCAGCCGGCGCCGGGCAGGAACACCTCGCACCAGGCGTGCAGGTCGGTGAAGTCCTGCTCGGGGCCGTTGGGGCCGTCGACCGATTTCACGTCGCTTTTGAGCTGGATCAGGTAACCCGACACAAAGCGCGCGGCCAGGCCCATGTGGCGCAGGATCTGCACCAGCAGCCAGCCGGTGTCGCGGCAAGAGCCGCTGCCCAGCTTGAGTGTTTCTTCGGGCGCCTGCACACCGGGCTCCATGCGGATGGTGTACGAAATGGCGTTCTGCAGCTTCTGGTTCACGTCCACCAGAAAGTCGATCGTGCGGCGCTCGCTGCGGTCCACCGTGGCCAGGTACGCCTTGAGCAGCGGGGTCACGGGGGCCGTGACGAGGTAGGGCGCGAGCTCCTTTTTCTGTTCCTCGTCGTAACTGAACGGGAAGTTTTCCGCGCGCGGCTCCAGGAAAAAGTCGAACGGGTTGTAGACCGCCATTTCCACCACCAGGTCGATCGTGACCTTGAACTCGGTGGTGGGCTCGGGGAAGACCAGGCGGGCCTGGTAGTTGGCAAACGGGTCCTGCTGCCAGTTGATGAAATGGCCCTCGGGCTCGATGCGCTGGGAGTACGACAGCACCTTGGTGCGGCTGTGCGGCGCAGGCCGCAGGCGGACCACTTGCGGGCCCAGTTTGACCAGCCGGTCGTATCGATAATGCGTGATGTGGCTCAGAGCGACATGAATGGCCATGTGGGGGCTTTCAACGGGGAGAAAACAATGAATCGTCGGGCACAGGCTTGGCCGTGGGCGCTGGGTCTCATCCTAGCAAGTCTTGCGCCAAAGAACGATGACGGCATCGCCAGCACCGCGTTTGCAGCGGTGTTGTTTCGGCTTTCCTGACCATGCGCCGGGGCTGGCTGTTGGGTTTGCCGGGCTGGGTGCTGGGCGTGGCGCTGCAGTTGCCGCAGCCGGCGTTGTGGTCGTTGTCCGTGTATGCCCTGCTGCTGTGTGCGGGCTTGGTGCTGTCGCTGGTTGCACGTTTGACGGGTCGCGCCAGGGGTGCCGTTCTCGTGCTCGCGGGCTGCCTGATCGGCTTTGGCCTCACCGGCGCGCGCGCCACGCACTTTGCCAGCCACGCGCTGGACCCGTCCCTGCAAGGCACCGACATCGAGTTGACCGGGCGCGTGGCTTCGTTGCCGCAGCGCATGGCGCAGGGGGAGCGGTTTGACTTTGTGGTGGAGTCGGCCACGCGTGCAGGGGTTTTGGTGCAGGTGCCCGGACGCATCCAGCTGGGCTGGTACACAGGGTTCGCGCCCGCCGCGGAAGGACCGCTGTGGGAACTGGCCAGCCGAGGCCCGAGCGTTCGAGCCGGGGACCGCTGGCGTTTCACCGTGCGCCTGCGCAGTCCACACGGCCTGTCCAACCCCCACGGGTTTGACCGCGAGCACTGGCTGTGGGAGCGCGGCATCCAGGCCACGGGGCATGTGAAGAGCGGACCGCGCGATCCGTCGCCCGAGCGCCTGGGGTCCACGTGGCACCACCCGGTGGACGCCTTGCGCCAGAGTGTGAGCGAGCGCATCGACGAACGCGTGGACGACTCGCGCGCCGCCGGTGTGTTGGCGGCGCTGGTGGTGGGGGACCAGTCCGCCATCGACCGCGAGGACTGGGCGCTGTTCCGCGCCACCGGCGTCGCGCATTTGATGAGCATCTCCGGACTGCACGTGACCATGTTTGCCTGGCTCGCCACCGCCCTGCTGGCCTGGGGCTGGCGGCGGCTGGCACCAGTCTGGCCGCAGGCCTTGCTGGCGGTGCCCGCTCCGGTGGTGGCCGGCCTGGGTGGGGTGGCGCTGGCGGCGGCCTACGCGCTGTTTTCGGGCTGGGGTGTGCCGGCACAGCGCACGGTGATCATGCTGGCCGTGGTGGTGGGCCTGCGCCTGGGTGTGCGGCACTGGCCGTGGCCGGTGGTGTGGCTGCTGGCCATGTCGGCGGTGTTGCTGCTCGACCCGTGGGCGTTGATGCAGCCGGGCTTCTGGCTCAGCTTTGTCGCGGTGGGCATCCTGTTTGCCACCGACCCCGGGCGCTCGCAGCGCCCACAGCCGGGCGGGGTGCTGGGGCGCGCCGGCCGATCGTTCATGGGGCTGTTGCGCGAGCAAGGCGTGGTCACGCTGGCGCTGGCGCCGCTCACCTTGTTGCTGTTCGGGCAGTTCTCGGTGGTGGGCTTGTTGGCCAACCTGGCGGCCATTCCGCTGGTGACCTTGCTCATCACGCCGCTGGCCTTGCTGGGCGTGGCTGTGCCGCCGCTGTGGGACGCCGCGGCCTGGGTGGTGCAGGCCATGGCCTCGGGGCTGCAGTGGATGGGGCAGGTGCCCTGGGCCGCGGTGTTTCGCCCGGCGGCGCCCTGGCCGCTGGCACTCGCCGCGGTCGCAGGTGGTGCGCTGCTGGTGCTGCGCCTGCCGTGGGTGCTGCGTTCGGCCGGGCTGTTGCTGCTGGCGCCTGCGCTGCTGTACGCGCCGCCGCGCCCGGCACCGGGGCAGTTCGAGTTGATCGCGCTCGATGTGGGGCAGGGCAGCGCGGTGCTGGTGCGCACCGCGGCGCACAGTGTGCTGTTCGACACCGGCCCGCGCTTCGGCCCCGACAGCGACGCCGGCGAGCGCGTGGTGCTGCCGCTGCTGCGCGCACTGGGCGAGCGGCTTGACGCGGTGGTGGTGAGCCACCGCGACAGCGACCACGCGGGGGGTGCCGAAGCGGTGCGCGCAGCACACCCGCAGGCCCGCTGGCTGTCGTCGTTCAGCGCCGATGCTTCAGAGCGCTGCGTGGCCGGCCAGCGCTGGACCTGGGACGGCGTGGGCTTCGAGGTGCTGCGCCCGCTGCCCGAGGACTACGGCCCCGATGGCCAGGGCCTGCTGAGCACCAACGCCATGTCGTGCGTGATCCGGATTGCCGGTGCGCAACACAGCGCCTGGCTCGGCGGCGACATCGATGCCGCGCGCGAAGTGCAGTTGGCCCTGGCCCGGCCCGATGACCGCGTCACCGTGATGCTCGCGCCGCACCACGGCAGCCTCACGTCCAGCAGCCCCGTGCTGCTCAACACCCTGCGGCCGCGCTGGGTGCTGGTGCAGTCGGGCTACCGAAACCGCTTCGGTCACCCGGCACCGGCGGTGCTCGACCGTTACCGGCAGCGCGGCCTGCGCTGGGTGAATTCGCCCGACTGTGGTGCGGCCACCTGGCGCAGCGCCGAGCCTGATGCCGTTGAATGCCACCGCGAGCAGGCGCGGCGCTATTGGCATCACAAGGGTCTGGCTGCCGACTTTCTCGGCGCTGAAATGCCTTGATGGCGAAAACCCTGGCCCGCTCCTTGCTATGCTGTGGTCAGGAGAAACAAGCCCATGAGCAGACCGATGTTTGACGAAATGAATGCCTCGCCCAGCGAGGTCCGGGCCCATTACGAGAAATACGCGCGCTGGCTGGCCCAGCAGCCTGACGATGTCATGGCCGCCCGGCGCGAAGAAGCGGAAATGATCTTCCGTCGCGTCGGCATCACCTTTGCGGTGTACGGCGCCAAGGACGAAGACGGCTCCGGCACCGAGCGCCTGATCCCGTTCGACCTCATCCCCCGCATCATTCCGGCCCACGAGTGGCACAGCATGGAAGAAGGCCTGGTGCAGCGCGTGACCGCGCTCAACCGCTTCATCCACGACGTCTACCACGACCAGGAAATCATCAAGGCGGGCCACGTGCCGGCCGAGCAGATCTTCCAGAACGCGCAGTTCCGCCCCGAAATGATGGGTGTGGACGTGCCGCACAACATCTACTCG
This sequence comes from Hydrogenophaga sp., assembly GCA_046314475.1. Taxonomy (GTDB): domain Bacteria; phylum Pseudomonadota; class Gammaproteobacteria; order Burkholderiales; family Burkholderiaceae_C; genus Hydrogenophaga. The sequence continues at coordinate 13,956 of JBKBWW010000078.1, forward strand.
CACATTTCGGGCGTGGACATCGTGCGCGCCCCCAACGCCCAGGGCGTGGGCGAGTACTACGTGCTGGAGGACAACCTGCGCGTGCCCAGCGGCGTGAGCTACATGCTCGAAGACCGCAAGATGATGATGCGGCTCTTCCCCGAACTCTTCGGCGAGAACCGCGTGGCTCCCGTGGCCCACTACCCCGACCTGCTGCTGGAAACCCTGCGCGCGGTGAGCCCGGCCACCACGGCCGAGCCCACGGTGGTCGTGCTCACGCCCGGCATGTACAACAGCGCGTACTTCGAACACGCCTTCCTCGCACAGCAGATGGGCATCGAGCTGGTCGAAGGGCAAGACCTGTTCGTCAAGGACAACTTCGTCTACATGCGCACCACGCGCGGCCCCAAGCGGGTGGACGTGATCTACCGCCGGGTCGACGACGACTTCCTCGACCCCTCGGTGTTCCGCCCCACGTCCACGCTGGGCTGCGAAGGCCTGCTCGGTGTGTACCGCAGCGGCAACGTCGCCATCTGCAACGCGGTGGGCACCGGCGTGGCCGACGACAAGTCGATCTACCCCTACGTGCCCAAGATGATCGAGTTCTACCTGGGCCAGAAACCCATCCTGAACAACGTGCCCACCTTCATGGGCCGCGACGCCGAAGACCTCAAGTACATGATGGCCAACCTGAAGGACCTGGTGGTGAAAGAGGTGCACGGCGCTGGCGGCTACGGCATGCTGGTGGGCCCGGCCTCCACCAAGGCCGAGATCGAAGATTTCCGCAAGGCCGTGCAGGCCAACCCCAGCGGCTACATCGCGCAACCCACGCTCTCGCTGTCCACCTGCCCCACCTATGTGCAAAGCGGCGTGGCCCCGCGCCACATCGACCTGCGGCCCTTTGTGCTCAGCGGCAAGGAGGTGCAGATGGTGCCAGGTGGCCTCACCCGTGTGGCGCTGAAAGACGGCTCGCTGGTCGTCAACTCTTCCCAGGGTGGCGGCACCAAGGACACCTGGGTTCTGGAAGATTGAAGATCGAATGGACCTGGGGACAGATCTTCAGCTCTGACCAGCCGAATGACGTGGGGTCAGATCTTCAGCTCTGACCCCACCTGAACAAAAGGAACTTCCATGCTGTCACGCACCGCCGACCACCTCTTCTGGATGTCCCGCTACACCGAGCGCGCGGAGAACACCGCCCGCATGCTCGACGTGAACTACCAGACCTCGCTGCTGCCGCAGTCCGCCGCTGTGGCCCAGGTGGGCTGGGAAGGCTTGCTCGTCATCAGCGAGCTCATGCCCGCCTACAACAAAAAGTACGGTCAGGAAATCACGCCGCGCAACGTGCTCGACTTCATGGTGCGCGACGAGTCCAACCCCTCAAGCATTGCCACCTGCCTGAAGGCAGCGCGAGAAAACGCCCGCGCCGTGCGCGGTGCGCTCACCACCGAGCTGTGGGAAACGCAAAACCAGACCTGGCTGGAACTCGGCCGCATGCTCAAGAGCAAGAACTTCGAGCGCGACCCCAGCGAATTCTTCGAGTGGGTCAAGTTCCGTTCTCACCTCTCGCGCGGCGTGGCCATCGGCACCATGCTGCAGGACGAAGCCTTCCACTTTTACCGCATGGGTACCTTCCTGGAGCGCGCCGACAACACCGCGCGCTTGCTCGATGTGAAGTTCCACGCGGTGCACAGCGACTTTTTCGGCAACGCCAGCGAGCTCGATCAGGAGTACGACTTCTACCACTGGAGCGCCATCCTGCGCAGCGTGAGCGGCTTCGAGGTCTACCGCAAGGTCTACCGCGACGTGATCTCGCCCGAGCGCGTGGCCGAGTTGCTCATCTTGCGCGCCGACATGCCGCGCAGCCTGGCCGCCAGCCTCAACGAAGTGGTCAACAACCTCACCGTCGTCTCCAACGACCTCTCGGCAGAGACCCTGCGCCGCGCCGGCAAGCTCAAGGCCGACCTGCAGTACGCCCGCATCGACGAAATCCTGGCCACCGGCCTGCACGCCTTCCTCACCCAGTTCCTGGACCGGGTGAACGAACTCGGTGGGCGCATCAGCAAGGACTTTCTGGTGCCGGCGGGTTGAGGGGCGCCTACCGCAAAGATCAGTTTTTCGGACGGCGTTTGAGTTTGTTTTCCAGAGCCTTCAGATCAGATTCGTCCTCGCTGTCGGCTTTCAGGGCTTCCTGTTTCTTGCGGTCCAGATCGAAGTCAACGTAGAGGGCGCTCGTTGAGTTTTCCATTTGCTCATGAGAGATGGACCCCGCATGCGCGAGCACTGGAAAACCGTTGGAGCTGATGATCTGGTCCACGTTCTGTCGCCAGAAACCCATGCGAATTTCCCGTCGGCTCTTGGTCCGCAGCTCGGCCGTTTCCAGGAAGATGACCACGAGGCGGTTCAAGGTGTCGATCTCGTCTTCCGTCAGGTAATTCTTGGCGATCAGAATGTCCTGCTTGCGCACTTGGGCGCCTTTCCAATGCAACAAACCAAAGTTGGGATTGTTGCGGTTCGCCCGGGCAGTGATGAGTTCAGCGGCGGTTTTCTGCGTCACGGCGTAAAGCAGCAGGTTCTGTGTCGTGGCAAAGAAGGTTTGCGTGGCATGGTCCGTTTTGTCGTAGTCGCTGCTCAGCGCAAACAAGTCGCGCACCTTTTGATAGAAACGCTTTTCAGACGCCCGGATGTCCCGGATGCGCTCCAGCATCTCGTCAAAGTAGTCCGGGCGGCCGTCCGGGTTCTTCAGCCGCTCGTCATCCATCACGAAGCCCTTGAGCAGGTACTCCTTCAGGATGGTGGACGCCCATCGGCGGAACTGGACACCGCGCGGTGAGCGCACGCGGTAGCCCACGGCCAGTATGGCGTCGAGGTTGTAGAGCTGTGTCAGGTATCGCTTGCCGTCTGAAGCAGTTGTCAAGGATTCCTTGACAACTGCCCCTGGCTCCAGCTCCCTATCCTCAAAGATGTTCTTGAGGTGCAGCGAGATGTTCTGCTTGGTGGCGTCAAACAGCTCTGCCATGTCAAGCTGGGTGAGCCAGACCGTCTGCTGTTCCGTCCGCAGCTTGATCTGGCTTTTGCCGTCTTCAGTGGTGTAGAGGATCAAGTCGTTCATGGTGTCGGGGCCTGTGCCGGTGTTGCAGCGCGCCTTCGGGATGAGGTTTCACAGAGATTGTGACCTCTGGCTTCATGCGGCTGACCTTCGCTGACCTCACCCGGAACCACCAACGTACGCCACCCGGCGTACATACGCCCCCGAGCCTCTTCCCTAGCATCCAGTTGTCCGCTGAGCCACGCCCGAAGAGGGCAGCCGGCGGCGCCAACACCAACCCCTCACGGGACCCCAGGAACTCAGGAGAAGCGCCATGTCGACCACCCCAAACGCCCGCCGTTTCACACTCAAGACCTTGGCTGCCGCAGCCACGGTCGCCACGCTCGGCTTCACCGGCCTGAGCGCGCACGCCCAGGAAACCATCAAGGTTGGCGTGCTGCACAGCCTCTCCGGCACCATGGCCATTTCGGAAACCGTGCTCAAGGACACGGTGCTGATGGCAATTGACGAGATCAACGCCAAGGGCGGCCTGCTGGGCAAGAAGCTGGAACCCGTCGTCGTCGACCCGGCTTCCAACTGGCCGCTGTTCGCCGAGAAGACCAAACAGCTGCTCACCCAGGACAAAGCCGCCGTGATCTTCGGCTGCTGGACCTCGGTGTCGCGCAAGTCGGTGCTGCCGGTGGTGGAAGAGGCCAATGGCCTGCTGTTCTACCCCGTGCAATACGAAGGCGAAGAGCTGAGCAAGAACGTGTTCTACACCGGTGCCGCGCCCAACCAGCAGGCCATTCCTGCCGTGGAATACCTGATGAGCAAGGACGGCGGTTCGGCCAAGCGCTGGGTGCTGCTGGGCACCGACTACGTGTACCCCCGCACGACCAACAAGATCCTGCGCGCCTTCCTGAAGGCCAAGGGCGTGGCCGATGCCGACATCATGGAGGAGTACACCCCGTTCGGTCACTCCGACTACCAGACCATCATTGCCAAGATCAAGAAGTTCTCGTCCGAAGGCAAGAAGACGGCCGTGGTTTCCACCATCAACGGCGACTCCAACGTGCCCTTCTACAAAGAGCTGGGCAACGCCGGTTTGTCCGCCAAGGACGTGCCTGTGGTCGCCTTCTCGGTGGGCGAAGAGGAGCTGCGCGGTGTGGACACCAAGCCGCTGGTGGGCCACCTGGCCGCCTGGAACTACTTCATGAGCGTGAAGAGCCCGGCCAACACCGAGTTCACCAAGAAGTGGGCGGCGTATGCCAAGGCCAAGAACATCCCCGGCCACAAAGACAAGCCACTGACCAACGACCCGATGGAAGCCACCTACATCGGCGTGAACATGTGGGCGCAGGCTGTGACCAAGGCCAAGTCCACCGACACCGACAAGGTGATCGCCGCCATGGCCGGCCAGACCTTCAAGGCGCCCGGTGGCTTCACCAGCACCATGGACAAGGAAAACCACCACCTGCACAAGCCGGTGTTC
>JBKBWW010000079.1:0-18203 GCA_046314475.1 Hydrogenophaga sp.
ACCTCGCCGTCGCCCTCGCTCGCGCCGGTCAGGCCGACGCGGCCGAGGCTGCGCTGCTCGAGGTCCTGGCCGCGTCCGAGCGGGTCTATGGCCCGGCCCACCCGTGGCTGGCGACCGTCCACCACAACCTCGGGCTCTTGTACCTGACCTCCAAGCGGCTGCCCGCGGCCGAGGCCGCCTTGCGATCCTCGTTGGCGATCCGCGAGGCGATCGCCGGCCACGATCCCGCGAGCTTGCGCAAGCCCCTGCATGCGCTCGCCAAGGACATCGAGAATGCCAGGCTCGACGGGCTGGACGTGCTGCAAACCATCAAGCGCGAACACCCGTTGCTGCCGGTGCTCATGCTCAGCACCTACCCCGAGAAGCAGTACGCGGTGCGCTGCATCCGCCTGGGCGCCTGCGGCTATTTGAACAAGAGCGCCGACCCCGACGACATGCTCTACGCCGTGCGCAAGGCGGCCGGCGGCGGCGTGTTCCTCACGCAGGCCACGGCCGAAGCGCTGGCCGCCGCGGTGGGCAATGCCACCGCGCAGGCCGGGCCCGAGACCCTGTCGCACCGCGAGCACCAGGTCTACCGCCTGCTCACGCAGGGGCAGACCGTGAGCGAAATTGGTGCGCAGCTCGGCCTGGCGCCCAACACGGTGAGCACCTACCGCGCCCGCGTGCTGGAGAAAACCGGCACCAAAAACGACGTGGAACTCGCGCTCTACGCCGAGCGGCACCGCGCCAAGCCCTGATGCGCCGGTTTTGACCACCGCCGTGTAGGGCTGGCCCTACACGGGGTCGGCCCAGGTCCCGCGAATTCGCACGCGGCGCGATGAATGGGTCGCACCCGGCCGCATCTGGCCCGGTGCTTGCAATGTCCACCTCGTCCATCAACTCACGAGGTGCGCGCCATGTCCGAATTCTTCGATCCCTACAACGCCGATCGTCCGCTCATGCTCAAGTGCAGCTGCGGACGCGACCACACGATCGCCGACCACCACGCCGAGGTGGCCGCGGACGGCGCGGCCATCGAGTTGCGCCGGCGCAGCGAGACCGCCGAGTTCGAGGCCTACAGCAACGAGTTCATCGAAGCCACGCTGGTCAAGGCGCTGTTCCCGCACGACGAGGTGCGCCGCCGTTTCCTGCGCGCGGTGGGCAAGGGCACGGCCATGGCAGCGATTGCCAGCGTGTTGCCGGTGGCCAGCCTGCAGGCCATGGCGCAAGAAAAAGGCGCGCTGGAGAAGACCAACCTGAAGATCGGTTTCATCCCGATCACCTGCGCCACGCCACTCATCATGGCCGCGCCGCTGGGCTTCTACCAGAAGCAGGGCCTCAACGTCGAAGTGACCAAGACCGCTGGCTGGGCCTTGGTGCGCGACAAGATGATCAACAAGGAATACGACGCCTCGCACTTCCTCTCACCCATGCCGCTGGCCATCAGCCTGGGCCTGGGCAGCAACGCCGTGCCGATGAACGTGGCGACCATCCAGAACATCAACGGCCAGGCCATCACGCTGGCCCTGAAGCACAAGAACAACCGCGATCCGAAGAACTGGAAGGGCTTCAAGTTCGGCATTCCGTTCGACTACTCGATCCACAACTTTTTGCTGCGTTACTACCTGGCCGAGAACGGCCTGAACCCCGACACCGACGTGCAGCTGCGCGTGATCCCGCCGGCCGAGATGGTGGCCAACCTGCGCGCCGGCAACATCGACGGTTTCCTCGGCCCCGATCCGTTCAACCAGCGCGCGGTGTTCGACGAAGTGGGCTTCATCCACCTGCTCACCCGCGATCTCTGGAACGGCCACCCCTGCTGCGCCTTCGGCACCAGCACCGAGTTCATCCAGAAGAACCCCAACACCTTCGCGGCGCTGTACCGCGCGGTGCTCACCTCGGCCGCCATGGCGCGCGATCCGAAGAACCGCGAACTGATCGCCAAGGTGATCGCGCCCAGCCAGTACCTCAACCAGCCCGAGGCCGTGCTCACGCAGGTGCTCACCGGCCGTTTTGCCGACGGCCTGGGGAGCATCCAGAACGTGCCCGAGCGCGCCGACTTCGACCCGATGCCTTGGCAGAGCATGGCCGTGTGGATGCTCACGCAGATGCAGCGCTGGGGCTACATCAAGGGCGAGGTGGACTACAAAGCCGTGGCCGAGAAGGTGTTCCTCATCACCGACGCGCGCAAGCACATGAAGGACCTGGGCCAGCCGTACGCGGCCGGTGGTGGCTACACCAAGCACACCATCATGGGCAAGGCTTTCGACGCTTCAAAGCCGGCTGAATACCTGAACAGCTTCGCCATTCGAAAAGCCGCCTGACCATGAAAGCCACCAGCCTCAACCTGCGCGCGGCCCTGGTCTCGCTGATCATCTTCTGCGTGTTCATCGGGGTCTGGCAGCTTTCCACCTCGGGCCCCAGCATCGGTGGCGCGTCCACCGGCATGACGGCCGAGCAGATCGAGTACGCCAAGATGATGGGCAAGGATCCCGGCGCCGAGAAGAGCAGCGGTTTCCCGCCGCCCATGGAAGTGGCCAAGGCGACCTGGGGGCATTTGTCCGACCCGTTCTACGACAAGGGTCCGAACGACAAGGGCATCGGCATCCAGCTCGCGCATTCGCTCGGCCGCGTGGGCCTGGGCTTTTTGCTCGCCATGGCGGTGGCCATTCCGCTGGGCTTCCTCATCGGCATGTCACCGCTGATGCGCAAGGCGTTCGACCCCTTCGTGCAGGTGCTCAAGCCCATCAGCCCGCTGGCCTGGATGCCGCTGGCGCTCTACACGCTCAAAGACTCGGACGTGAGCGGCATCTTCGTCATCTTCATCTGCTCGGTGTGGCCGATGCTGATCAACACCGCGTTCGGCGTGTCCGCCGTCAAGCGCGAATGGCTCAACGTGGCCAGCACGCTGGAGGTGAACCCGATCCGCAAGGCCTTCCAGGTGATCCTGCCGGCCGCCGCGCCCACCATCCTCACGGGCATGCGCATCAGCATGGGCATTGCCTGGCTGGTGATCGTGGCCGCCGAGATGCTGGTGGGTGGCACCGGTGTGGGCTACTTCGTGTGGAACGAGTGGAACAACCTCTCGCTCACCAACGTGATCTTTGCCGTGCTGCTCATCGGCGTGGTCGGCATGTTGCTCGACCTCATGTTCGCACAGCTGCAGAAGGCGGTGACCTATGTGGAGTGACACCAGCGTGCGCGAAAGCGCCGCCCTGCCCCAAGCCCCCGCCACCACCTCTGCACCGGCCCCCACGAAAGCCCACAAGATGACCGGTTTCCTCCAGGTTGAAAACCTCGCCAAGGCCTACCAGGCCGACAAGCCGGTGTTTGCGGACGTGTCCTTCGCCATCGACAAGGGCGAGTTCGTCTGCATCATCGGCCACAGCGGCTGCGGCAAGACCACCATCCTCAACGTGCTTGCGGGTCTGGACACCGCCACCTCGGGCCACTGCTTCATGGACGGCCGCGAAATCGCCGGCCCCAGCCTGGAGCGCGGCGTGGTGTTCCAGAGCCACGCGCTCATGCCCTGGCTCACCGTGCGGCAAAACATCGCGTTCGCGGTCAAGTCGCGCTGGCCCGACTGGAGCCGCACGCAGATCAACGAACACGCCGAGAAGTTCGTGGCGCTGGTGGGCCTGTCGCCCGCCATCGACAAGAAGCCCAGCCAGCTCTCGGGCGGCATGAAGCAGCGCGTGGGCATTGCGCGGGCCTTTGCCATCCAGCCCAAGATGCTGCTGCTCGACGAGCCCTTTGGCGCGCTCGATGCGCTCACACGCGGCACGATCCAGGACGAGCTGATGGGCATCGTGCGCGAGACGCAGCAAACCGTTTTCATGATCACGCACGACGTGGACGAGGCCATCCTGCTGGCCGACCGCATCCTGCTCATGACCAACGGCCAGGAGTCATCCAGCGGCTACAAGCCCGGCGGCATGGCCGAGGTGGTGGTGAACCCGCTGCCGCGCAGCCGAACACGCGCGCAGTTGCACCACCTCGACGGTTACTACGACCTGCGCAACCACATTGTTGATTTCCTGGTCAGCCGCGCCAAGGCGCACTGACTCTCTTCTCACTTTTTCCTTCATCACAAAGCAACGAGGCAACCATGAACCGACTCGACGTCACCGAAAAGATCATCTCCACCAAAGTCGCCAAAGGCATCAGCTGGGCCGACGTGGCCAAGAAGGTCGGCCAGTCCAAGGAATGGACCACGGCGCTGTGCCTGGGCCAGATGACGGCCTCCGCCGCTGAAGCCAAGGTGGTGGGCAAGATCTTCGGCCTGACCACCGAAGAGCAGAAGTGGCTGCAAGTCGTGCCTTACAAAGGCTCGCTGCCCACGCCCGTGCCCACCGATCCGCTGATCTACCGCTGGTACGAAATCGTCAGCGTCTACGGCACCACCATCAAGGAACTCATCCACGAAGAATTCGGCGACGGCATCATGAGCGCGATCGACTTCAGCATGGACATCCAGCGCCAGGCCGACCCCAAGGGCGACCGCGTCAACGTTGTGCTCTCGGGCAAGTTCCTACCCTACAAACAGTACTGATGGAGCCGCGCCCGCCGCTGCCGCCCTTCACCGCCGAGACCGCCGCGCAGAAGGTGCGCATGGCGGAGGACGCGTGGAACAGCCGCGACCCGGACCGCGTGGTGAAGGTCTACACCGAGGACACGCGCTGGCGCAACCGCGCGGAGTTCCCGGTGGGCCGCGAGCAGGTGCATGCCTTCCTGGTGCGCAAGTGGGCCAAGGAGCTGGAGTACCGCCTGATCAAGGAACTCTGGGCCTTCACCGACAACCGCATCGCTGTGCGCTTCGTCTACGAATGGCACGACGACTCGGGCCAGTGGTTCCGTTCCTACGGCAACGAGAACTGGCAGTTCACGCCCGAGGGCTACATGGAACAGCGCCACGCCAGCATCAACGACCGCCCGATCGCGGCCAGCGAACGTTTGTTCCACTGGCCGCTGGGTGCACGGCCACAAGACCATGCGGGCCTGACTGCGCTTGGTCTCTGAGGGCAGCGAGTTCGTTCAGGCGCGCACGCTGGCGGTCAACGCGACCAGCTGCTGCCTGAGCCAGTCGCGCAACGCCCGTGCCGCCGGTGTGATCTGGCGCCGGCCCGGCAGCACCAGGTGCAGTGGCGCTGGTTCGCCGAGCCAGGCCGGGTTGACGCGCACCAGCTGGCCGGTGGCGAGCTCGGCCGACACATCGAGCCACGACTTGTGCGCCACGCCCAGCCCGGCCAGCGCCCAGCGCTTGACCACTTCACCGTCGTTGGCCGAGCGGCTGCCGCGCACCGGCACGTCCACCCACTGGCCGTCGATCTGCAGGCGCCACACCTTCGGCACCTCGCCGCCCAGCATGTAGCGCAAGGCTTCATGCTCCATCAGATCCTGCGCACGCGTGGGCATGCCATGGCGCGCCAGGTAAGCCGGCGAAGCCACCAGCACACGGTGGTTCTCCGGCAGCAGCGGCAAGGCGACCTGCACCGAGTCGCTGGGCACGCCGTAACGGATCGCGATGTCCACCGGCACGCGCATCAGATCGGCGTTGTGGTCAAACAGGTGCAGGCGCAACGCCAGCTGCGGGTGCCGCTGCTGAAACGTCTCCAGCCAGGGCAGGAGCACGTGGCGGCCGAGGTCGGACGGCATGGAGATCTGCAGCTCGCCACGCAAGGCCGCGCGGTGCGGTTGGGCTGCCGCGCGCGCCTCGCCCATGGCGTGCAGCGCCTGGCGCACATGGGGCATCAGGCGTTCGCCCTCGGCCGAGAGGCGCAGGCTGCGCGTGCTGCGCACGAACACGGCCACGCCCCACTCCGCCCCCAGCCGCTTGAGCGCGGCGCTGGCCGCGGCGGGGGACCAGTCCAGCGCCTTGGCGGCGGCGGTGAGGCTGCCCAGGTCGGCAATGTGGGTGATCAGTTCCAGCTCGGCGATGCGTGTCATCGTTCGATTTTCATTGAAACTGATTCGCCGGGTCGGGCCTTCAACCGGCGTTTCCGGGCGCGCACACTCCCCCCTGTTCACCCCCTGTTCATTGACCCGCTGGAAGCCCCCCATGAAAGCCATCGCCTACCAACAAGCCCTGCCCATCACCGACCCGCTGTCGCTGCAAGACGTGGACCTGCCCGAGCCCACCCCCGGCGCGCGCGACCTGCTGGTGGAGGTCCAGGCCATCGCCGTCAACCCGGTGGACACCAAGATGCGCCTGCGCTCCGTGCCCGCCGAGGGCCAGTGGGCCGTGTTGGGCTGGGACGCCGTGGGCACGGTGCGCACTGTGGGCACCCAAGTGACGATGTTCAAGCCCGGCGACCGCGTCTGGTACGCCGGCGCCATCAACCGCCCGGGCGCGAATGCCCAGCTGCACCTGGTGGACGAGCGCATCGCCGCGCTGGCGCCGACCTCACTGTCCGACGCCGACGCCGCCGCGCTGCCGCTGACCGCCATCACCGCGTGGGAAATGCTGTTCGACCGCTTGCGCGTCTCGCGCGACACCGCGCAGACAGGCGACGCCTTGCTGGTGATCGGCGCCGCCGGTGGCGTGGGTTCGATCCTGGTGCAGCTGGCGCGCCAGCTCACGGGCCTCACCGTGATCGCCACCGCCTCGCGGCCCGAAACGGTGGAATGGGTGAAGGCGCTGGGCGCGCACCATGTCATCGACCACAGCCAACCGCTCGCAGACGCACTCAAGCAGGCGGGCCTGCCCGCGCCGCGCTACGTGGTGAGCCTCACGCAGACCGAACACCACTTCGCGCAGATCGTTGAATTGATCGCGCCGCAAGGCCAGCTCGGCCTGATCGACGACCCGGCGCCCGGCAGCATCGACATCCTCGCGCTCAAGCGCAAGGCCTTGTCGCTGCACTGGGAACTCATGTTCACGCGCTCCCTGTTCGAAACACCCGACATGGTCGAGCAGCACAAATTGCTGAGCGACGTGGCCCGCCGCGTGGACGCGGGTGAACTGCGGACCACGGTGGGCGAACACCTGGGCACCATCAACGCCGCCAACCTGCGGCGTGCGCACGCGCTGCTGGAAAGCGGCAAGGCGCGCGGCAAGATCGTGCTGGAAGGGTTCTGACCGGCGCATGCGGCTGAGGCACGCGATGTGCTTTGATACCCGCATGCCCGCACCCGCCCTGATTCGCCTCACCCACTCCTGGCTCGACGACGGCCACGCCCTCGTGGCCGGCTCGCTGTTCGTCGCGCTCGGCATGACCATGTTTGCCCATGCTGGCCTGCTCACGGGCGGCGTGGCGGGGGTGGCCTTTCTGGTGAGCTACGCCACGGGCCTGAACCTGGCGCTGTGCTTCTTCGTGTTCAGCCTGCCGTTCTTCTGGCTGTCGTGGACGCGGCTGGGGGCGGAGTTCACGCTGAAGAGCCTGGCGGCGGTGACCTTGGTGTCCCTGTGCACCGCGCTGGCGCCGCGGGTGGTGCGCTTTGAACTGCTCAACCCCTGGGTCGCCTCGGTGCTCGGGGGCTTCCTCATCGGCTTTGGCCTGCTGGCGTTGCTGCGCCACCAGGCCAGCGTGGGCGGGGTGAACATCGTGGCGCAGTGGCTGCAGCAAACCCGCGGCCTGCGGGCGGGCTATATCCAGATGGCGGTGGACGTGCTGGTGGTGCTCACCGCGTTTGCGGTGGTGCCGCCCGAACGCGTGTTGCAGTCGGTGGTGGGCGCCGTGGCCATCGGCGCCATCCTCACCTTGAACCACCGGCCGGGGCGCTACCTGGGCGTGTAGCTCACACGGTCAATGCGATGGAGACTTGGGGATCAAAACCACCCCGGGCAGCCCTTCGAAGTGGGCGTCGCAGGTGAGCAGTTCGGCGCCCTGTTGTACCGCTGTGGCGTACACGATGGCGTCCGCCGTGGCCAGCTTGTGTTGGCGGTGCAGATCGGCGGCCAGCAGCGCGGTGGCCGTGTCGAGCGGCGTGACCTGGCACTTCATCGTGTAGGCGATCACCTGATCGGCCTGCGATTCACCGAGTTCGCGCCACAACCATTTGGACAGCTCCAGCTGCACGATGGTCGGCACGACGCACAGGTCTTTCTCGGGAATTTCCCTGGCGAGCTTCTTGCCGACCGGCGAGGCGATCAACCATTCGATCCAGGCCGAGGTGTCGACCACGCGCAAGGGCGCCGCCATCAGTAACGGTCCTTGCGATCCCGGTACCCCGCCGTGCTTGCGCCTTTGGCGATGCCGGCGAGTTGCTTGAGTTCGGGCACCGGCATCACCAGCACGCCCTTGTCCTTCGGGATGAACACGAACTCCTGGCCCGCCTCCCAGTGCATTTCGTCACGAACCGCCTTGGGAATGGAGATCTGGAATTTGCTGGAGAGGGTGGCTGTGGCAGACATGTCTGGCTCCCGGTTTATCGATCAAGGATTGGTAAGAATATACCAAACGTCGTCGATGGCTGTCGGTCTAGCCCGGCAGCGGAATCCACTCCTGGTTGTCGTCGGGTGGCAGCGCAAACCGCCCCGCCGCCCAGTCGGCCTTGGCCTGTTCGATGCGCTCCTTGCGCGAGGACACGAAGTTCCAGAATACGTGGCGCTCACCCAGCGGCTCGCCGCCGAAGACCATGAGCGTGCTCTTGGCCCGCGCAGTGATCACCGCGTCGGTGTCGTTGCCGAACACCAGCAACTGACCCGGCACATAGGTCTCGCCAGCGTGTTCGATTTCGCCGCGCGCCACGTAGACCGCCTGCTCGCTGTAGCCACCCGGCAGGGCCAGCCTGGCGCCACTCTGCCATTCGGTGTGCAGGTAGAACAGCGGCGAGTGCGTCTTCACCGGGCTGCTCATGCCGTAGGCCTCGCCGGCGATCAGGCGCATCCACACGCCGTCCCGGTCCTGCACCGGCAGGTCGGCTGCGGGATAGTGCGTGAAGGCGGGGTCGGTCTCTTCGTCTTTCTCGGGCAGGGCCACCCAGAGCTGCATCAGCTCCAGGCCGCCGCCGGCGAACGAGTCGGGGTGCTTGAAACGCTCCGAATGCGAGATGCCGCGGCCGGCGGTCATCCAGTTCACGTCGCCGGGGTTGATGAGCTGGTCAACGCCCAGGCTGTCGCGGTGATGCACCTGGCCGCTGAGCAAATAGCTCACGGTGGACAGGCCAATGTGCGGGTGCGGGCGCACGTCGGCCGCGCGCGTGTCTTCGGGCGCGATCGTCACCGGCCCGGCGTGGTCGACAAAGATCCACGGGCCGACCATGCGGCGCTTGGCATACGGCAGCACGCGCCGCACTTTGAGGCCGTGGCCCAGGTCGGCGCTGCGCGCGGTGATGACCATTTCAAGCATCGTGTTCTCCTTGTGGTGATGCGGGGTTCTGTTCCAGGGCACCCGCGGAACCGGCTTTGCCGGGCCGCCAGGTGCGCCCCCCTTGGGGGGTGACGCCGCAGGCGGCGCGGGGGGTCACGCCTCTGCCGTGATGCGGCCCATCTTGCCGCTCTGAAAATCGGTGAAAGCCTGGTGGATCTCGGCCTCGGTGTTCATCACGAACGGGCCGTATCCCACCACGGGCTCGTCGATCGGCTCGCCGCTCAGCCACAGCACGGTGCTGTCTTCCAGCACCTCCAGCGTCACGCCTTCGCCGTCGCGCGAGAACACGGGCAGGTTGGCCGCCACCACCTCCTGACCATTGTCCAGCCGCAGCCGCCCGCGCAGCACCAGCGGTGCCGTGGTGTGGTCCGCCGCGGCCGGCAGGGTCACGGTGTGGCCGGCTTTCAGGCGCAGGTCCCACACCTGCATGGGCGTGAAGGTGCGGGCCGGGCCTTTTGCACCGAGCAGCTCGCCCGCGATGATGCGCGCCGTGCCGGCTCCGTCGGGCAAAGCGACCTCGGGAATCTGCTCGCGCGTGATGCCCTGGTAACCCGGTGCGGCCATCTTGTCCCGCGCCGGCAGGTTCACCCAGAGCTGAACCATCTCGAACGCGCCGCCGCTTTGGGCGAAGCGCTCACCGTGGTACTCCTCGTGCACGATGCCGCTGGCCGCCGTCATCCACTGCACCTCACCGGGGCCGATGGTGCCGCCACCGCCGCTGGAGTCGCGGTGCGAGACCTCACCGTCGTACACGATGGTCACGGTCTCAAAGCCGCGGTGCGGATGCTGGCCTACGCCGCGTTGCTTCGTGGTGGGCTCGAAACGCGTGGGACCGCCGTAGTCGAGCATGAGGAAGGGCGAGAAGCGCTCGGGCCGGTCGTTGTACGAAAACATGCTGCGCACCGGAAAGCCGTCGCCGACCCAATGGCCGCCGGCGCTGCGCTGGATGAAAGAAACGGTTTTCATGGGGGTGTTCTCCTGTTGAAGGCCCACTGTACCGGGCCTGCCCTGGACTGATAATTCGGTAAGATCACAAATCATTTTTCAATGAGCCGAACAATCCGATGAACCCGCAAAACCCTGACCTCAACGACACGCTGGTGTTCGTGCGCGTGGCGCAGGCCGGCGGGTTCAGCGCTGCGGCGCGGCTCATGGGCATGCCCACGTCCACGCTGAGCGTGCGCGTCTCCCGGTTGGAGCAACGCCTGGGTGTGACGCTGCTGCAGCGCACCACCCGCCGCCTGCACCTGACGGAAGCGGGCCAGACCTACCTGGCGCAGGCCGCGCGCGGGCTCGAAGACATCCTGCAGGCCGAAGCGCAGCTGGACGCCGGCAAACACGAGGCCCAGGGGCTGCTGCGCATCACGCTGCCGATCGACATGGGCGACGACCAGTTGCTCAACATCCTGAGCGGCTACCGCGCACGCCACCCGGGCGTGGCGGTGGAGCTGGTGTTTTCCGACGCCCGGCTCGACCTCGTGGCGCAGGGCCTGGACCTCGCGCTGCGCGCCGGCGAGCTGGCCGACTCCAGCCTGGTGGCGCGCCAGATCGGCCAGGCGCGCTGGGCACCGTTTGCCCACCCCGACTACCTCGCGCGCGCACCGGCGCTGCGCGTGCCCAAAGACCTCACGCAACACGCCACGCTGTGCTTCAGCCCGCTGGGGCGCGACAGCTGGACGCTCACACGCGGCAAGACCCGCGCACCGGTGCCGCTTCGCTGTGCCTTCGCCGCCAACGACATGCGACTCATCCGCCAGCTCGCCCTGGACGGCCAGGGCGTGGCCCTGCTGCCCGATTACGTGTGCCGCCGCGAGGTCGACCACGGGCACCTGGTGCCGCTGCTGCCGGGCTGGCACGCGCGCACCGACCCGATCCACCTCGTGTACCCGGGGCAGCGCTTCGTGCCGGCCAAGCTGCGGCACTTCATTGACGAGGCCGGGCCTGCGCTGTCGGCCCTGTTTGAACGGTAACGGGCCAAAGTCTCCGTTCGGACTGAGCTTGTCGAAGTCCTGCAAGCCAAGTTCGCGCGAGGGCTTCGACAAGCTCAGCCCGAACGGGGGATGCCCCGGCTGTAAGCTTCGCCCCTCATGCGCATTGAACACCTCCGCCAACGCCTGCAGTCCCTGGGCGCCAACCCGCGCCACACACAGCGCGTGCTGCGCCTGTGGTCGCAGGCCTTGCCCCAAGACAGTGGAAGGCGCGCGCTGTCGCACTTTTTGCCGGCCACGCTGGTGGCGGCGCTGCCCGAGGTGACCAGCGATCTCGCGGGCTTGGCGGTGCTGCAATCGCAACACCCCGGCGAAGACGGCTCGGCCCGCCTGCTCGTGGCGCTGGCCGACGGCCAGACGGTGGAGAGCGTGCTGCTGCCGCGCGATGGCCTGTGTGTGTCCACGCAGGTGGGTTGTGCGGTGGGTTGCGTGTTCTGCATGACCGGCCAGAGCGGGCTCATCCGCCAGGTCGGCAGCGCCGAGATCGTGGCGCAGGTGGCGCTGGCCCGCACGCTGCGGCCGGTGAAGAAGGTGGTGTTCATGGGCATGGGCGAGCCCGCGCACAACCTGGACAACGTGATGGAGGCCATCGACCTGCTCGGCACCGTGGGCAACATCGGCCACAAGCAGCTGGTGTTCTCCACCGTGGGCGACCCGCGCGTGTTCGAAGCACTGCCACTGGGCCGCGTGAAACCCGCGCTGGCGCTCTCGCTGCACACCACCAAGGCCGACCTGCGCGAACAGCTGCTGCCCCGCGCGCCGCGCATGACGCCCGACGAACTGGTGGACGCCGGCGAGCGCTACGCGCGCGCCACCGGCTACCCCATTCAGTACCAGTGGACGCTGCTGGCCGGCATCAACGACGGCGACGACGAGATCGAGGGCATCGTGCGCCTGCTGCACGGCAAACACGCCATCCTCAACATGATTCCGTACAACACGGTGGACGACCTGCCCTACCGGCGCCCGAGCTGGGAGCAGGCCGCGGACATCGCACGCCGCCTGCACCGCCGCGGCATCCTCACCAAGCTGCGCCAGTCGGCCGGGCAGGACGTGGAGGGTGGGTGTGGGCAGTTGCGGGCGCGGGCCGAGCGGCCGGCGCGGCGCGTGATTCCATTGCGCGCACAGGCCGCCGACGCCTGACGGCGCTCACCACCAGCTGAAGCAACCCTCTTCACAGGGTGTGTGCAGCGAGAACACCACCCGGGTGCAGGGCTCTTCCCGCGTCGATGCGATGCGCCGCAGGTGCTGGCGCCACACCGGAGCGGTCACGTCGCCGGCACCGTGCGTCCCAAGGGGCGGGCGCGTTTCGTCGTCGAACACCAGCACACGCGGCAGGCGCGCCAGGCATTCCAGCACTTCAAGGCGGCCATCGCTGATGGCGATCACTCCGTCGCTCATGGGCTGGCGCACGAACTGCGCACCGCTGCACGCGTTGGCGCACACGAAGCCGTACACCTCGTCGCGGCGGTGCGCGGGGATGAGCAGCTCGGCCATTCGCACCAGGCCGGCCGAGCCGAAGTCGCGCGCACCGTGGCCGCCGGGCACCAGCTCGCCGCAGAACGCGCCGAACAAGCGATCGCGCGCAGCAGCGTGGTGGGCCACGGCAATGAAGTGGTTCGTGAAGCGCGGGTCGTCGGTCCCGGCGGCCAGGGCGTCGTTGCGGTTGAGCAGTTGCCAGAGCATCAGGGCGAGCAGCACACGCATGGGATCGATGCCCGGCGGCAGCGCCACGCGGTGCACCGGCCGCGCCCGCGGCGGCGCATCGCCACCGAGCGCCTCGTGCGCAGCGATCGTGCGCAGGATCATCTGGCGCTGCTCTTCGTGAAACCCGATGCCGGGCCGCTGGCCCGGCCAGCGCGGGCCAAACCACCACCGCAACAGCTCTGCGGTGGTGGGCGTGACGGGTTGCGACACGACGGGGTGCATGTTGTCCTCCCTGGGCTTGTGGTCTTGGGTGATGAATTCAATCAACACGTGAATTCAGCATACAACACGATGTTGATTGAAAACGCGACCGAAAACTAGCGTTCGGTCCATGGAACACAAGCTTGAATTCGCCCAACGCCTGCGCGACGCCATGGCGGCCGCGGGGCTGGAACCCCGCCCGGGTGTGCTGCTGAACCTGTTCAATGCCCACTACTGGGGGCGCTCGGTGTCGTTCCAGGCGGTGTCACGCTGGTTGCGCGGCGAGGCGATTCCCGCACAAGACAAGCTGCTGGTGCTGGCCGAGATCCTGCGGGTGGAGCCCGAGGTGCTGCGCTTCGGCCAGGCGGTGCGCCACCGCGTGCAGGAGCATCGCAAACGCTGGGACGAAGGCGTGAGCTACCAGGAACGCGAGGTGTTCGACGCCTTCCTCAGCCTGCCGGCGCCGCAGCGCAAGCTGGTGCGAGAGGTGATCCTGGCCTTGGTGCAGGTGCAGGCGGAGAGCAAGGAGTGATTCGCCATTTAAATTAGATTTCAAACACAAATTTGTTTGAAATCTGCTTTAATTGCCAGATGCTGCACCGCTACGCCTTCTCCAACTTCCAGTCCTTCCGCGAGCGCGCCGAGGTGTCGTGGCTGCTCGATCGCAAGGTGCCGCAGGCCGTTTGGTCGCACACCGCCAGTTCGGGCGAGCGGGTCAGCCGTGTCATGGCCGTCATCGGTCCCAATGCCAGCGGCAAAACGGCACTGCTCAAGCCGATCCTGTTTCTGCACTGGTTTGTCAGCCATTCGTTCGGAGCGGACCCTGCGGCCGCGCTCCCTTTCCAACCCCATGCGGCTTCGTCGGGCGAGCCTTCCGACTTCGAAGTGGAACTGGATGTGGACGGCCAGCTCATGCGCTACACGCTGCGCTGCACGCCGCAGCGCGTGTTGCACGAAGCGCTGTATGCGCGGCACGAGCGCATGCGCTATGTGTTCGTGCGCGACTGGAATGAGACAACGCAGGCGTACGACATCAAACAGCAGGACTTTGGTTTTGCGCCATCCGAAGCGCGCAAGGTGCGCGCCAACGCGTCTTTGATCGCCACCGCCGCGCAATACGGCGTGCCGTTGGCGCAGCGGCTCGCCAGCAGCCAGATCTGGAGCAACATCCACCAACATGGCCGCATGGTGAACGACGCGGGCCAGCTGATCCAGGCAGCGGCTCACTTCGCCACCGAAGAGGCTCAGCGGCAACAACTGGTGCACCTGTTGTCCGCATGGGACCTGGGCTTGAGCGATGTGCAAGTGCGCGAAGTGGAAGCGGTGCAACCCGATGGCAAGTTCAGCAAGTTCTGGCTGCCTTTCGGCATCCATCGCGCGGCTGGAGGCGTTTCGTTCGAGTTGCCTTTTGCGTTGGAATCCAGCGGTACACAAGGTGCGCTGGTATTGCTGTCGCGGCTGCTGCCGGTGCTGGCCACCGGCGGTCTGGCGGTGATCGACGAGTTCGAAAACGACCTGCACCCGCACATGCTCGAGCCGATCCTGGATTTGTTTGCCAGTCCAGTCACCAACCCCCATGGCGGCCAGTTGCTGTTCACCTGCCACGCCCTGGAGGTGCTGAACATCCTTCACAAATCGCAGGTCACGCTCGTGGAGAAGAGCGAGGACAACCAGAGCAGCGTTTGGCGGCTGGACAGCGTGGAAGGCATCCGCAGCGACGACAACCTGTATGCGAAGTACATGGCGGGAGCCTACGGCGCAGTTCCGCAGCTATGAAGCGTGAGCCGCATCGGCGCCAGGTGGCGCGCACCGTGCTGGTGGTGGGAGAGGGGGACGCAGAGGTGTTGTTCCTGCAGCACCTCAAGGCGCTGTATGTGCAGCGTGGCTCGGGCGTGGTGGTGACCATCAAGAACGCGCGCGGCAAAGGAGCGGCCCACGTGGTGGATTTCGCGTCGCGTCAATCGCGCAACGCGGCCTACGACCTCGTGGTTGCATTGCTGGACACCGATTCGGACTGGAACGACAAGACACGGACAGCAGCCCGCAAGAGCCGAGTGCATGTGGCGCCCTGTGAAACTTGCCTGGAGGCGCTGCTGCTGACCATCCACAACGGTGCCGTCCAAGGCAGGAACTCCGCTCAGCTCAAGCAGGACTTCGAAGCCCGCTTCGGCGGCGCTGCCCACAATCCGGCCGTGTTGCGGCACTTCAACCGGCATGCACTGGATGCAGCGCTGCAACGCGTCGCGGTGTTGGCGTCGTTGCTGCAGGCACTGATGTCCGCCAAATGGCCCACCGATTGAGAGATGCAGCTCAATGCAACGTCAACTGCCGTGACGTCGTCTTGACCCGCACCACCGCTGCGCGCGGCTCGTAGGGTGCGGGCGCGGTGCCGCAGATGTCCGCGGCGATGGCCCGGGCTTGCCGGGCGATGGGTTCGATGAAGCGGCTGGGTTGGCCGTTGATGGCGATGCAGTCGCCCATGGCGTGGATGAGTGGGTTGCTGGTCTTCAGATTCGATGCGTCCACGGCGATGCCGTTGTCCCATTTCAAATCGGCGCTCTGCGCCAGGCGCGGCGGCGTGGCGAGGCCGGCGGCGGCGATCACCTGGTCGGCGGCGAAGCGTTGGCCGCAGGTGGTGGTAATGCGGTAGCGGCCGCTGATCTGCTCCAGCTGCGCCACCTGCACACCACCCACGAAGCGGATGGCCAGGTCTTTCCATGCGTCGAGCAATTGACTGCCCGCGCCCTCGGCGCTCCAGCGTGCGAGCGGCTCGGTTTGCACGTCCAGCAGCGTGATGCGGTGGCCGCCGAGCGCGAGGTCGTTGGCGAGCTCACTGCCGATCAGGCCGGCGCCGACGATGGCCACGTCTTTCGGCGTGTCGCCCAAGGCAGCGCGCAGCTTCTGGTACGCCGCGAGGTGGTTGATGCGCCAGCACAAAGCCGCTGGCAATGCAGCTGGCAACGCGGCTTGTGCGCCGTGGGCGAGCACGAGGCGGTCGTACTTCAAGTTGCCGCGCGTGGTGCGCAGCTGTTTTGTGTCGGTGCAGATGCGCACGGCCTGGGTGTGGCTGATCAGGCGCACGTTCAGGCGCGCCGCTGCGGCGGCACCACTTTCCTTGACCATGGCCTCCAGCGCGGTGCTGCGCGCCAGGGCGATCGACAGCATGGGCTTGTCGTACACGTCGCCCGCGCAGGCCGTGACCAGGGTGATGGGCAACGTGGCGTCGAGCGCGCGCAGGGCTTCGGCCATCTGCCAGCCGGCACGCCCGGCGCCGACGATGAGCACACCGGCCGCGCCGCGTGTGGCCACCGGCGTACTGGTTTGCAGGCCGGCGCGCAAGGCTTCGAGGCTGGGCGGGGTGTAGGGCGTGAAGTCGGCCTTGGTCACGCCGCACAGCGGGCAGGCCCAGTCGTCGGGAATATCGGCGTAGCGCGTGCCGGGGGCCAGGCCACCGTCGGGGTCGCCGTCGGCTTCGTTGTAGATGTAGCCGCAGGCGTCGCAGATGTATTGCTGCCAGGGTGCGAGGGCTTGCACGGTGGCTTCTGGTGAGGGCTTCGACAAGCTCAGCCCGAACGGAGGGGTGCTTGTATCGAACGGTGGGGGGCTCATCTCGAACGGTGGGGTGTTCATGCCGGCATCACCTCGGCGGAGAGCCGCGCGATCTCCTTGCGCAGGTGTTTGATGGCGGGTGTGACGATGGCCACAAAGTGGGACTCGCGCACGCGGCGCTGCACGGCCGAGCTCATGAGGTAACCGCGCGCGCCCTGGTGCAACAAGGCCGACTGCGCGGCACGCAGCGAGAGTTCTGCGCCGTGGGCGCGCGCGTCGAGCACGTCAATGAAAAATTCCACCGAGGGGTTGAAGGGCGTTTCGGCCAGCTTCATCACGCGCGCGGTGAGCGCGTCCAGCTCGGCCTGCAAGGCGTCGGGCCGGTCTTCCAGAAACTGGTTCACGTGGCCCAGCTGCGCTTCGACCTCCCAGATGGAGTCGATGGCGCCCTGCGTGACGCCCACCGCCATGCCGCACTGGAGCATGACGAAGGCGGCGCGGATGCGCGCAATGAAAGGTTTGGCCGGCTCGGCCATGACCTCGTCGGCGCCGATGAACACGTTGGTGAGGCGCAGCGCGTAGGTGCCCGTGCCTTCCATGGCGGAGAAGCTGGGGCATTCGCGCAGCTCCATGCCGGGGGCGTTGCAACGCAGCAGAAACATCACTTCGCGGCCAGCGAGCTCGTCGCCGTTCATCACCGCCGCGAGCACACCGCAGGCGTGGTCGGGGCCGAGGTTGCTCACCCAGGGCAGCGTGCCGTTGACGAGGTAACCGCCGTCCACCGGCGTGGCCTTGAGCAGCAGGCTTTCGATCTGCGCGTAGCTCTTCATGGGGTTGGACATGCCGGTACCGCCCAGCGTGGCGCCGCTGGCGTGCGCGGTGAGCGCGTCGCCCATCAGTGCCGGGTTGCCCGAGGCCTGCATGTACAGGCCACACACCGCCTGGCACCACACCATGAAACCGGTGGCGCCGCACACGCGCGAGACCTCGGCCATGGCGCGGATGGCCAGGCCGTAGTCGGCCCGGCCCACGGGTGCGTCGAGGTGCGCGCTGAACACGCCGAGCGCACCGAGCTGTTGCAACACATCGCGCGGATAGAAGCCGTCGCGGTCGCAGGCCTCCACCACATCGGCCAGCGGGCCCTGCGCCACGGCGCGCACCGCGGCCAGCATCTCGTTGGCCGAGGCTTCTTGCGTCAGCTCGCGGGGAAGGTCATTCGGGTTCATTCAGGCTCCAGCGGATGTGGGGGCACTTCGACAGGCTCAGTGCGAACGGAGGGAAGGCTCAGGGCGAACGGAAAGAGGCTCTGTGTGCATTCGCCCCTTCCCCCTCTGGGGGAAGGCTGGGATGGGGGCCTGCGCGCCAAAATCATCACATCAATTCCGAACAGGCTTGCCCGTATTCAGCATCCCCAGAATCCGCTCCTGCGTCTTGGGGTGCACGATCAGCGAGCAGAAGGCCTGGCGCT
>JBKBWW010000080.1:0-18001 GCA_046314475.1 Hydrogenophaga sp.
GCTGCTGGACGAGCCCACCAACCACCTGGATCTCGCCACGCGCGAGGCCTTGTCGGTGGCGCTCAACGAGTTCGAAGGCACCGTCATGCTGGTCAGCCACGACCGTGCGCTGCTGCGCGCCGTGTGCGACGAGTTCTGGCTGGTGTCGCGCGGCGGCATCGAGCCCTTTGACGGCGACCTCGACGACTACCAGCGCTACCTGCTCGACATGGCCAAACAGTCGCGCGAGGCCCAACGCCAGGAACAGCGCGATGCGCAGCGCGCACCTGCCGTGGCCGCCGTGGCCGCCGTGGCAGCGCCCGAACAAAAGCGCGTTGATGCCCAGCGCCGCCAGCAATTGGCCGAAAAAACCAAGCCGCTGAAGAAAGAGCTGGAGCAGACCGAGAAGCGTATGGCGCAACTCGCCCAGGAAAAAACCCGACTGGAGGCCTCCATGGGCCAGTCCCTGAGCCCCGCCGACATGGCCAAAAACGGCAAACAGCTCAAGGCCGTGAACGACGAAACCGAAACGCTCGAAGCGCGCTGGCTGGAGCTCACCGAAGCCATCGAGGCCGTCAACGCCTGAGCTTCTGACGAACAGCCGGGGACACGGCCTGGGCGCGAGGTAAAAAGCAGCTAGAGTGCAGGCTCTACTGCTTTTGTATCAACCTCAACGCTCAGGAGTTTTTCGAATGATGTCCATTCTCGGCACCCTCTTCATCGGTCTCATCGCCGGTTTCATCGCGCGCGCCATCAAGCCCGGCAACGACAGCATGGGCTGGATCATGACCGCCCTGCTGGGCGTGGCTGGTGCTTTTCTGGCCGGCTATCTGGGCGCCGCACTCGGCTTCTACACCCAGGGCGATCCGGTCGGCTTCATCGCATCGGTGATCGGCGCGATCATCCTGCTGTTGATCTACGGCTTCTTCAAGAAGCGCTGAGCTTTCGCGCACCGCCTTGCCTGCTGCAGCGAAGGCAGCGGGCAACAAAAAAGCCCTGATCTTTCGATCAGGGCTTTACATGTTTTGGTGGGACGTGCGGGGGTCGAACCCACGACAAACGGATTAAAAGTCCGCTGCTCTACCAACTGAGCTAACGTCCCATCAGGGTTTCACGGTCTGCACACTGTTGACACATTGTGTATCCCGCGAAGCCTCAAATTATAGCTTCTTTTTCGGGGCCTTTTGAAGACCTCCTCAAGATTGCTTGTGCATCTTTCGCCAGGTTGTTCATCACCCACCCGGCCGCACAAAAACCGAACGCTGCCGTGACGCTCACCACCGAACCATAGCCGTGGCAATTGAGCGAGCCGTCAAGGTCTTCGATGTTGCACGACGCGTCGGGCGGCGCCACGGTTTCGCGGCTGAACACACAGCCCACATCCATGCGCCCCTTGCGCGCGCCGCCGTGGTGTTTGCGCAGGCGGTAGCGCAATTGAGCCAACAAAGGATCGTGTGTGACCTCATTCAGATCGGCCACATCGACCGCGTGCGCGAGTCGCTTGCCGCCCGCTGCGCCCACCGTGACAAAGGGAACCGAATGCGCCGCTGCCCAGGCGGCCAGGGTGGTCTTGGCACGCACCTGGTCGCAGGCATCGATGACCGCAGAAGGCAGGCCTTCAAGATCCGAAACGCCTTGCAACAAGGCGGGCCAGTTCTCCGGCGTCACAAAATCATCGACCACATCCACCACGCAGTCGGGATGAAAGAGCGCGATGCGATCGCGCATGGCCTCGGCCTTGGCCTGGCCCAGCGTGGGTTCCAGCGCATGGATCTGCCGGTTGATGTTGGACTCGGACACGTGATCGAGATCGATCAGCGTGAGGCGCCGCACGCCGCTGCGCGCCAGTGCCTCCACCGCCCACGACCCAACACCACCGATGCCCACCACCACCACGTGCGCGTTGAAGATACGCTGCGCCCCGTCGACACCGTAGAGTCGGCGCAGCCCGCCGAAACGGCGCTCGAAGCGTTCGTTCGTGTCCTGCGTCACTCGCGGTCCAGCAACCAGATCTGGAACCGGAAACCACCGACGGCACCGAGCACGATGCCGGTGACGGCGATGACGCTGGTGAGGCTCAAGGTGGACAGGCCCGACATGCCCTGGCCGACCGTGCAGCCCAATGCCGTGACGCCGCCCACGCCCATGCAAACAGCACCGGCCAGGTGCAAGGCCGTGTCCTGGGTGCTGCGGAAACCTTCCCAGCGGAAGCTGCCTTCCAGCACGGCGCAAACAAACGCGCCCACCACCATGCCAACGACGGTGACGGTGCCGAAGGTGAGCACTTTGGACGTGTCGCTGAAGAAAATGAGCCAGTCCAGGGTGTAGGCCATGGGGGCCGTGAAGGTCAGCGCGTCCATACGCCCCGTGTTGCTGCCCAGGAAGACGGCGTCCAGCGTTTCAGGGTGCTCGGCCACAAAACCCAGGCGGCCGCTCACCCACCACATGGCGGTCACCACCAGCCCGAGCCCGATGCCGGCCAGCAGGTTGTTGCCGGTGCGGAAATCACGTCCCAACAAGGCCCAAATCACCAGAGCACCTCCGACCACCAGAGCGAACAACAAACCCGTGAGTGCCGGTGCGGAGCCCATGACGGTGGCCAGCCATGCGGGTAGCGCCGAGCCCGGTGCCATGTTGAAGGACACAGTGTCCACTGTGTTCACACGCAGCACGGCGGTCACGCCACGCAAGGTGGCGAACGCCGCAATGCCCATGACGAAAAACACCACCAGCGATTTCAGGCTGCCGGCGCCGATGCGCACCAGCGTCTTGCTGCCGCATCCCGAGGCCAGCACCATGCCGAAACCGAACAACGCACCGCCCAACACGGCAGACAGCCAGATGACGCGGGGACCGGTGTAGATGCTCTGGGCGGGATCGATCCAGCCCAGCCAGGCCATGCCGTAGAAGCCGATCATCGCGATGCCCACCGCCATGCCCCACATGCGCATGCGCGTCCAGTCCCCCATGTTCACGATGTCGCTGATGGCGCCCATGGTGCAGAAGTGGGTGCGTTGTGCGATGAACCCAAAAACAAGGGCCACTGCAAAGGCGGCCCAGAGAACGAGGGTGTTGAGTTTGGCGAGGTCGGCGATTTCCATGGCCGCCATTGTAGGAGGCGGGCCTTGCCCCCGATGGACGCGTGCCGGAGCACGCGCCTCACATCAACGCAGGCGGGCCAGGCGCTCGCGCGCCGCAGCAGCGGCTTCCGAGTTCGGATGCGCCTTCACCAGGTTTTCCAGCGTTGTCTTGGCGGTGCGAGCGTCTTTCAGCTCCACATGGCTGTTGGCCATGGCGAGCATGGCCTCGGGCGTGCGCAGGTGGGCCGGAAATTCACGCACCAGGCGACCGTGGGTGGCCACCGCTTCCTTGTAGGCGCGGTTGGCGTATTGCGTGTTGCCCAACCAGTACAGCACCGAGGGCGTGTAGCCGCTGGCCGGGTAGCGCTGCAGGAACGCTGCGTAGGAAGCCGCAGCGGGTTGGAACTCCGACTTGCGCAGCTGCGCCATGGCGGCTTCGAAGTCGTTCTTCTCGGCCGGTGCGGCTGTGAAGGTCTGGCCATCAAACTCGATGCGCAGCGGCTCCACCTGACGCAGGCGCTCGTCAATACCGACCTGCACGTCTTTTTGTTGGCGCTGCAAGTCCGACACTTCACGCGCCAGCTGTTCGTTCTGGCCCCTCAAGCGCGCAAGCTCGGCCCGCAGCTGCTCGATCTGGTTGGACAGCTCCAGCAGGCTGCGACGCGTGCTCGCATCGCCTTCGCGCGCTTCTGCGGCAGCCGCGTCTGTGGCCTGTTTGTTGGCGTCGACCTTTTGCCGCAGCTCGATGATGGCCTTGCGCGCCTCGTCGTCACCAAACAAGGCATGCGCCTGCATGGGCCACAGCGTGGCCAGGAAGAGCGCCCACGGCGCAGCAGCGGTGAGCTTCATGTTCAACGGTAGGTCAGTTCAACGCGGCGGTTCTTGGCAAACGAGGCTTCGTCCAGGCCCACCTGAGCCGGTTTCTCTTCGCCGAAGCTCACGGCTTCCATTTGCGCTTCGGTCACGCCCAGCAGGCCCAGCGCGCGGCGCACGGCTTCGGCGCGTTTCTGTCCCAGCGCCAGGTTGTATTCACGGCCACCACGCTCGTCCGTGTGGCCTTCGAGGTTCAC
Organism: Hydrogenophaga sp.; assembly: GCA_046314475.1. Taxonomy (GTDB): domain Bacteria; phylum Pseudomonadota; class Gammaproteobacteria; order Burkholderiales; family Burkholderiaceae_C; genus Hydrogenophaga. The sequence continues at coordinate 4,130 of JBKBWW010000080.1, forward strand.
ACGGCGGGTGCGGTTGGCATTGAGGTAACGCGCGTTGGCTTCCAGCGTGGCAGCCGAGTCGGCCTTGACCTCGAAGCTGTCGTAGTCGAAATAGATGATGCGGGCCACGGCAGCGGGTTGGGCCGAATCGGCGCCGCCCACGGACACGCCGGACACGCCACGTGGATCGACCGCGCCGCCCTGCCCACCGGCGCCGCCGCCGGAGTTGAGTGCCGAGCCCGAGCGGTCTTCAACCGGCACGTCGTCGAGCTTCACGCCGGAGCTGCAAGCGGCCAGCACGGCGGCCAGGCCAAGGCCTGCCACCAGGCGCAGGCCGCGCTGAAGGTGGGTGTTTCGAATGGCGTAGGGGTTCTGGGTATTGTTCATGTAGAAATTCCTTGGAGATGAAAAAAATGTGGACAGGAGCCCATGGGCTCCCTGTGGGGATCAGCGCAGGAACGGGCCCCACTCGGGCTCGCGGATGTCACCCTGCGCGCCAGCCAGGCGCGTCTTGATGCGTCCGTCCACCGTGGTGGTCATCAGGGCTTCCTGGCCCTTCTCGCGGGTGGCGTAAATGATCATGCGGCTGTTGGGCGCGAAGCTGGGGCTCTCGTCGGCGCTCGACTCGGTGAGTGCCGTCACGGTACCACTGGCCAGCTCCATCACATGCAGGCGGAACGCTCCATTGACGCGGGAGATGAAGGCCAGCCAGCGCCCGTCGGGGCTGGGCGCGGGCGAGATGTTGTAGTTGCCGGTGAAGGTCAGGCGCTGCGCGTTGCCACCTTGCGCACCCATGCGGTAGACCTGCGGCGACCCTCCGCGATCGCTCACGAAATAAATGGACTTGCCGTCGGGGCTGAACACCGGCTCGGTGTCGATGCTGGCCGACTGGCTCAGGCGCCGCGGCTCGCCGCCGTTGGCGTCCATGGCATAGACCTGCGCGTTGCCCGAGAGCGAGAGCGTGGCCACCACCGAGCGGCCATCGGGCGACCACGACGGCGCGCTGTTGGAGCCTTTGAAGTTGGCCAGCAGGCGGCGCTTGCCTGACGCCACGTCGTGCGCGTAGATCACGGGCTTGCGCGCCTCGAACGACACGTAGGCCAGCTGCGCGCCACCCGGTGCCCAGCTCGGCGAGATGATGGGCTCGGGGCTGGTGAGGGCCGCACGCGCGTTTTCACCGTCGGCATCGGCCACCCAGAGGTTGTGGCGCTGCGCGGTCTTGGTCACATAGGCGATGCGGGTGGAGAACACGCCCTTTTCGCCGGTGATCTTCTCGTAGATGAAATCGGCCACGCGGTGGGCGGCCAGGCGCAGGTCTTGTGCGCCCACGGGGTAGCTCAGGCCACCGAGGTCTTGCCCGCGCACCACGTCCCAGAGGCGGAAGCGCACGTCAAAGCGGCCGTCGGCCAGTTTGGTGACGCTGCCGGTGAGCAAGGAGTCGGTCCTGCGCTCGCGCCAGGGACCAAGGTCGGGGCGGGAGGTTTCGTCCAGACCGCCTGCAATCGGGTCAACGAAGCGGAACTGGCCGCTGCGCTCCAGGTCGGCACGCACGATGGCGGCGATGTTCTCACTGGCCGCGTCGTTGCCGCGGAAACCCACGGCAGAAAACGGAAACTGGGTGAGGCCAACGCCTGCCACCTCGACCCGGAACTGGGCCTGGGAGGCCAGTGGCCAACCGAGCAGAGGGAGGGTGGAAACCAGGCCGAGCGCGCGGCGTCTCGGAATCAGGGGCAGCGCGTTGTGTCGGTTCAAATCCAGCATGCTGAGTGTGTCGCTTGTCCTGAGGTGGCAGCAGGGACGAAGCGCCCTGCACAGCCAGCCGATAATAACGGAGGCATCCGGCCCTCCCGTGACAAGATGTGTGCACGCGGGGCCGTCGCTTGTGGTGCAAGGCTGATTCGCCACAGCGCGGAATGTTCCGCAAGCCGGCACACTTTTGGGACCGATCCGCACTTGACCGCATCCAACAACACCAACCCGCCACTGGCCGGCACGCTGACCCAGCGCCTTCTGCGTCTGTGGCCCTACTTCCGCTCGGCCAAGACCGGCATTGCCCTGGCAGCGGTCAGCACCCTGATAGGCGCGCTGACCGAGCCCCTGATTCCCGCCCTGCTCAAGACCCTGCTGGACCGCGGCTTTGCCGAAGGCAACATTGACCTGTGGATGGTGCCGGTGGCGCTCATGGGTCTGTTCGGCATCCGGGGCCTCGCGGGTTTTGTGGCGCAGTACACGCTCTCGTACACCGCCAGCCTGGGCCTGCTCAACCTGCGCCGGGCCATGTTCGTCAAGCTCAATGACGCACAGATGACGCTGTTCGCCCGCCAGAGCGCGAGCAAGCTGTCGAACACGCTGGTGTACGAGGTGCAGACCGGCTCGCAGATGCTGGTGTCGGCCTTCCTCACGCTCACCAAAGACAGTCTGACGGTGCTCGCTCTCCTGGGCTACCTGTTCTACCTGAACTGGAAGCTCACGCTCATCGTGATGCTGGTGTTTCCCGGGCTGATCCTGATCATGCGCGTGCTCTCGCGCCGCCTCTACAAGCTCACCCGCGACAGCCAGACCGCCACCGACGAACTCGCCTACGTGGTGGAAGAAAACGCCCTGGCCCATCGCATGGTGCGCCTGCACGGCGCGCAGGCGCGCCAGACCGAGCGCTTCGACGTGCTCAGCCTGGCGTTGCGCCGCTTGGCACTCAAGTCCACCATCGCCATGGCGGCCATGACGCCGCTGACGCAACTCCTCGCCTCGGCCGCCCTCTCTGCCGTGATTGCGGTGGCGCTGTGGCAGAGCAGCAGCAGCGGCGTCACGGTGGGCAACTTCGTGGCCTTCGTGACCGCCATGCTGATGCTGATCACGCCGATCCGTCACCTGGCCGAAATCAGCGGGCCCATCACACGTGGCCTGGCGGCTTTGGAGCGGGGACTGGAACTGATCGAGAACACGCCAGAACAATCGAGCGGAACGCACACGACCGATCGGGTGACGGGTTTGATCACGCTGAGCGGCGTGTGGGTGCGTTACCCGGCCAAGGACGATCAGGTCGTGCAAAGCGACGACGACAGCCTGGTGGCCTTGCGTGGCATTTCGCTCAACATCCAACCAGGCGAAGTCGTTGCCTTTGTGGGCCCGTCGGGTTCGGGCAAAACCACCCTGGTCAACCTGTTGCCGCGTTTCGTGGAGATCGAGCGCGGCGACATCTTGCTCGACGGCGTGCCGCTGGCCGACTGGAACCTGTCCAGCCTGCGCCGCCAGTACGCGATGGTGAGCCAGGACGTGGTGATGCTCAACGACACCCTGGCCGCCAACGTGGCGCTGGGCGCGCTGGGCAATGAGGTAGACGAAGACCGCGTGCGCGCCGCACTCGTGTCGGCCAACCTCGGCGAGTTGATCGAACGCCTGCCCCAGGGCATCCACAGCACCGTGGGTCACAACGCGGCCGAGCTCTCGGGCGGCCAGCGCCAGCGACTGGCCATCGCACGTGCGATCTACAAGGACGCGCCCATCCTGATCCTGGACGAGGCCACCTCGGCGCTGGACAACGAATCGGAACGTCTGGTGCAGGACGCGCTGGCCCGGCTGATGAAGGGCCGCACCACGCTGGTGATTGCGCATCGCCTCTCCACCATTGAACACGCCGACCGCGTGGTGGTGCTGGCCGACGGCCGCATCAGCGAGCAGGGCACGCACCGCGAGTTGCTGGCCGCTGACGGGCTGTACGCCCGGCTGCACTCGCAAAGCTTCAGACCCGAGGTGTAGGCGGGCGAAGCGGCTCCACCCAGAACACCGCGGAACCGGCTTTGCTGGGCCGCAGGTGTTGCCCCTGGGGGAGGCGCCGCAGGCGCTTCGGGGAGAACCTTACAACAACACGATGTCGTACTGCTCCTGCGTCATCGAGCCTTCGCTCTGCAGCGAAATCGGCTTGCCGATGAAGTCCGACAAACCCGCCAGGTGTGCCCTCTCTTCGTCGAGGAACAGCTCCACCACCTTGGCCGAGGCCACCACGCGGAACTCGCGCGGGTTGAAGGCGCGGGCCTCGCGCAGGATCTCTCGCAAGATGTCGTAGCACACGCTGCGCGCGGTCTTCACCACGCCCTTGCCACTGCAGGCTTCGCAGGGTTCGCTGAGCATGTGGGCCAGCGACTCGCGCGTGCGCTTGCGCGTCATCTCCACCAGACCGAGCTGCGAGAAGCCGCCGGTCATGGTTTTCACGCGGTCTCGCGCGAGCTGTTTGCGAAACTCACTGAGCACCGAGTCGCGGTGGTCTTCGCGCACCATGTCGATGAAATCCACGATCACGATGCCGCCCAGGTTGCGCAGGCGCAGTTGCCGCGCAATCGCCTGCGCCGCTTCGAGGTTGGTGCGGAACACCGTGTCGTCAAAATTGCGCGCACCCACAAAACCGCCGGTGTTCACGTCCACCGTGGTCAGCGCCTCGGTCTGGTCGATCACCAGGTAGCCGCCCGACTTCAAGTCCACTCGCCGGCTGAGTGCGCGCACGATGTCCTCGTCAACGTTGAACAAATCGAAGATCGGGCGCTCGCCGCTGTAGTGCTGCAGCTTGGCCACGGTGTCGGGCATGAACTCGCCGGCAAACGCCGTGAGCAGGCCGTGCTGCTCGCGCGAGTCGATGCGGATGGAATGCGTGTCGGCGCCGACCAGATCGCGCAGCACGCGCTGCATCAGGTTCAGGTCTTCGTGCAGCAGCGTGGCCGAGGGCTGACGCGTTGCCGCCTCTTTGATGCGCAGCCAGGTTTTGCGCAGATACGCCGTGTCCTCGGCCAGTTCTTCGTCGGTGGCGTCTTCGGCGTTGGTGCGCAGGATGAAACCACCCGCTGCACTGCCGTCGGTGGTGGCCGTCAACTGCAACAGTCGCTGGCGCAAGGAATCGCGCTGGGCCGGTGGAATTTTCTGCGAGACGCCAATGTGGTTGTCCTGCGGCAAAAACACCAGCAGTCGTCCGGCGATGCTGATCTGCGCTGTCAGGCGCGCGCCCTTGGTGCCGATGGGGTCCTTGAGCACCTGCACCATCAGCGCCTGGCCCTCGAAGATCTGGCGCTCGATCGGCAGCACCGGATTGGGCGTGAGCAGCTTGCCGTTGGCGCCAGCCGCAGGCGCTTCCGATTCAGACGCCGCCGGCGCGCTCGCGCGCGGGGCCGCGTGTTTGGCCGCGATGTTGGGCATGAGGTCGGCCACGTGCAGGAAGGCGGCGCGGTCCAGACCGATGTCGATGAAGGCCGACTGCATACCGGGCAGCACGCGCGAGACCTTGCCCAGGTAGATGTTGCCGACCAGTCCACGCTCCAGCGTGCGCTCCAGATGCACCTCCTGCACCGACCCCTGCTCCACCACCGCCACCCGCGTTTCCTGCGGTGACCAATTGATCAGAATGTCCTGGCTCATGGGGCCCTTCTCCGTGGCGTGCTGCGGTTCAGATCAGCGGCACGCCGGCGGCGTGCAGCACCTGCGCTGTCTCGTGCGCGGGCAAGCCCATGATGCCCGAATAGCTGCCGCTGATGTGACTCACCCACAGGCTGGCACGCCCCTGGATGGCATAGGCCCCGGCCTTGCCCATGGGCTCGCCGCTGGCCACGTAACGCGCGATCTGCGAGGCACTCAGCGGCTCGAACGTGACCCACGAAGTGGACAGCGCGGCGTGCAAGCGCGGGCTGCGTTTGCCGCGCACACCCACCGCGACCGCCGTGAGCACGCGGTGGCGGTTCCCCGCCAGGCTGGCCAGCATGCGTTGCGCCTCGTCGGCATCGGCCGGCTTGCCCAGAATGCGCCGGCCCAGCGCCACGGTGGTGTCAGCGCAGAGCACGGGCGCGGGTGGCAGGCCACGGCGCTTCAAGCGATTGAGCGAGGCTTGCAGCTTCAGGCCAGTGACACGTTGAACGTAAGCTGCCGGAGCTTCGCGCGGCAGTACCGCTTCCAGCGACTCGGCATCCTCGTCAGGGTCGGGCAACAACAGTTCGCAGTGAACACCCCACTGCTCCAGCAATTGTTTTCGACGTGGACTTTGCGAGGCGAGGTAGATGAAGTCACTCATTCTCTGTGGTACGGGTGGTTGGCGTTGACGGACCACGCGCGGTAGAGCTGCTCGATCAGCAGCACCCGCACCATGGCGTGCGGCAAGGTGAGGTCGGACAAGCGGATGCGCTGGTGCGCCGCAGTGCGAAAGCCTGGGTCCAGGCCGTCGGGGCCGCCGATCACCAGGGCCACGTCGTCGCTCTCCAGTTGCCACTCGTTGAGCTGCTGCGCCAGCGCTTTGGTGGTGAGGGTGGTGCCGCGCTCGTCGAGTGCCACGATGCGCGAGCCGCGTGGGATAGCGGCCTCGATGCGCTCGCGCTCGGCCGAAAGCAGCGTCTCCAATGTCTTGGAGCCTCGGGGCTCGGTCTTGACGGCTTTGAGTTCCACCCGAAGCTCGGGTGGGAAGCGCTTGGCGTAATCGTCGTAGGCGGTCTGGGCCCAGTCGGGCACCCGCTGCCCGACCGCGACGATCAGCAGCTTCATGCCTTGCGGGGGGTGGCGGCCTTGATGGTTTTGCGCGCAGGCGTCTTGGCTGCCGGTTTGGCTGCTGCCTTCGGTGCCGCTTTGGGCGCTGTTTTGGCAACGGCCTTGGGAGCCGACTTGACAGCGGGCTTCGCACTCGGCGCCACGCGGGGCTTGACCACCAGCTTCTGCAATGCGGTTTTTGGCGCGGCTGCGGGTTTGCGGGTGGACTTGGCGGCAGAGGTCTTGGTCGGGGCCGGCTTCACTGCGGGCTTCTTGCTCGCGGTTTTGGCCACAGGTTTGGCCGGTGCTGCAGCCGCCGTGCGGGCTGCGGACTGCGCAGCCTTGCGCGCCGTGCTCTTGGCGGGCTGGGCAGCGGCGGTGGCCACCGGCTTCTTGCGGCTCTTGGCAGCGGGCTTGACCTCGGCCACCACGGGTTTCTCGGCACCGTGCTTCAGGCGAATCGGTTTGGCGCCCCAGATCTCTTCGAGCCGGTAGTACTGGCGGATCACGGGTTGCATCACATGGGCCACGGCCGCGCCGCAGTCCACAATGATCCATTCGCCGTTGTCCTCGCCCTCGATGCGGGGTTTGTCGAAGCCGGCTTCACGCACGGCGTCGCGCACGCTGGCGGCCAGGGCCTTGGTCTGGCGGTTCGAGGTGCCGCTGGCAACGATCACGCGCTCGAAGAGCGGTGAGAGGTGTTCGGTGTTGAAAACCACGATGTCCTGACCCTTGACGTCCTCCAGCCCGTCGACGATGGCGCGCTGGAGTCTCTGGATGTCTTTTTTGGCAATGGTTTCGCTGGTCATGAAGGATTCTGATAAAGGTGATGGGTTGAAATGTAGCCTGCGACGGCCTCGGGCACCAGAACCTCCAGGGCGCGGGCACTTTGCGCCGCCTGCCCCAGTCGGGCCCTCACGGCGGTCGCGCTGATGTTCTTGAGTGGCATGTCCAGCCGCTCGAAGGGCAGATCCACCTGCGACAGATCGGTTTCCACCTCTTGGTCCAGCGGGGCGTCTGCTCCGATGTTGGTGGCGCGGTTGGCCACGGCGAGCGTGGCCAGGTCCAGCACTTCCTGCCAGCGCACCCAGTTGCGAAACGCCAGCAGCTGATCGGCACCGAGCACAAGAAACAGCTGCGCGCCCGGGTACTCCCGCTTGAGTTCGCGCAGCGTGTCGGCGGTGTAGCTGGGGCCTTCACGGTGGATTTCACGCTCGTCGAGCTTCACCCGGTCCAGGTGTCCGAACGCCAGCTGGCACATGGCCACTCGATCGGTGGCGGGTGAGAGCACCCGCGCCTTGTGCCAGGCGTGCCCCGTGGGAAGAATGTGCAGCACATCCAGCCCCAGCTGGCTGAGTGCGGTTTCGGCCAGGGCGAGGTGCGCCCAGTGTGGTGGATCGAACGCACCACCGAACATGCCCACGCGCAGCGGACCTGAGACGTGCGCTTTCAAAGCCAGTCCTTGCGCACCAGAAAATCCTTGTAGAGCCGCTCCTCGGGCGTGCCCTTTTTTGTTTTTCGGTTGTAGGCCCAGCTCACCAGCGGCGGCATGGACAACAGAATGGATTCACTGCGCCCGCCGGACTGCAAGCCGAAGTGCGTGCCGCGATCCCACACCAGGTTGAATTCAACGTAGCGGCCACGGCGGTACAACTGAAAGCTGCGCTCGCGCTCGCCATAGGGCGTGTTCTTGCGGCGGTCGACGATGGGCAGGTAAGCGTCCAAGAAGGCGTCGCCCACCGAACTCATCATGGCGAAGCTGCCGTCGAAACCGAGTTCGGAGAAGTCGTCGAAGAACACCCCGCCGATGCCACGCTGTTCATCGCGATGCTTCAAATAAAAATACTCATCGCACCAAGTCTTGAAGCGCGGGTACTTGTCCACGCCGAACGGGTCGAGCGCGTTCTTGGTCGAGCGGTGGAAATGCACCGCGTCTTCTTCAAAGCCGTAGTAGGGCGTGAGGTCCATGCCGCCGCCGAACCAGCACACCGGCTCGCCACCCTCCGGGGTGGCCGCCAGCATGCGCACGTTCATGTGAACCGTCGGCACATACGGATTGCGCGGGTGGAAGACCAGCGAAACGCCCATGGCTTCAAAGGGCGCGCCGTTGAGCTCGGGTCGGTGTGCGGTGGCCGAGGGCGGCAAGCGCGGACCGGTCACATGCGAGAAGCCGCAACCCGCGCGCTCGAAGACTGCGCCGTCTTCCAGAATCTGCGTGATGCCGTTGCCTTGCAGGGTCTCGCCGGCCGGTTTCGTCCAGCGATCCACCACGAAGCTGCCACCGTCCACCATGGCCACGGTGGAGGTGATGCGGTCCTGCAGGTCGATGAGGAACTCGCGCACGGAAGACAGGGAAGTCTGTTTCATGGTCTGACCGAATCGTCGGAAAAGGGGCGTCGGCAGGGCCGAAAGGGCCGGTGTCGCACGCCAGGTTCAGAGTGCACGGTAACCGATGTCGCGGCGGCACTGCATGCCGTTGAAATGGATCGCATCCACCACCTCGTAGGCGGTCTGCTGCGCAAGGGCCACCGAATCGGCCAGGGCGGTCACGCACAACACACGGCCGCCCGAGACCTGCACCTCGTCGCCAGCCCGGGTGGTGCCGGCGTGAAACACCATGCGTTCGGCGGCATCGGCAGGCAGGCCGGTGATGGCGTCACCCTTGCGTGGGTTCAGCGGATAGCCGGCGGCGGCAAGCACCACGCCCAGCGCGACGCGCGGATCCCAGTCGAGCTTCACGCGGTCCAGCTCGGCCTTGGTTGCCGCCAGCAGCGCCTGCGTGAAATTGCTCTTGAGGCGCATCATGATCGGCTGGGTCTCCGGGTCGCCCATGCGGCAGTTGAACTCCAGCGTCTTCACGCGGCCATCGGGCGTGATCATCAGGCCCGCGTACAGGAAGCCGGTGTACGGAATGCCGTCGGAGGCCATGCCACTCAGCGTGGGCAGGATCACCTCGTTCATGGCGCGCTCGTGCACCGCAGGCGTGACCACCGGCGCGGGCGAATAAGCGCCCATGCCGCCGGTGTTGGGGCCCTGGTCGGCGTCCAGCAGGCGTTTGTGGTCCTGGCTGGTGGCCAGCGCCAACGCGTGCTCGCCATCGCACAGCACGATGAAGCTGGCTTCTTCGCCTTCCAGAAATTCTTCGATGACCACCCGCGCGCCGCCTTCGTTGTGCGCCACGCCCAGGGTGTTGTCCAGCAGCATGAAGTCGATGGCTTCGTGGGCCTCGGCCGCCGTCATGGCCACCACCACCCCCTTGCCCGCCGCCAGGCCGTCGGCCTTGACGACGATGGGCGCCCCCTCGGCGTCCACGTAGGCGTGGGCCAGCGCCGGGTCGGTGAAGGCCTGGTACTTGGCTGTGGGAATGCCGTGGCGCTGCATGAAGGCCTTGGAGAAGGCTTTGGAGCTCTCCAGTTGCGCGGCGGCTTTCGTGGGGCCAAAGATCGGCAGGCCGTGCGCGCGGAACTCGTCCACCACGCCCGCGGCCAGGGGCGCTTCAGGCCCCACCACGGTGAGTGCCACGCCCTGGGCCTGCGCCCATTCGCGCAACGCCACCTTGTCGGTGATGTCGAGGTTGATCAGGTTCGGGTCGCGCGCCGTGCCGGCGTTGCCAGGCGCCACAAACACCTGGTCCACGCCCTCGTCGTGCTTGAGTTTCCAGGCCAGGGCGTGTTCGCGGCCACCGCCGCCAATGACGAGAACTTTCATGCGTGAATTTCAGCGTTGTGGAAGACGCCTTGCACGTCGTCCAGGTCTTCGAGCACGTCGAGCAACTTCTGCATGCGCGCGGCGTCCTCGCCGGTGAGTTCCACTGTGTTTTCAGCGCGCATCGTCACCTCGGCAATCTCGGGTGTGAGGCCAGCGGCCTCCAGCGCGTTCTTGACGGCTTCGAATTCGGTCGGTGAGGTCAGCACCTCGATGGCGCCGTCGGCGTCGGTGATCACATCGTCGGCACCGGCTTCCAGCGCGACCTCCATCACCTTGTCTTCCGACGTACCGGGCGCAAACACCAGTTGGCCGCAGTGTTTGAACTGGAAAGACACCGAGCCGTCGGTGCCCAGGTTGCCGCCGTGTTTGCTGAAGGCGTGGCGCACCTCGGCCACGGTGCGGACCTTGTTGTCGGTCATGGTGTCGATGATCACCGCCGCACCACCGATACCGTAGCCTTCGTATCGGATCTCTTCCAGGCTCACGCCTTCGAGCGTGCCAGAGGCTTTTTCCACGTTGTATTTGATGCGGTCGGCCGGCATGTTGGCGGCCTTGGCCTTGTCGATGGCCAGGCGCAGTCGCGGGTTCATGGCCGGGTCGCCGCCACCCTGGCGCGCGGCCACGGTGATCTCACGGATGACGCGCGTCCAGATCTTTCCGCGCTTTTCGTCCTGGCGGCCCTTGCGGTGCTGAATGTTTGCCCATTTGCTGTGTCCGGCCACGAAATTGTCCTTTTGCCTGCTTGGGCTTTGATCTAATAAGCCTGCGATTTTACGTTTTCAACCGCCCTGCCCCGAACCCGCACACAAGGAAGCTCCGCCATGGCCGAACCGATGCTGATCGCCCAGAACGCCACCACCACCTGCCAGTTGCTGCCAGGCCTGGCCAACCGCCATGGATTGATCACCGGCGCCACCGGCACCGGCAAGACGGTGACGCTGCAAACCCTGGCCGAGCAGTTCTCCAACATCGGCGTGCCGGTGTTCATGGCCGACGTGAAGGGCGACCTCTCCGGCATCAGCCAGAAGGGCAGCTTCGGCGAAAAAATCAGCAAGGTGCTGCAGGAGCGTGGCATCACCCTGCCCGCCTCGCAGGCTTGCCCGACCACACTGTGGGACGTGTTTGGCGAACTCGGCCACCCGGTGCGCGCCACGGTCAGCGACATGGGTCCTCTGCTGCTGGCCCGCATGCTCAACCTGAACGACACGCAGGCCGGTGTGTTGAACCTGGTGTTCAAGATCGCCGACGACAACGGCCTGCTGCTGCTGGACATGAAGGACCTGCGGGCCATGCTGCAGCACATCGGCGACAACGCCAAACAGTTCACCACCGAGTACGGCAACATCAGCGCGGCGAGCATCGGCGCGATCCAGCGCGGGTTGATGCAGGTGGAGCAGCAAGGCGGTGACCAGTTCTTCGGCGAGCCCATGCTGGACATCAGCGACTTCATGCAGACGGTGGACGGCAAGGGTGTGATCAACATCCTGGCCGCCGACAAGCTCATGAACGCGCCGCGCTTGTACGCCACCTTCCTGCTGTGGATGCTCTCCGAACTGTTCGAGACGCTGCCCGAGATCGGCGATCCCGACAAGCCGAAACTGGTGTTCTTCTTCGACGAAGCCCACCTGCTGTTCAACGAAGCGCCCAAGGTGCTGATCGAACGCATCGAACTGGTGGTGCGCCTGGTGCGCTCCAAAGGCGTGGGCGTGTATTTCGTGACGCAAAACCCGCTGGACATCCCCGACAGCGTGCTGGGCCAACTGGGCAACCGCGTGCAGCACGCGCTGCGCGCCTTCACACCGCGCGACCAGAAGGCGGTGAAGTCCACCGCGCAAACCATGCGGCCCAAGGCCGGGCTGGACATCGAAGCGGCCATCACCGAACTGGCCGTGGGCGAGGCCCTGGTGAGCCTGCTCGACGCCAAGGGCCGGCCCAGCGAGACCGAGCGCGTGTTCGTGGTGCCGCCGGGCAGCCAGCTCGGGCCCATCACCGATGTCCAGCGGCAGCAACTGCGCCAAGACTCGCTGGTGGCCGGTGTGTACGAAAAGCTGCTGGACCGCGAAAGCGCCTACGAAATGTTCGCCAACCACGCGGGCAAGCGGGGCGTGGAAGCCGAGCCCGAGGCCGCGAAAGACGCGCCCAAAACGCCCCGCATTCCCGGCGCCGCCAAGCAAGAGGCCGAAGCCGGCGGCGGCGGATTTGGCGGCATGGTGAACGAAGCCTTGTTCGGCCGCACCGGCCCACGCGGCGGCCAGTACGACGGCCTGGTGCAGACCATGGCCAAAACTGCCGCCCGCAGCGTGGCCAGCGGACTGGGCCGCCAGATCGTGCGCGGCGTGCTGGGCAGCCTGCTCGGCGGCAAACGCTGAACGGACACACACCATGAAATTCGCCTTCTACATCGTCCTGGCCGCCATCGTGCTGGCGCTCGTGGCCGCCCAGGTCGGATTGCTGAGCGGCCAACGACCTGGCGACCTCGGGGTGAAAGACGGTCGCCTCAAGCCTCCCTCGGTCACCCGCAACAGTGTGAGCAGCCAAGCCGCGCTGGTGCCGGATCACCCGCAGCGCGCCTACGCGTCCATCGATCCGCTGCCCTTCAAGGCGGCGGGCGCCGTCGCCTCCATGAAAGCGCTGGAGGCGGCGCTGGGCACCATCCCCGGCGTCACCATCACCGAGCAGCGCCCGGACTACGTGTACGCCCAGGCGCAAACGCGCTGGCTCAAGTTTGTGGACGACCTGGAGTTCTGGGCCAACCCGGCCAGCAACGCCATCGAGCTGCGCAGCGCCAGCCGGTTGGGCCGCGAAGATTTCGGTGTGAACCGCCAGCGCATCGAGAGGATTCGTGCGGCCTACTTGGCCATGCCCTGAACCTCAAGGCGGCACCCAAAGCAAAAGGCCCGGCGTGACCGGGCCTGACAAAAGAAAAGGCCCGGTCACCCGGGCCTTTTGACTGAAAGAGCCGAAGCTCAACCCGCCGTGGCTTCCTCGGGCTTGGCTTTGCCTTCCTTCTTCGGCAGCGGCTGGATGTCCAGATCAACTTCCTGAACTTCCTTGCCGGCGTCGTCGGTCTTGGTGACGATGTCCACCGTGAGGCGACCACCTTCGGTCAGGCGGCCAAACAGCAGCTCGTCGGCCAACGCACGGCGGATGGTGTCCTGGATCAGGCGCTGCATCGGGCGTGCACCCATCAGCGGGTCGAAACCCTTCTTGGCCAGGTGCTTGCGCAAGGCATCGGTGAACGTGACTTCGACCTTCTTTTCGCCGAGTTGCGTCTCCAGCTGCAGCAGGAACTTGTCAACCACCCGCATGATGACGTTCTCGTCCAACGCCTTGAAGCTCACCGTGGCGTCCAGGCGGTTGCGGAACTCGGGCGTGAACAGGCGCTTGATGTCGGCCAGTTCGTCACCCGCTTCGCGCGGGTTGGTGAAACCGATGGTCGCCTTGTTCATGGTCTCGGCGCCCGCGTTCGTCGTCATGATGATGATGACGTTGCGGAAGTCGGCCTTGCGCCCGTTGTTGTCGGTCAGCGTGCCGTGGTCCATCACCTGCAGCAAGACGTTGAAGATGTCCGGGTGCGCCTTCTCGATCTCGTCGAGCAGGATCACGCAAAACGGCTGCTGGCGGACCCGCCGGGTCAGGACCCCGTCGTCGCGGTCGGTCCCGCGAATCAGCCGCTCGGCCGCGAGCGGATCC
>JBKBWW010000081.1:0-17735 GCA_046314475.1 Hydrogenophaga sp.
TGCGCGAGGAGACGCGGAAGCGGAAGTAGTCGCCGGAGCGCAGGCCGGGGAAGGCAAACTGTGCCTCTGACACGGTGCGCGTGATGATGGGGCGGCGTACATCCGTTACGACCGACGCGCCATCGCACTGCTGCGCGTGCACAATGTAGCCCGTGACGCGCTCCTCCAGCGTGCCGCCCTCCGGCCGCGCCCAGGTCACCGTGATGCTGTTGTGCGTGCGGGTGAGCACGGCGGGGGCGCCGGCGGGGGCGGGGGGCGGGGGCCCCCCACACGGCCTTTGGGGGCGGGGCGGGGGCGGCGCGGCGGCCCCCCCCACGACAAATTGTGGCTGTATGTCACACCAGCAACGCCGCTGAGTTGGCGCACAATTTCCGGTTCATGCAAACCACGCCCGCCCACCCCCGTCCCGCCGCCCTCGGCCCCGCTCAAGCCGATGCCACCCCAGCGGACGTGCTGGCCCGCATGGACCTCGATCTGGACGCCCAAGGCCACTTTGCCAGCGGCGAGCTGCTGCTCACCGCCAGCGAACTGGTGCAGCGGCATGCCAACGGTGGCCGACAGGCCTGGCCGCTGGACAGCACACAGCGCCTGCAGCACACCGACCTGGCCGGCGTGGCCACGCTGGACCTGCTGGACGCCGGCGGCCTGCGCCAGCGCTGGCGTTTCACCCTGGCCCAGAACCCCGACGCGCTGCGCCTGGTGCGCCAGTTCGACCACGCCATCACCCGCCTGCAGGGCGGCGCGGCGCCCGTGCCCGAGGCCGGCCAACGCTGCCCGACCTGCCAGTCGCCCATGAACGCCGACAGCGAAGAGTGCGAGGTCTGCGCACGGCAACCGGCCGAGGTGCCGTCCACCTGGGTGCTGCTGCGGCTGTGGCGCTTTGCGCGGCCTTACCGCTGGCAGCTGCTGGCCGGCTTCCTGCTCATGCTGGCGTCCACCGCCGCCACGCTGGTGCCGCCCTACCTGACCATTCCGCTGATGGACAACGTGCTGATCCCGTTCCAGAACGGGCAGCAGATCGACAAAGGCTACGTGGCCTTGCTGCTCTCGGGGCTGCTGGGGGCGGCGCTGGTGGCCTGGGGCCTGGGCTGGGCGCGCACCTGGCTGCTGGCGCTGGTGTCCGAGCGCATCGCGGCCGACCTGCGCACCAGCGCGTTCGACCACCTGCTGGGTCTCTCGCTCGACTACTTCGGCGCCAAGCGCACCGGCGACCTGATCGCGCGCATCGGCTCGGAAACCGACCGGCTCTCGGTGTTCCTCTCGCTGCACGCGCTCGATTTCGCCACCGACGTGCTGATGCTGCTCATGACCTCGGCCATCCTGTTCTCCATCAACCCCTGGCTGGCGCTGGTCACGCTGCTGCCGCTGCCCTTCATCGCCTGGATGATCCACCGCGTGCGCGACCGCCTGCGCACCGGCTTCGAAAAGATCGACCGCGTGTGGGGCGACGTGACCAACGTGCTGGCCGACACCATTCCGGGCATCCGCGTGGTCAAGGCCTTTGCGCAGGAGAAGCGCGAGTCGGGCCGCTTCCACGAGGCCAACGCGCAGAACCTGGTGGTCAACGACCGCATCAACAAGACCTGGAGCCTGTTCACCCCCACCGTGACCCTGCTCACCGACGTGGGCCTGCTGGTGGTCTGGGCCTTCGGCATCTGGCAGATCGCCAAGGGCGACATCACGGTCGGTGTGCTCACCGCGTTCATCGCCTACATCGGCCGCTTCTACGGCCGGCTCGACTCCATGAGCCGCATCGTCTCGGTGACGCAGAAGGCCGCGGCTGGCGCCAAGCGCATCTTCGACATCCTGGACCACGTGTCCAACGTGCCCGAGCCCACCGAGCCGGTGCAGGGCGTGCGGGTGCAGGGTGGTCTCAGCATCCACGGCATCGCGTTTCGATACGGCAACCGCTCGGTCATTCGCGACCTGAGCCTGAGCATCCGCCCCGGCGAAATGATCGGGCTGGTGGGCCACAGCGGCTCGGGCAAAAGCACGCTGGTCAATCTGATCTGCCGCTTCCACGACGTGAGCGAAGGCCGCATCGAGCTCGACGGCCACGACATCCGCCGCTTCAAGGTGGCCGACTACCGCCGCCACATCGGCCTGGTGCTGCAGGAGCCGTTTCTGTTTTTCGGCACCGTGGCCGACAACATCGCGTACGGCAAACCCGGCGCCACGCGCGAGGAGATCGTGGCCGCTGCGCGCGCGGCCAACGCGCACGAATTCATCTTGCGGCTGGCGCACGGTTACGACTCGCTGGTGGGCGAGCGCGGTCAGGGCCTTTCGGGCGGTGAGCGCCAGCGCATCAGCATCGCGCGCGCACTGCTGATCGACCCGCGCATCCTGATCCTGGACGAAGCCACCTCGGCGGTGGACACCGAGACCGAAAAAGAGATCCAGAAGGCGCTGGACAACCTGGTGCAGGGCCGCACCACCATTGCCATCGCGCACCGCCTGTCCACCCTGCGCAAGGCCGACCGGCTGGTGGTGATGGACCGGGGCGAGGTGGTGGAAGTGGGCCCGCACGACGAGCTGATGGCGCGCCAGGGCCACTACTGGCGCCTGCACGAAGCCCAGGCCCGCCAGGCCGCCGCCGAAGATCCGGACCACATCGGCAACGCCCTGGCCCACCACCTGCCGCAACCCTCGGCCCACACCGGCAACCTCACGCCATGAACACTTCAACAGGCGCCATGGCCGACTTCGAACTCTTCTCCGACGCCCAGGGCCGCTGGGTCTGCCGCGTGGCCGGCGGCGAGCCTCAGGTGGGTGTGCAGGTGGTGCGCTCGTTTCCGCTGAGCGCGCCCATGGAAGCCATCTCCATCGTCGGCCCCGACGGACACGAGGTGGTGTTCGTGGCGCAGCTCGATGCGCTGGACGACACGCGCCGCGCCGCCGTGGCGCAGGCGCTGGCGGAGCGCGAGTTCTCCCCGGTGATCCAGCGCATCCGCGAGGTCAGCACCTTCGGCACGCCCAGCACCTGGCAGGTCGACACCGACCGGGGGCCGACCGAGCTCGTGCTCAAGGTGGAGGAAGACATCCGCCGCCTGCCGGGCCAGCGCCGCCTGCTGATCACCAGCGCGCACGGCGTGGTGTTCGACATCCCCGACCGCAACGCGCTGGACCGCACCTCGCGCCGTTTCCTCGAACGTTTTCTGTGACGCCGTGAGGCCACCCAGCCGACGAAGGGCGACCCCATTCTTATGACGGTCATCATATTTGCCACTACAATGCCGGCATGGAAATCGCCCCCAACCGCAAGGCCCTGACGCACGAACGCATCCTCGACACGGCCGCGCGCGCCATCCGCCGCGCGGGTTTTCAGGGCGTCGGCGTGGCCGACATCATGAAAGAAGCGGGGCTCACGCACGGTGGCTTCTACGCGCACTTCGCCTCGCGCGATGCCTTGCTGGTCGAAGCGCTGGAGCACGCCGGGCGGCAAAGCGCCGAGCGCATCGCACGCGGCAACGCGGTGCGCGAAGCCAAGGGCGCCAGCCCGTTTCGTGCACTCGTCGAAGGCTATTTGTCCGATCGCCACCTGGGCAACGCCGAAGAAGGTTGCGCGGTGGCCGCACTGGCCTCGGAGATGCCGCGCCAGGCACCCGAGGTGCGTTCCGCCGCCGCCCAGCGCGTGCGCGGCCTGGTGGAGCGGGTGGGCAACACCCTGCCCGCCGGCGCCGCGCCGGACGTGGCGACGGCGGTGGCCAGCCAGATGGTGGGCGCGCTGCAGCTCGCACGCGCGCTGGGCAACAACGCCGAGGGCCGCGCCCTGCTGGCCGCCAACCGCGGCGCCTTGCTGGCGCAGCACGACACCCCCGTTCAAGACTGAGGCGGTCATGGCGACCGCTTTCTCCACCCGCCTTTCATGTCGATCTCGAATATGACGACCGTCATAAACAAGGTTCCATCCACCCACCCACCCACATCATCGGAAAGACCGAACTATGAAACTCCACAACGCCACCGTTCTCATCACCGGCGCCAACCGCGGCATCGGCCTGGCCTTCGCTCGCGAGGCACTGGCCCGCGGTGCCCGCAAGGTGTACGCCGGCGCGCGCAACCCCGCGAGCGTCACGCTGCCCGGCGTCGAAGCCATCGCGCTGGACGTGAACAGCCCCGGGCAGGTGGCCGCGGCCGCCCGCCACGCGAGCGACGTGACGCTGGTGATCAACAACGCCGGCATCGCGGCCCTGGGCAGTTTTCTCGGCGAAGACAGCATCGATTCGGCCCGCCGGCACATGGACACCAACTTCTTCGGCGTGCTGCGTGTGAGCCAGGCGTTTGCGCCGGTGCTCGCGGCCCAGGGCGGCGGCGCGCTGCTCAACGTGCTGTCGGTGGCGAGCTGGATCAACTCGCCCCTGCTCGCGGTGTACGGCGCCAGCAAGTCCGCCGCCTGGGCGCTCACCAACGGCTTGCGCAACGACCTGCGCGCGCAAGGCACGCAGGTGCTGGGCCTGCACATGGGCTTTGTCGACACCGACCTCACGAGTGGCCTGGACATGCCGAAGTCCTCGCCCGAGGCCATCGTGCACCGCGCCCTCGACGCGCTGGAGGCGGGCGCCGACGAGGTGTTGGCCGACGAATTCACCCAGCAGGTCAAGCTCGGCCTTGCGGCCGAACCCGGCATCTACCTGCGCGACGCGCAGGCGTGAGCAAAACACGCCAGGCACACCCATGAGCGCCTCCCTCGCCCAATCCCGCGTGCAGCAGATGCTGCACGCCCCGCTGCTGCCCACCCTGATGCGCCTGGCCACGCCCAACGTGATGGGCCTGTTCGCCATGACCATCGTGATCGGCTACGACGGCTACATCCTCGGGCGCCTGGGCGCGGACGCGCTGGCCGGCATCGCGCTGGTGTTTCCACTGTCCATGCTGATGATGCAGATGTCGGCCGGTGGCATCGGTGGCGCCACCACCGCCGCCGTGGCGCGCGCGCTGGGCGCGGGACGCAGCGAGGACGCGAGCCGCCTGGCGCAGCAGGCCCTGTTCATCGCGGCCGCGCTGGCCGCGTTGTTCATGGTGGCGATGCTGGGCTTCGGTCGCGGCATCTTCGGCGGCATGGGCGGGCGCGGTGCGGCGCTGGATGCCGCGCTCGCGTATTCCAACGTGCTGTTCAGTGGCGCGGTGGTCATCTGGTTCACCAACGTGCTGGCCGCCGTGGTGCGCGGCGCGGGCAACATGCTGCTGCCCTCGGTGCTGCTGCTGGGCACGGCCTTGCTGCACCTGGTGTTGTGCCCGCTGCTGGTGTTTGGCTGGGGGCCGGTGCCTGGGCTCGGTGTGGCCGGCGCGGCGGTGAGCACGCTGGTGGTCAACGGCGCCTCGGCCCTGGTGATGGTGGCCCACCTGCTGCGGCGCGATGGCGCCGTGCAGTTGCAGCGCTCGCCCTGGCGGCTGCATGGCCCGCTGCTGCGCGACATCTTGCGGGTGGGCCTGCCGGCCTCCCTGAGCCCGGTGATCAGCAACGCGTCCATCGCCGTGGCCACCGCTTTGGTGGGCAGCTACGGCACGGCCGCGCTCGCCGGCTACGGCGTGGCGGCGCGGCTCGAATACATCCTGGTGCCGATCGCGTTCGGCTTCGGCACGGCGCTCACCGCGATGGTGGCGACCAACATGGGCGCCGGGCAGTCGGCGCGCGCGGTGCGCGTGGCCTGGGTGGGCGGCGCGGTGGTGGCGGCCATCACCGGTGGCATCGGCGTGGTCACCGCGCTCGCGCCAGGCCTTTGGATGAACCTCTTCACCGCCGACCCCGAGGTGCTCGGCTTCGGTGCCCGCTACCTCAACATCGTGGGCGGCTGCTACGCGTTTTTCGGCCTCGGCTTGGCGCTGTTCTTTGCGTCGCAGGGCGCGGGCCGCATGTTCTGGCCGTTGGCCGGCAGCATGGCGCGGCTGGTGGTGCTGGTGGTGGGCGGCTGGCTCTGTGTGCACGTGTTCCACACCTCGGCCACGGGCCTCTTCGCCGTGATCGCATTCAGCCTGGTGCTTTATGGTTCCACCATCGCGATCGCGATCCGGCTGGGCAGCTGGACGCGATGAACACCCTCACAACAGGAGAGAACATGAACACACTCGCCGACCAATTCAACGCGCGCGGCGCGGACGCGCTGCCCGGCCACCTGGGCCTGGTCATCACCCACGTGAGCCCCACGGAAGTGCAGTCCGAACTCGCGGTGAAGCCGACCACCATGGCGCCCAACGGCTTTCTGCACGCGGGCAGCGTGGTCACGCTGGCCGACACCAGCTGCGGCTATGGCTGCGTGGCCAACCTGCCCAAGGACGCCACCGGGTTCACCACCATCGAACTCAAGAGCAACCACCTGGGCACGGCGCGAGAAGGCACCATCGACTGCGTGGCCACGCCCGTCCACCTGGGGCGCACCACGCAGGTGTGGGACGCGACCGTCACGCACCGCGAGACGGGCAAGACGATCGCGCTGTTCCGCTGCACACAGATGGTGCTCTACCCCAAGGCGTGATCAGGGCTGGCAGTTGAAACTGGCTGCGCTCTCCACGCTGCCACTGCCGCTGTAGCGCGCCACCTTCGGCCACGGGCACAGCGGGCGTGTGCGGTTGGCGGCCCAGCCAGCGGGCACCTCGGCGTTCACGCCACCGAGGTTGCCGGCGCCACGCGCCGAGGCGGTCACACGGTCGGGGGCCGTGCCTCGCTCCACCCAGTCCACCAGCGACGCCAGCATGTCGAACTGGTCGGTGGCGGGTCCGCCCGAGCAGTGGCCCATGCCCGGCACCAGGTACAGGCGGGCGAAGGCAGCGGCGTCGGCGTGGTTGGCGGCCACACCCCGGGCCCAGTTGGCGCTGTCGTCGGCCGAGAAGATCGGGTCGCTCACGCCGTGGTAAACCATGATCTTGGCGCCGCGGTTGCGCACCGCCGACAACTGCGTCGGGTTGGGCGGCGTCATGAAACTCATGGCCGACTCGGTGTAGGTCGCGTTGGTGGCGCTGATCGAGGTGAACATGTCGTCGATGCTGCCCGTGAGCGCAAAGTTCGGCCCGTTGAACGAGGCCTGGGGAATGGGCGGCACGCCGAAGATCACACCCACCGCACCCGAGTCCAGGGCCACCGGCGCGGTGAACTCCCAGAACGGAATGCCGTTGGCGCCCAGACCGGCGTCGTACGGAAAGCTCGCATAGATCGGTGTGCCGGTGCTCGTGGTGGCGCCGCTGAAGATCGGTGCGATGGCGGTTTTCTGCGCGGCGCTCAGGCAACTCCCGTCGCGTGCGCCAACGCAGGTGAGCACGTCGGTGGCGAGCGAGAAGCTGCTGCGGCAAGCCTCGACGTCCTGGATCAGGCCGTCGGTGGCGCCGTCGAGCGCGTCGCACTTGGCCAGCACCGCGGCGGCCACGGTGGCGCGTTCGGCGTTGGTGAAGCCGGTGGCGATGTTGGCCGGGTCGGTGGCCACGCTGAGATAGCGCTGGCCGCCGAAGATGCTGGCGACCGCGGCCTTGGGCAGGTTGTAGCCCGGCGCGCCGGCCAGGTAACCGTCGTACTGCTCGGGCATGCGGGCGAAGGCGTTGAACACGTGGCGCCCGCCGTTGCTGCAGCCCCCGAAGTAGGAGCGGTCGGGCGCTTTACCGTAAGCGCCTGCGATCAGGTTTTTGGCCATGGGCGTGAGTTTGGCCGCGGCCTGGTAGCCGTAGTCCAGCCGGGCTTGCGGGTCGATGCCGAAAAACGGGCCTTGTGAACCCAGGTGGCCGGCGTCCGAGCTGAGCACGGCAAATCCTTTGTGGAGCGCGTGGGTCAACGAACCACCGCCCTCGCCACCGGTGGCCGTGACCACGCTGCCGTCGATGCCGCCGTTGCCCTGGTGAAAGAAGCGGCCGTTCCAGGCCAGCGGCAAGCGGATCTCGAAGGCGATGGCGTACGCGTTGCCGTCCACCGTGCTGGTGCGCTCGAACATCTTGCCCGTGACGCGGCAATGCGCCGGCACCGCCTGACCGCCCACGGTGAGCGTGCCGGCGGCCACGTCGGTGCTGGCGGTGAGGGTGGTGTTGGCCAGGCCCGCGAGCCGCACCGAAAGGTCGGCGCAGTTGCCGACCAGACCGGCCGGCGCTGCCTGACCGAGCTGGGGAATCGCCGGGGGCGCGGCGGGCGGCGCGGCGGGGGGATTGCTGTCCGATCCGCCGCCGCAGGCGACCAGACCGGTCAGCGCGAGCAACGGCAGGCGCGAGATGAGAGCGTGCATGGGAAATGTCTCCTTGTTGTGGTGAATGCCGATAGTTAAGTTACTGAACTATCTATTGACCGGCATCCGTACATACCCGGGGAGACCGTTGCGGGACAATCGGCGGATGCCTCAACGAACCGCACCCGACGAGACGCCGGCCGGACACCTGTCCGAAGCCGGCCTGCAAGGCATCCTGGGCTACCAGATCGCCCAGGCCCAGCTCAGCACACTCGATGTTTTCCAGCAGCGCATTGGCAAACCGCACGATTTGCGTCCGGTGGAATTCACCATCCTGGCGCTGGTGCACCACAACCCCGGTGTGAGCGCGCGCCAGCTCGCCCGGGCGCTGGCGGTCACACCACCCAACCTCACCAACTGGCTGGAGCGGCTGGAACGGCGCGGTCTGGTCTCACGCGAGCGCAGTGAAACCGACCGCCGCACCCAGCATGTGAGCACGACCTCCAAGGGCGCCAAGATCGCTCGCACCGCAGCCGAGAGCGTGATCGAAGGCGAACGCGCCACCTTCGATCACCTCAGCCCGGCGGAGCGCGCGCTGCTGCTGGAGTTGCTGCACAAGGTGGCGTCGCGACGCCCGCGCTGAAGCACCTGTCAGCGATGGGGTGGGGCGCTCAGCGCTTGCGCACCAGGTCGGCCACGATGGTCACCAGGGCCATCACGATGAAGATGACGAAGAGCACCTTGCCGATGCTCGCAGCACCCGCGGCCAGGCCACCGAAGCCGAGCACGGCGGCGATCAAGGCGATGATGAAAAAGACGACGGCGTAATGCAACATGTGGGGCTCCTCGTGGGGCGCAACGACGGCCGTTGCGATGGCTCCAATGTAGGAAGCCCATCCCCCGTTTTCTGCAAGCCGGCGCCCTGAGCGCTTGTAGGAAACCGCTGACGACATCGCCAACAGGAACCGGTGTTCAGGGCTTGCGCGGCGCGGCCGGTTGGGCCCCCGCCTGCTCGGGCGCCGCCGCCACGGTGCAGGGGTCGACCTTGCTGGTGGAGCCCTGTTCAATCAACGGCAGAATCGCCGCCGCCGGACCCACGACCGCCCCCAACGCCACCGCACCGAGCACCCGGCCGATGAGGCCCTGCGCTTCGATGCCGACTTGTGGATCACCCAGCGTGCCGGTCACGGTGACGGGCGTGCGCAAGGACAGCGGCGACCAGTCGTGCGAGCGGGTCACGACGCGCAGCGCCAGCGACTCGTCGCGCAGGCTCACCTGGCCGGTGATGCGGATGGTGCTGTCGGCGCTGTCGATCACCGCCAGCGTGGGCGCCACCACCCCGTTGCGCGCCACCATGTCGAAACGCGCACACCGAAGGGGCAAGGGCTGGTCGCCGCGGATCAGCACGCCCAGCGATTCGGCCACGTCCAGGCCCATGGCTTCGGTGGCCAGGTGGGACAGCGTGCCATCGCGCAAGGTGAGCTGCACGGGGCCGTCGAGGCTGGAGAGGATCTCGGCGGTGGAGCGGCCCGCGCCGCGCACGTGCACGCTGCCGAACAGCAGACCGGTGAGGTAACTCTGCACCGCCTGGTCGCCGCCCTGGCGAGCCTCGTTGCGCTCTTTTTTCAGCGTCGCCGCGCCCTTGGCCACCGGCGCGCTGGTGGGCGCGCCTTCGGTGCTGAGTCCACGCAGCCAGCCGGCCATGTCGATGGCCTTGAAGTCGAGCTTGGCCGCCCAGGCGGCCGGGCTGGCGTTGGCGTCGAGCTGGGTCGAGCCGGCAATCGATCCCCCCGAGACCGAGGCCTTCAAATCGTCCAGCTTCAGCACGCCGCCGACCAGCCGCACGCGGGTCTTCAGACTTTGCAGCGGCGCCATGGCGGTGGTGCCGAAGTCCAGTTGGTCGATGTCCACCTGCACATCGGCGTTCATGGCTTTGAGCGACGGCAGGTCAAAACGGCGCTGCGGCAGCACACGGCCCGGCGCGGTGGCGTCGTCTTGGGTGGTGTCGCCGCCCTTGCCACCGATGGCGGGACCCAGGTCGGCCAGGGCAAGCCGGCTGCCGGTGAGCTGGCCCGACAACTTGGACGGTTTCTCGCGCTGGTCGAACAGCAGGTCGCCCGCCAGCTGGCTGCTGCCGATGACGGCGCGCTGGGCCTTCAAGCGCCAGGCGCCGGCTTCGTGCTCCAGCGTGCCGCGCAGATCAAACGGTGGCGTCTGGGGCAGGGTGATGCCCAGAGGCTCACCCACGGCCGCCAGCGAGCGGCCCTTGAACTGAACCTTTCCCTGCAGGCGCGGCGTGCCCAGCAGCGCGGCGGCCTGGCCGTCGAACAGCAGGCGCGAGCTGCCCACGCTGCCCTCCACGCGCAGCGGCACCCAGGGCGCAGCGGCAGCGCCCTCGGCGTCCTGCAGCAGCGGCAGGGTGCTGCCGGCGCGCACGTTGAGCTTGAGCGGCAAGGCCTGGTAGCGGCCGCTGAGGGTGGCCACATAACCCGCGTCGGCGCCTTGCACAGCGTCGCCCTCGCTGCCCTGCACGGCCACTTTGATGTCCACGTCCTGCACCGCGTCGTTCCAGTCGATGCGGCCCTTTTTCATGAGCAGCGTGCCAAAGCGCGGCAGGCTGGCCAACGCGTCGGGTTCGTCTTCGGGCTTGGGCGCACCGAGCTGCCAGTTGGCGCTGCCGTCTTTCAGGCGCACCAGTTGCGCGTCGAGCTCGTCGGCCTGCAGGCTGTGCACACGCAAACCCTGGCCCTGGCGCCAGCGCCACACATCGCCCCAGGTCCAGGCCAGCGCGACGCCCTGCGCATCGAGCAGGTGCGGCACCTTGAAGCGTTCGTCAGATGCAATCTGCAGCCGGCCCACTTCAAGACGCGGACGCCAGAACAGGTGCAGCTTCACGTCGCCTTGCAGCACCACGGGCACACCGGCCCCGTTGCTCATGGCGCGCTCCATGGGCTGGCGCAACACGGGCCAACCGCTCATCTCGCCCACCACCACACCGAGCACCAGCAGGCCCACCAGACCACCGGCCACCCAGGCAGGGCGGCGCCAGCGCGGCGTGAGGGCGGGCATGGGGTGGGCGTCGGCGCTGTGGTTGATCGGCACGGGATGTTGCTCAAAAGGGTCAATCAACCCATTGTGGAGGGCTGGCCGCGGGGCGTATGTGTGGCAGCGAACCGACCCGGGCACTTTGCCCGCCTAGTCTGTGGCGATGACCGAACCGCTGCCTGCAACCACCCCGCACACCGGAGCGCCCGACGGCGCCCGGCCCGAGGCGGTTGCGCAGTGGACCGGGCAGGACAACGCCTGGGTGCTCGGCATCGGCGGCGAGTGGCGCGGCCACAGCGCGGCCCTGCCTGCGGCACCCGGCGCCCTGGTGCAAGGCGAGGTGCGTTTTGACACGTCGGCGCTGGGTTCGTGGGACGTGGCGCTGGCCTCCAGCCTCTGGCAGCGCCTGAGCGCGCTCACCCGGCCGCCGGTGACGATCGACCTGCAAGGTCTGCCCGACGGCCTGCGCGAGATCTTGTCGATGGCGCTGACCGAAACGCCCGCAGCCACCGCGCCCCGGCACGAGCCGGGCCGCATCGCCCGGGTGGGCGCGAACACCCAGGCCTGGTGGGCCGACGGGCGCCGCTCGCTCACCTTCGTGGGTGAGGTGCTGCTGTCGGTGGGCCGCCTGTTGCGGGGCCAAAGCGGCATGCGCTGGAGCGACCTGGCCTGGCAGATCGAACAGACCGGGCCGCGCAGCCTGCCCATCGTGGCGCTGGTGAGTTTTCTGGTGGGCCTGATCGTGGCCTACATGGGCGCGGCGCAGCTGCAGCGCTTTGGTGCACAAAATTTCATTGCCGACCTGGTGACGGTGGGCGTGGTGCGCGAGGTGGCCGCGCTGCTGGTGGGCATCGTGCTCGCCGGCCGTGTGGGCGCGGCGTTCGCGGCGCAGATCGGCAGCATGCGGGCGAACGAAGAGGTGGACGCACTCACCACGCTGGGCGTGAACCCGGTCGACTTCCTGGTGCTGCCGCGCGTGCTGGCGCTGCTGATCGTGGGGCCCATGCTCACCGCGTTCGCCGCGGTGGTGGGCATGGGCGTGGGCTGGCTGGTGGCGGTGGGGCTCTACAACGTGACGCCGCTCGAATACGTCTACGCCAGCGCGCAGGCCCTGACGCTGCCCCACGTGCTGATCGGCCTGCTCAAGGGCACGGTTTACTCGGTGCTGGTGGCACTCGCCGGTTGTCTGCAGGGCATGTCGGCCGGGCGCAGCGCGCAGGCCGTGGGCGACGCCACCACCGCCGCGGTGGTGCAGGCCATCGTGTGGATGGTGGTCGCGGCCTCGGTGCTCACGGTGGTCTTTCAACAACTGGGCTGGTGAACGCCATGACCACCCCCCTGATCCGCGTGCAGGCCCTGACCATGGCCTTTGGCGACAACGTCGTGCAGCGCGACCTCACGTTCGACGTGTTGCCCGGCGAAGTGCTGTGCATTGCGGGCGGCAGCGGGTGTGGCAAGAGCACCTTGCTGCGCCACCTCATCGGCCTGCAGGCACCCGCCGCCGGCCAGGTGCTGCACGGCACACAAGACCTGTATGCCGCCGATACCAAAACCCTGGGCGTGTTGCGCCAGGGCTTCGGCGTGGCGTTCCAGGCCGGCGCCCTGTGGAGCAGCATGACGGTGGGCGAAAACGTGATGCTGCCGCTGCAGCTGTTCACCGGGCTCGATGCACAAGCCTGCGAGCAGGCGGCGCGCTTCAAGCTCGCGCTGGTGGGCCTGGCCGGCAGTTTTGAGGCCGAACCCGCACAACTCAGCGGCGGCATGCGCAAGCGCGCAGCCATTGCGCGCGCGCTCGCGCTCGACCCACCGCTGCTCTTTCTCGACGAACCCTCGGCCGGCCTGGACCCGCTGTCCTCGGCCCACCTGGACGACCTCATCCGCCACCTGCGCGACGAGCTGGGCACCGCGGTGGTGATGGTCAGCCACGAGCTGGGCAGCATCTTCGCGCTGGCCGACCGCTTGCTCTTTCTCGACGCTCAAACCAAAACCATGACCGCACTCGGCCCCCCCGACGAACTGCTGCACCACGGCCCGCCCGGCGTGCAGGCTTTCCTGCGCCGAGGCGCCACGCAACCCGAGACAGAAACCGCATGAAGCGCCAGCTCAGCCCCACCCTCATCGGCACCTTCGTGGTGGTCGGTCTGGCCTTGATCGCCACCGCCATCATCGCCCTCGCGGGCAACAGCCTGTTCACACGCAAGGAGAAAGCCGTCATGTTTTTCAGTGGCTCGGTGTATGGATTGCAGGTGGGTGCGCCGGTGGTGTTTCGCGGCGTGCGGGTGGGCAGCGTGGAGTCGATTGCGGTGTTCTACGACCGCAAGACCGACGACTTCTCGATTCCCGTGGTGGTCGGGCTCGAAGGCGACGCGGTGAGTGGACTCGACGGCCGCCGCACCAAGGGCGTGGGGCTGGCGCTGCCGGCCCTGGTGGAGCGCGGCCTGAGCGCCCAGCTGTCCATGCAGAGCCTGCTGACCGGCCAGCTGTATGTGGACCTGGACCTGCGCCCCGAGCGCCCGGGCGACCTGCGCGGCACCTACCGCGACGTCACCGAAATCCCGACCACCGCCACCGCCATCCAGGCGCTGAAGAACCAGCTCGAAGGCATGGACTTCCGCAAGATCGCGGAAGACCTCTCGGCCATCGCCGCCTCGGCGCGCGCCATGGTCTCGGGCCCCGAACTCAAGCAGGCCCTGACCGACCTGGCCGCGATCACCGCCACGGTCAATCGCGTGGCCACCAAGCTGGACCAGCGCATCGACCCGCTGGCCAACGAGCTGCAACGCTCGCTGGTGTCCACCCGCACCGCCATGGACGGTCTCGGCCAGGCCGCGGGCTCGGTCAACAAGACAGCCGACCAGGTGGGCGAGCTGCTCGCACCCAATGCGCCGCTGGTGCAGAACCTGCAGCGCGCCGCCGACGAGGTGGGCCGCAGCGCCGCGTCGCTGCGTGCAGCCACCGCCGACGACTCCAGCCTGCGCCTGGGCGCCGACCGTGCGCTGGAAGACCTCTCGCGCGCGGCCCGCGCCCTGCGCGACCTGACGGAAGTGCTGGAGCAGCAACCCGACTCGGTGCTGCGCGGCCGAAAGGTCACACCATGAAGCGCCGCCACCTCCTCACGTGCGCGGCCACCGTGCCCCTGCTGCTGGCGGGCTGCGCGTCCACGCAGACCCCCACGCGCTGGTACGAACTCAAGAGCGAGCCGCCCGAGGCGGTGCCCGCGCCCCGGCCCGCCGACGGCTCGGTGTGGGAGCTCTCGGGCCGCTTGACCTTGCCCGGCACGCTGGAGCGCGACACCTTGGTGGTGGCCAGCGGCGCGGCCGGTGTGCTGCCGCTGGCGGGCCACCGCTGGGTGGTGCCGCTGCGCGACAGCATTCCGGTGCGGCTCGCGGCCGATCTCGCGCTGCTGCGTGGCGAGGGCCTGGTGTGGCTGTCGCCCGCGCCGGCGGGTGTGGTGGTGGCGCGCCGCTTGCGCGTGGCCATCGACACGCTGGTGGCCGACGAGGCGCGCCAGACGCTGCGCCTGCGCGCCCGCTGGTGGTTCACCGACGCCGCCGCATCGGCCACCACGCCGCCCACCACCGGGTCGGCCAACCTCGACATCGCGCTGCCCGACCGCTCGGCCGATGCGCTGGCCGCGGCCCACCGGCTGGCGCTCTGGCGTCTGGCCCAGCGCATCAGCGGTGCGCCATGAACCCGCGCGGATCAGGGCACGCGCTGTCG
Source organism: Hydrogenophaga sp. (assembly GCA_046314475.1). Taxonomy (GTDB): domain Bacteria; phylum Pseudomonadota; class Gammaproteobacteria; order Burkholderiales; family Burkholderiaceae_C; genus Hydrogenophaga. Next base: position 14,904 of record JBKBWW010000081.1, read on the forward strand.
GCCGCGTCCGACAGACGCGCATTGCCCCTGCCGACACACCGCCTGCGTGAGCGGGGGCACACTCGCGCGTACCCCACGTCACCCCTTTCCCTGTAGCACCCATGCACAAGACCCGCTCACTCCAAACGCCCGGCCTGCGCCGGTTGTGCGGCCTCGCTTTCTCGGGGCTGCTGCTGGCGGTCGCGGGGTGCACCAGCCTGCCGCCCAAAACGGCCGACGTACCGCCGGAGCAGGCCGGCACGGTCACCGTGAGCGGTGCGGCCGGGCCGGTGTCGGCCACGGCCGAGCGCAAGGCCTTGCAAGGCCTGGTCAACGAGGGCAAAAAGGACCTGACGATCCACCACCTGAAAACGCTCACCGCCACCGGCGACGCCGACCTTTACCAGGGCAACCGCACGCGCCTGCTGATCGACGGCCCGGCCACCTTCGGCGCCATGAAGGCTGCGATTGCGCAGGCGCGCGGCCGTGTCCTGCTGCAGAGCTACATCGTGGAAGACCAGGGCGTGGCGGCCGAGGTGGCCGAGCTGCTGCTGGCGCGCGCCGCGCAGGGCGTGAAGGTGGCCATGATCTACGACGCGGTGGGCTCCATCACCACGCCCGATGCGTTTTTCAAACGCCTGGTCGACGGCGGCGTGTCGGTCTGCGCGTTCAACCCGATCAACCCGACCAAGCGCCCGGGCTTCTGGGGCCTGACGCACCGCGACCACCGCAAGCTGCTGGTGGTGGACGAGGACGTGGCCTTCACCGGGGGCATCAACATCAGCCGCGTCTATGGGTCCAGCTCGTTCGGCCGCCGTGGTGAGCCCACCGGCGAGGGCGCACTCGACGACGGCTGGCGCGACACGCAGATCGAGCTGCGCGGCCCCGTGGTGCCGGTGATCGGCCAGGTGTTCGAGACCACGTGGCGCGAGCAAGGCTGCAAGGGTGAGCTGGGTCAACCGGCCCCGCAAAAGGCCGCCGCCGAGCCCGGTACGCGCGTGGTGAAGGTGATCGCCAGCGACCCGCGCGACAAGGACAACCGCATCTACAGCACGCTGCTGGCGGCGGTGGACGCGGCGCAGGTCAACGTGCGTTTCACCATGGCCTATTTCGCCCCTGGCAACGACTTCGTGACCGCCCTGCGCAAGGCCGCCGAGCGGGGCGTGGCGGTGGAAATGGTGCTGCCTGGTCGCAGCGACTCCACGCTGGCGTTCCACGCCGGGCGCTCCTATTACGACGATCTGCTGAGTTCGGGCGTGCGCATCTTCCAGATGGAACACGCGCTGATGCACGCCAAAACCGCGGTGATCGATGGCGTGTTCTCCACCGTGGGGTCGAGCAACCTGGACTGGCTGAGTTTTGTGGCCAACAGCGAGCTCAACGTGATCGTGCTGGGCGACGACTTCGGTGGCGAGATGAACCGGCTCTTTGAACGCGACCGCGATGCGTCCAAGGCCATCACGCTCGAAGAATGGCGCCGGCGGGGTCTGGACGACCGCGCGATGGAAACGCTGAGCCGGCTGATGGAGCGGATGCTCTGAGACCCGGCCTCACTGAATGAGGCCGTTCTTGAGCGCGTAGTAGGTGAGGTCGCTGTTGCTGCCGAGCTTGAGTTTTTCCATCACGCGCGAGCGGTAGGTGCTCACGGTCTTCACGCTCAGGAACATCTGCTCGGCCATGTGGCCAATGGTCTCGCCCTGCGCCAGGCGCAGGAACACCTGCAGCTCACGCTCCGACAACAGCTCGTGGGGCGGTTGCTCGCTGGCACCGGCGGCACCATCGGCCAGCAGCTCGGCCACGGCCTGGCTCACATAGCGCCGACCGCGCGCCACCGTGCGGATGGCGGTGACGATGTCCTCGGGCGGGCACTCCTTGTTGAGGTAACCACTGGCGCCGTAGCGCAGCAAGGTGGTGGCGTACTGCGCCTCGGGGAAGCCGCTCAGGATGAGCACCGCGAGATCGGGAAAACGCGCCTTGATCGCCTGCAGCGCGTCCACGCCGCCGTGCTCGGGCATGGAGATGTCCATCAACAGCACGTCGACCTCACCGCCGCGCACCAGCTCCAGCGCTTCGCGGCCGTTGTTGGCCTCGCCGGTCACGCGCAGGTCCACGTGCTCCGAGAGAAATTGCCGCAGACCGGTTCGCACGATGGCGTGGTCGTCGACGATACCGATTCTGATCATGAGGGCCTCGGTTGCCTGGTTGGAGATGCGCAAAATCTAACAGGCCCCGCCAGGGCGCGCCGTCAGACAACGCCTACAAGCGCGCCCCACGGACCATCGGCCTTGTCCTACACAGCGACGGCGCCACGCCCGACACGCCTGCGACCACCCCCCACCTACAGTGAAGGCACGGCTTGACGCTGACCCTCAGCACCGGGTCGAGGACGGTGATCCCACCGATCCAACACTTAGCAACCTCAACAGGAGAAGCACATGAACTGGGACCGAATCGAAGGCAACTGGAAACAACTCAAAGGCCGCGTGACCGAGCAATGGGGCAAGCTGACCGACGACGACTTTGACGTGGTCAATGGCCGCCGCGAACAGCTCGCCGGCAAGATCCAGGAACGCTACGGCGTGGCCAAGGACGAAGCCGAGCGCCAGGTGGCCGCCTGGGAACGCCATGCCGGCGACGACTGGTTCGATGGCGCCAAGAAGCGCCCGACCGACAAGGTTTGAAGCGCACCGACCACCACGCCAGAACCTGACACCCTGAATTCATGCGCCGGCTTCGGCCGGCGCACAACCTCCAAGGAGATCATCATGAAAACCACCCACCGCTACACCGCCCTGTTCGCCGCCGCCGCGGCCACCGTGCTCATCGCTGCCTGCGGCGAGAAGGTTGACAGCA